>JAPSIC010000210.1 GCA_031179165.1 Brevibacterium sp.
GCCCGTTTCGGCAGGTGAGTGTCGGCGAGGATCACAAGAGAGGTCGGCATGTGTCCATTCAACCCGATGTGATGGCGTCCAGCATGTCCTGGTGAAAGCGAGGTGCTGCGCGTGACCGACTTGTGGCGACGTGCTCACATTCGAGAGCCTCGTGCACACGATGCCTCACCGCGCGGTCCCCGCCAGCCGCTCCGCACGTCGCTTGGACACATACCCCTGACGGGTATAGCATTTCACTCGCCAGATACCCGGCACAGGCACGAGAACCCGGGTGGAACCGCCGGAATGCAGTGCGCGGTGCAGGCCGCCGCGCACTGTTCGACCGCAGCGCACCCTGCCGGTCGCAACGAGAGAGGATCGTGGAATGCACTCACACAATGAAGAGGCGGCGTTCATGGCCGATATGAAAGAGGCCGCGCCGGAGATGGTGTCGGCGTTCTTCGGCTTCGACAAGGCCGTGTTCGACAAGAAGGCCGGCAACCTGAGCCTCGCGACACGAGAGCTGATCGCCGTCGGCGTCGCCGTCACCACGCAGTGCCAATTCTGCATCGAGGACCATTCCCGGCGTGCCGTCAAGGCCGGTGCCTCGAAGGCCGAGGTCGCCGAGGCGGTGATGGTCGCTGCCGCACTGCGAGCCGGTGGCGGGATCACCCATGGTTGGAAGGCGATGAGGAGCATCGCCGAGGACGAGCGGCCGACGCGGTGAATGCGAAGGCTCCCGCAGCGATTCGTTCGCTGCGGGAGCCTTCGGATTCTCGTACGCGAGGGGGGACTTGAACCCCCACGTCCGCAGACACTGGAACCTAAATCCAGCGCGTCTACCAATTCCGCCACTCGCGCGTGAGACTCTCACCCGATCTGCCGCACCCGGAGTGCGGCACTCGCAGTGAGCGCCGCACTCCAGGGTAGCAGGACGCGCGAGCGCCGGGAGGACTCAGGCGGCTTCGATGCCCAGGGCCTTGCGCAGACGACCGACGTGGCCGGTGGCCTTGACGTTGTACTGCGCCAGTTCGACCGTCCCCTCGGCGTCGACGACGACGGTCGAGCGGATGACGCCCTGGACGACCTTGCCGTAGTTCTTCTTCTCCCCGAAGGCACCCCAGTCGTCCATCATCGCCTTGTCCGGATCCGAGAGCAGGTCGAAGTTGAGCCCCTCCTTCTCGGCGAACTCCTTGAGCTTCTCCGGCTGGTCGGGGGAGATACCGAGGACGACGAGCCCGGCGGCACTCAGCGCCGAGAGCGAGTCCCGGAAGTCGCAGGCCTCGGTCGTGCACCCGGGGGTCATGGCCGCCGGGTAGAAGTAGACGACGACCCGCTGTCCGCGGAAGTCGCTGAGGCTGACGGACTTCCCGTCCTGATTGTCCAGAGTGAAATCGGGTGCGGTGTCACCGACGGCAAGTCGTGGCATGGGTTCTCCTCCTGGGGTTGCGAGTATGGGTGCGCGGTCGCCGCGTCACCCCACCACTGTAGCGGCGGTTAGGGGACCGGTGCGTGCGGGATCAGCCGATCCGCGCGATGGTCTCACCCACCGAAACCATGTCCCCGACCGCGGCGACATGCCGCAGCGTGCCCGCGCGGTGGGCGGCCACCTTCGTCTCCATCTTCATCGCCGACAGCACCGCGATGTCCTCTCCCTCGCTGACCTCGGCACCGTCCTCGACGAGATAGTCGACGAGGCTGCCGGGCACCGGCGCGCCCACCGCGGCGCCATCCGACGCCCCGCCCTCACCGGAACCCTCTCCGACGCCTGCACTGCCCGATCCGGCGCTGCCCGAACTCGCGCTGCCCGTGCCCGCGGCGCCGAGGAGGGCGAAGAGCTCCGCCGGCAGCCCGATCTGCGAGCGCCTGCCCTCGAGTTCGATCGGGAACCGTCGCAGGCTCGCCTCACCGATCGGGGCGGGCCTGGACTGGGCGGAGAAGCGGGGCATCAGCTCGGTTTCGATCCACTGCGTGTGGATGCCCAGGGCCTCGCCGGTGAATGCGGGATCGGTGAGGATCTCCAGTGAGCACGGCAGCACGGTCGTCGGTCCCGCCACGTGCAGCTCCCTGGCCGCGGTCACGGTCCGGGCGATCGCGCTCGGCCGGTCGGGCCCGTGGACGATGAGCTTGGCGAACAGGGAGTCGAAGGCCGGCTGCACGGTGTCACCGGCGCGGACACCGGAGTCCCAGCGCACGCCGGGACCTCCGGGCACGTCCAGGGCGTCGATGCGCCCGGGGGTGGGGAGGAAGCCGCGCCCCGGATCCTCGGCGTTGATGCGCAGCTCGATGGCGTGCCCGCGCGGTTCGGGAGTCGCATCCAGGGACAGCCGTCCCTCGAAGGCGATGCGGAACTGCTCGCCGACGAGATCGACCCCGGACACCATTTCCGTGACCGGATGCTCGACCTGGAGACGGGTGTTGACCTCGAGGAAGGTCATCGTGCCATCGGCGGCGAGGAGGAACTCCACGGTGCCGGCGCCCCGGTAGGCCACCTCGGCGCAGATGTCCTCGGCCGCGCGGTGCAGGCGCCGGCGCTGCTCGGGACTGAGGTTCGGGGCGGGTGCCTCCTCGATGAGCTTCTGGTTGCGACGCTGGGCGGAGCAGTCACGATCTCCGACGGCGACGGCCTTCCCGCGGCCGTCGCCGACGATCTGCACCTCGACGTGGCGCGGTTGTTCGAGGTACTTCTCCACGAAGCACTCGGGACGGCCGAAGGCCTCGACGGCCTCGCGGGTGGCGGAGTCGAAGGAGCCGGTCACCTCGGCGAGGTCGCGCACGATCTTCATTCCGCGTCCGCCTCCGCCGTGGGCGGCCTTGATGATGATCGGCAGGCCGTGCTCGGCGGCGAACTCCTCGACCTCGGCCGCGTCGCGCAGCGGCCGGTCGATTCCCGGCGCCAGCGGCGCGCCGACCTTCTCGGCGAGCTGCCGGGCGGTGACCTTGTCGCCGAGGGCCGTGATCGTGTCCGCGGTGGGCCCGATCCAGATCAGGCCGGCGTCCTCGACGGCGGCGGCGAACTGCGCGTTCTCCGACAGGAACCCATAGCCCGGGTGGACCGCGTCGGCGCCGGATGCCCGGGCGGCGGCGAGCAGGGCGTCGATGCTGAGATAGGTCTCGGCGGCGCTCGTCCCGGGCAGGGCGTGGGCTTCGTCGGCGAGCCGCGTGTGCATCGCCTCGAAGTCCTGGTCGGCGTAGACAGCGACCGAGGTGTGACCGTGCTGGGCACAGGCGCGGATGATGCGGACGGCGATTTCGCCGCGATTGGCGATGAGGATTGTCGGCATGATTCAGCTTTCGTCGGGCACGTCGGCGGTGCCGGGTGTCGGAACGGGGGACGCAGAGCTCAGGGCGAAGCGGATGCGGGTGCCCGGGGGCAGCTGCGCCGCGAGATCGGTGTCATTGACGCTGGCGATGATCGGATAGCCGCCGGTGAGCGGATGGTCGGGCCCGAAGAGCACGGGCTGCCCGTTCGGCGGCACCTGGAGGGCACCGGTCACGGCACCCTCGCTGGGGAGTTCGCCGTCGCGGCTGCGCTCGAGCGGGACCTCGCCCTGCAGCCGCAGACCGACCCGGTCCGACTGGCTCGTCACCGTCCACGTCTGCTCGAGCAGGGTGGCGATGCCCGCCGGGGTGAACCAGTCGTCGCGCGGGCCGAGCGTGACCTCGAGCGTGATCGTGTCCCCGGATCTCGGCAGAGACCGGCGGGCGCTCGGGCAGGTGGCCGGGTCGACGAGGTGGGGTGCCGTCGAGGGGTCGGAGACCGCCAGCACCTGGCCCGCCCGCAACGGCTCGGGACCGAGGTGGGCCAGGGTGTCGGCCGACCTGCTCTCCAGCGCCGGTTCGACGGCGAGGCCGCCGCGCAGCGCGAGATAGCGGCGGAGGCCGGCGCTCGGGGTCCCGAGGTGCAGTTC
>JAPSIC010000211.1 GCA_031179165.1 Brevibacterium sp.
CCTATGCATCCGAGGCGTTACATGTAACAATGATGATGGGGTGATTGATCATGAGCGTGCGCGATCGCGTGGCGAGGCATAGGGCCGAGATGCGAGCTCGCGGGCTGCGTCCTGTGCAGTTTTGGGTGCCGGATACTCGCTCGTCGAGCTTCTCTGCAGAGGTGGCTCGGCAGTCCGCGCAGGTCAGGGAGTTCGATGCCCGGGACGACACAATGGAGTTTCTTGAGGAATCGGCAGCATGGCCCGAGGACGATGAGTGAATCGAGGCGAGATCTGGACGATGGCAGGGCCTGGCATGGCCTCAAAGCCGCGTCCCGCACTGATCGTCCAAGATGACAGATATGCGCTCGACTCGGTGACGATTCTCATGCTGACGTCCGAGGTTCACGATTGGCCGCTGTTTCGAGTGCGAGTCCCCGCTTCCGAAGGCTCTGGGCTGGCACGGGACTCAGACGTGATGATCGACAAGATCATGACCGTGCGTCGTGCAAGCGTGCACACTCGAATCGGGCGAGTGACATCGGAGCAGATGCTCGAAGTTGAACGCCTGTTGCTGGCATTTCTCGGACTGGCTGACTGACATGGGAGCAGCTCCGAAGTCAACTTACTCCGACGACGAGAAGTGGATGGTCATCCGCGGCCGTCCCTGGCGGCGGACGGATCCCGAACTTCCCGCCGAGGTGATCGAGGAGCTCAAGAGTCACCTCGGCAAGGCGCGCAGCGGTGTCCGTGTCGCGAAGAACTCAGGCGATGAGGGTGAGTTGCGAGCCGTGCGGAACCGGGTGAACATCGCCAAACACGGGCTCGGGGAGCGGGGCGACTACTGGTGGGAGATGAGCGTCGAGGACCGCCGTCGCCGAGCCGTCGAAGCGCTGAACCAGCTGCGATGACCTGCGAGCGGCGCGATCTCATCTTCGCAACCGTGCCGCGGACATAGGATGGTGGCCGTGAATGAGGTTGCGAATGGGAGGTCACACACGTCCACGCCCGCGGTGCTGGGGGCGCTGCTCTTCGTGGCGGCGAAGGAGCGAGGCGTGGTCACGACGGGCGCTGACTCCTCTTCGCTGAGCGCCGATGATCGGGAGATCCTCGCCGAGGTGGATGTGGCATTGCGCAATCAGTCGTCCGATGACGTGTTCATCGAATCGACCCGCGCCGAGGTGACACGGACGATCGCAGCGCTACGCGGGCTGAGAGAGCCCGTGCCGCTGTCGGCTGCCCGGTACGAGGCGCGTCGCAGCGAGGTGCTCTCGGAACTCGGCGTCTCGTCATCCAGAGGCGCCAGTATCTGGCCTCCGACGAGTCAGACTGCCGTGCAGAGATTCGGCTCCTGGAACGCAGCGCTGAAGGCAGCCGGACTGGCGACGAGTTCCACGGGACGGGCAAAGGGCCAGCTGCGCTTCGACGCCGCGGCCTACGACCGTGCCATCAGCGCCTTCGCCGCCGACTGCGAGACTCGCGGAGTCCCCGCGACCTACAAGGAGTACAGCGCCTTCGCCGCCGAACGCAAGGGAGAGGTGCCCTCGGCGGCCGCGGTGCGCAAGTTCTACGGGAGCTGGAACCAGGCGCTCGCCGCGGTGGGCTAGGAGATCCGCGCCTGGTCCACATCCGACGTCGAGCAGCTGACCGTCCGTGTCGGCCGAGGTCAATGGTCAGGAGTGAAGAGGCGTGAGGTTCCCGGAGTCGTCACTCCGCCAGCCCGGCCAGCCGGGAGCCGAACCGGGCGAGCAGGCTCGTCCGCTTCGCCCCCGTCGTCCGTTCCCATTCGTCGGCGACGGTGAAGATCTTGTACATCGAGCGGATGCCCAACCACCGGATCGGCTCGGGCTCCCACTGACCGGAGTAATGATCGTTCCAGGGCAGAGTTGTCAGCGGAGTCGGCGACCCGGCGGCCCGGTCGAGCAGAGTCTTGGCCGCCAGATGCGTCGCGGTCACCCCGTGGCCGGCATAGCCGCGGGCCACCCCGATCCGCTGCTCCGGGTCGAAGAAGATCCCCGCGCACCAGTCACGGGTGACCCCGAGTGCACCGCGCCACGCATGGGCGACGTCGAACTCGAGGTCGGGGAAGAGTGAGCTCAGACGACCGCGGAGGAGGTCGACCACCTCGGTGGGGACCTCTCCGTCGCCGGGCAGTCCCGACCGGAACGCATAGGGTGCTCCACGACCGCCGAGGGCGATCCGGTCATCGGCGGTGCGCTGCGCGTAGATGAAGGTGTGCGCGGCGTCGCCGAGGCACTCGCGGCCCTCCCAGCCGATGGCCTCCCAGGCGTCGGCGGGGAGCGGGTTCGTCGCGATCATCGAGGAGAACACCGGGATGACCTGGCGTCCCTCGAGTCCGGGGAGGTCACCGGTGACCGTGTCCGAATAGCCCTCGAGGCAGACGAAGATCGTCTCGCCTCGGACGGGACCCCGGTTCGTCGCGACGGTGCCTTTGCCGATGTGCGCGGCGGCCGTGTGCTCGCAGATCGTCACCCCCTGCTTCCGGATCACATGCGCGAGCCCGCGGACGAGGAGTGCTGGGTCGATCCGGGCAGTGCCGGGGACGAAGAGCCCGCCGATCGCGTTGTCGACGTTGATGTGGCCGCGGGTCTCCTCGGCGTCGAGGACCTGCATGTCCGCGGGCCCGTAGCCGTACGTCTCGTTCGCCTCGACGAGCTCCTCGAGCCGCGCCATCCCGGCCTGGGTCTGCGCGACGTCGAGGTGACCGCCCCGGACCTGATGCGCGTCGATGCCCTCTCGGTCGAGGACCTCGAGCACCTCGTCGATCGAGTCGAACAGGGCCGACTGGAAGGCCCTGACGGACTCGACGCCGTCGAGGCCGGCCGAGCCGATAGGCCCGTCCGGATCTGCCGTGCGAGCCCGGTCGACCGCCTCGGCGAATTTGGCCCGGTTGCCCGGCAGCAACGTGGAGAGCCAGCCGCCGTTGCGACCCGATGCCCCGTAGCCGACGTGCTTGGCCTCGATGACCGTGATCTGCCAATCGGGGTGAGCCTGGCGCGCGTAATACGCCGACCACAGTCCCGTCATGCCGCCGCCGACGATGACGAGATCCTGCTTCTCGGTGGGGAGGGGAGTGGGCGGGACGGACTCGGCCGGCGACTGCGCCAGCCAGTGTGCGGCCTCGCCATTGAGGTACGACATCAAGGACTCCTGATCAGAGTGAATGTGAGGGGTGTACGGATTCAGTTCTATCCCAGCTGAACGGCAAAGTAAACAGTGGTCGGTGTTCGTTCTGCCATCTGAAATCCGCCCTCATCACCGCAGAATCCGCCGTTCGGATCGCAGCAGACGCGACGCTGCTCATTAGACTGGGCACATGAGCGCAATGGAGCCCAACATCGTCCTCGACACCCTCGCCGTCACCCTCGACCGCCAGCCGATCGATGAGTGGCAGGCTCTCGAGCAGACCCCCGAAGCGGGCCCGACACCGACCGTCTCGGTGACGACCGGCACCGCCGAGCTCGGACATCTCGCCGGAGTCGACTATGGGCTGTGGGAGATGAGCGCCGGACAGATGCGCGACATCGAGGCCGACGAGATCTTCGTCGTCCTCTCCGGCACCGGCCGCATCGACTTCGACGAGCCCGCCCGGGAGCCGATCACCCTCGAACCGGGAACTCTCGTCCGCCTCGGCGAGGGGATGCGGACCCGCTGGACCGTCGACGGCGAGGCCCTGCGGAAGCTCTACATCTCTCCGTCGGCGGGCTGAGCCGACCGCTCGTACTGCCTGAACCGGCCGTCGGGATCGAGGAACTCGACCCGCTCGAACTGCGGACGTCCGCGCATCCACGCCGAGAACTCGTCGACGAAGGACTCGATCTGCGCGACCGAATAGTGCTCCGGCGGCCAGGCCGCCCACTCCTCGACGTAGATCGGCGACCCCTCATCG
>JAPSIC010000005.1 GCA_031179165.1 Brevibacterium sp.
GACGCCCTGATCGAGGACCTGCCGGTGGGCGCCCAGCAGCGGGTCGAGATCATCAAGGCCCTGTCACGCGACGCCGAGATCCTCATCCTCGACGAACCGACCGCCGTGCTCACCCCGCAGGAGACCGATGAGCTGATCGCGATCATGCGCCAGCTCAAGGAGCAGGGCACCTCGATCGTGTTCATCACCCACAAGCTGCGCGAGGTCCGGGCGATCGCCGATGCCATCACCGTCATCCGCCGCGGCAGGATCGTCGGCGAGGCGTCCCCGGAGTCCACCGAGGCGGAGCTGGCCAGCCAGATGGTCGGCCGGGACGTGTCCCTGACGACGGTGAAGGAACCCGCCTCCCCGGGGGAGGCGACATTCAAGGTGCAGAACCTCAGCGTGGTCGACAGATCGGGCGCCGTCGTCGTCGACGACGTCAGCTTCGAGGTCCGCCGCGGGGAGATCCTCGCCATCGCCGGTGTCCAGGGCAACGGGCAGACCGAGCTGGCCGAGACGATCATCGGGCTGACCGAGCCGCGGCTGGGCACCATCACCCTCGACGGCCGGGAGCTCGTCGGCCGGTCGGTGAAGTCCCGCCTGGGCGCGGGAGTCGGGTTCGTCCCCGAGGATCGGTCCAGCGACGGCATCATCGCCGAGTTCGCGATCCGCGAGAACATGATCCTCGACGTCTACGACCGCCCGCCCTACGCCAAAGGCCTCAGCCTCCGGTCGTCCGTGATCACCGAGGCGGCACGGAGCAAGGTCGAGGAGTTCGACATCCGCCTCTCCAGCGTCTTCGACCCCATCTCGACCCTCTCGGGCGGCAACCAGCAGAAGGTCGTGCTGTCGCGGGAGCTCGGGCGTGAGCTGCAGCTGTTCATCGCCAGCCAGCCCACCCGCGGCCTCGACGTCGGATCGATCGAGTTCGTCCACAAGCGCATCGTGGCCGAACGCGACGCCGGCACCCCCTGCATCATCGTCTCCACCGAACTCGACGAGGTGTACGGACTGGCCGACCGGATCGCGGTCATGTACTCCGGGCGCATCGTCGGCATCGTCGGACCCGACACCTCCCGCGAGGCGCTGGGACTGATGATGGCCGGAGTGCCCGCCGACGAGGCCCTCGCCGCCACCAGCGGCGACGACGCCTCCGCGCCCCCGGTCCCGGAGGCGCGCGAGACCCCCGGTGCGCACCCGCACCCGACCCCCACCTCGGCGGAGGAGAACGAATGACGACCGACATCTCTCCCGCCGCACCCTCACCGGTGCCGCCTCCCACCGCGCAGGCGCAGCCTGACCGGGAGCAGTCCACGCTGCAGGAGATCCTGTCCGGGTCCTGGCTGGTCTCCCTGCTGGCGATCGTGCTGGCCCTGCTGGTCGGCGGCGTCCTCATCGCCGTCTCCGACGCCGAGGTGATCGCCGCCGCGGCGAACATCGCCGCCGCCCCCGGCGCCTTCCTCTCCACCCTCTTCTCGACCGTCGGCGACGCCTATTCGGCGCTGTTCCGCGGGGCCGTGTTCGACTGGAACGCCCGCACCACCGAACGCGCCATCCGCCCGCTGACCGAATCCCTGGTCAGCGGCACCCCGCTCATCCTCACCGGTCTCGGCATCGCCCTGGCGTTCCGCTCCGGGCTGTTCAACATCGGCGGCCAGGGGCAGGTCATCCTCGGCGCCACGGTCGCCGGGTTCCTCGGCTACGCCATGGAGCTGCCAGCAGGCGTCCACATGCTGCTGGCTGCCCTGGGCGGACTCATCGGCGGTGCGATCTGGGCCGGAATCGCCGGAGTGCTCAAGGCGCGGACCGGCGCCAACGAGGTGATCGTGACGATCATGCTCAACTCCATCGCCGGTTACCTGCTCGGCTACCTGCTCAAGCAGAGCTGGTTCACCCATACCTCCTCGGCGAACCCGCAGTCGCGGGTCATCGACGGTTCCGCGGAGATGTTCCTCCTCCTGCCGCCGCCGTTCCGCCTCCACGTCGGCTTCATCATCGCCGTGCTCGCCACGATTGTCGTGTGGTGGCTGCTGGAGAGGTCGACGATCGGCTTCGAGTTCAAGGCCGTGGGCGCGAACCCGCACGCGGCCCGGACCGCCGGCATCTCCGTGTCGAAGGTGACGATCCTGGTCATGGTCATCGCCGGGGCGCTTGCCGGCCTCGGCGGGGCGGCCCAGGTGCTCGGCACCGAGGGCAAGCTCACCGGCGGCATCAGCGGATCGATCGGCTTCGATGCGATCACGGTTGCCCTGCTCGGGCGGTCGCGGCCGTTGGGCACCTTCCTCGCGGGCGTGCTCTTCGGCGCGTTCAAGGCCGGCGGCTACCTCATGCAGTCCCAGACCGGGACCCCCATCGACATCGTCCTCGTGGTCCAGTCCGTCATCGTCCTGCTCATCGCGGCTCCACCCCTGGTGAGGTCGATCTTCCGGCTGCCCGCACCGGTGCTCAAGCGGAAGGAGTCCTGAGATGACTGCGCACGCCCTCGACGCGAAGCCGTCCGGTCAGGCCAAGGCCCTGACCCCCGTCTCCTGGAAGTTCCCGATCGTCTACTCGCTCCTGGCGTTGGTCTCCCTCGTGTTCTTCGGCCTCATCGGCCGCGACGGGCAGACGACGTTCCGGATCGCGACCAAAGGAGACTTCTTCACCATCCCCGACGTCGTCGTGCCGGCGACGGCCGCCGGGCTCGTGCTCTCCCTCATCCTCGTGGTGATGGCGGGAGCAGCCATCTGGTCGGCACTGCGGCGGGACGCCTTCGGCTCGTGGTTCCCGATGCTCTTCGGGGTCCTCTTCGTCCTGTCCTTCCTGGCCTGGGCCGGCGGCGGCAGCGGCGGTGTGATCCCGATGACCACCCTGCTCGCCGGTGCCCTGGCGCTGTCCGTGCCGCTGATCTTCGGCGCCATGTGCGGACTTGTCGGGGAGCGCTCGGGCATCATCAACATCGCCATCGAGGGGCAGCTGCTCGCCGGTGCCTTCCTCGCCGCGGTCGTCGCCTCGGTGGTGAAGAACCCCTATGCTGGTCTTCTCGCCGCCCCGATCGCCGGTGCGCTGGTCGCGGTGGTGCTGACCTTCTTCGCCGTCAAGTACTGGGTCAACCAGATCATCATCGGCGTCGTGCTCAACGTGCTCGTCGTCGGGCTGACGAACTTCCTCTACTCGACGGTGCTGACCGAGCACGCCGAGCTGTGGAACTCCCGCCAGCGGCTGCCCAACCTGCCGATCCCGCTGCTGTCGGAGATCCCGATCCTGGGCCGGGTGCTGTTCGACCAGAACATCCTCGTCTACCTCATGTACCTCGTGGTCATCGCGCTGCAGATCTTCGTGTTCCGCTCGCAGTGGGGACTGCGGATGCGGGCGGTGGGCGAGCACCCGAAGGCCGCGGACACCGTGGGCATCAAGGTCAATCTCACCCGCGTGCGCAACACGATCATGGCCGGCGCCATCGCAGGGCTCGGCGGAGCGTTCTTCACCGTCGGCTCCGGACTGGCGTTCGGCAAGGAGATGTCGGCGGGGCAGGGCTACATCGCCCTGGCCGCGATGATCCTCGGCAAGTGGAACCCCAAGGGCGCGTTGGTCGCGGCGCTGCTGTTCGGGTTCTCCAAGAGCCTGGGCAACACCCTGCAGTCCATCGGCACCCCGGTCGCCAACGAGCTGCTGCTGATGCTGCCCTACATCGTCACCGTCCTCGCCGTCGCCGGTTTCGTCGGTCGGGTTCGCCCACCGGCCGCCGCGGGCGTACCGTACGTGAAATGATCGAACGTCGAAGTGAGGTAGGACAATGAGTGCTGCAGACGACGAAGGCCCGGCTCCCCTCTGGTGCGAGGAGCCGACCCCGGTCACCGCGAATGACCTCGGTGAGGACACGTGGAGGCTGCTGCGGGAACAGGCGATCGCAGCCATGGACCACGCCTATGTGCCCTACTCCGCCTACCCGGTGGGTGCGGCCGCACTCGTCGACGACGGCCGGATCGTGCGGGGCTGCAACATCGAGAACGCCTCCTACGGGGTGACGCTGTGCGCGGAGTGCTCGCTCGTCTCCGACCTGATGATGACCGGCGGCGGCCGCCTCGTCGCCTTCGACTGCGTCGACGGCAACGGTGCGACCCTGGTCCCCTGCGGGCGCTGCCGGCAGCTGCTGTTCGAACACGGGGGCAACGAGCTGGTGATCAACATGCCGTCGGGGCACGCACCCATGTCCGTCGTCCTCCCCGAGGCGTTCGGGCCCGCGCACCTGCAGGACCGGACGTGACGGTGGAGGCATTCGACGCCGTTGAGGTCATCGCCGCCAAACGCGACGGCCACCGCCTGTCCACCGCCCAGATCAACTGGGTGATCGACGCCTACACCCGCGGCACCGTCGCCGACGAGCAGATGGCGGCGCTGGCGATGGCGATCTTCATCAATGACATGGAGCCGGAGGAGATCGCCGACTGGACGCAGGCGATGATCGCCTCCGGTCAGCGGATGGACTTCTCCTCCCTGTCCCGGCCCACCTCGGACAAGCACTCCACCGGGGGTGTCGGGGACAAGATCACACTGCCGCTGGCCCCCCTGGTCGCGGTGTTCGACGTCGCCGTCCCCCAGCTCTCGGGCCGCGGGCTCGGCCACACTGGGGGCACCCTGGACAAGCTCGAATCGATCCCGGGCTGGCGGGCGGACCTCGACAACGCGGAGATCCTGCGCCAGCTCGAGGAGGTCGGGGCCGTCATCTGCGCCGCCGGCTCCGGACTGGCTCCGGCGGACAGGAAGCTCTACGCCCTGCGCGACACCACCTCGACGGTCGAGTGCATTCCGCTCATCGCCTCCTCGATCATGTCGAAGAAGATCGCCGAGGGCACGGCCGGGCTCGTCCTCGACGTCAAGGTCGGATCGGGGGCCTTCATGAAGGACCTCGACACGGCCCGGCGACTGGCCCGCACCATGGTCGACCTGGGCACGGGCGCGGGGGTGAGGACCTCGGCCCTGCTCACCGACATGTCCACCCCTCTGGGGCTGACCGTGGGCAACGCGCTCGAGGTCCGCGAATCCCTCGAGGTCCTCGCCGGCGGCGGTCCCGCCGATGTCGTCGACCTGACGGTGGCTCTCGCCGAGGAGATGCTGCGTCTGGCGGGCAGGAGCGACGTCGACGTCCGGGCGGCGCTGGCCGATGGGCGGGCGATGGACGTGTGGAAGAAGATGATCCGAGCCCAGCACGGCGACCCGGACGCGCCGCTGCCGAGGGCCGAGCACACCGAGGTCGTCACCGCACCGGCGACCGGGGTGCTCAGCCATCTCGACGCGTTGGCCGTCGGCGTCGCCTCCTGGCGACTGGGCGCCGGGCGGGCCCGGAAGGAGGACCCGGTGCAGTCCGTGGCCGGAATCGAACTCCACTCCAAACCGGGCGACACCGTCACCGCCGGCCAGCCCCTGCTGACCCTGCACACCGCCACCCCCGAACGGTTCCCGCGGGCCGTCGACGCCCTGGAGGACGCCGTCGAGATCGACGGCGATACGAGCGGGCTGCGCGATTCGGTCGTGCTCGAGACGATCACCTGAAGCCCACGATCAGCCCAGCCCCGGCCCTCCACCACCGGGCCCGCCGCCTGCACCGTGAGCAGCACCCAGCCGTGACACCACCCCGGAACACACCTGAAGGAGAAACATGACCAGCCGTTCACACCTCGCCGCGATGATCGACCACACCCTGCTCAAACCCGAAGCGACCCGTGCGCAGGTCGCGGCCCTGGTCGCCGAGGCGAAGGAGCTGGGGGTGCTCGCCGTCTGCGTGTCACCCTCGATGCTGCCGCTCGGCGATCCGGGCGAGCTCGTCGTCGCCACCGTCGTCGGCTTCCCCAGCGGCCAGGTCAAGCCGGAGATCAAGGCCGCCGAGGCCGAGCGCGCGGTTGCCGACGGCGCCGCCGAGGTCGACATGGTCATCAACATCGGTGAGGCGATCGCCGGCGACTACGACGCGGTCGAGGCCGACATCCGGGGAGTCGTGGCCGCCAGCGGTGACGTCCTGGTCAAGGTCATCATCGAATCCGCCGCGCTCACCGACGAGCAGATCGTCGAGGTCTGCCGGCGCGCCGAGGCGGCGGGTGCGGGCTTCGTCAAGACCTCGACCGGGTTCCACCCCGCCGGTGGGGCCAGCGCCCATGCGGTGGCCCTGATGCGCGAAACCGTCGGCGACCGCCTCGGCGTCAAGGCCTCCGGCGGGATCCGCACCGCCGAGGCCGCCGAGGAGATGATCGGGGCCGGGGCCTCGCGCCTGGGGCTGTCCGGCTCCGCCGCGATCCTGTCCGAGCTGGGCGACTGAGCGACCGCGACAGGACAGCTCCTCACATTTCCGGGTAGGTGGTCCAGGCTTGAGCGCCACGACCAGAACCGTGAGCCAATTGGTTCCTGACTCCACTGTGAGCATGACGATAGGGTGGGCAGGACAGCCGCTGGCGGAAAGGAAGAAGGATGACACAGACAACAGGTGACTCCCATGGCGAGCTGGGCATCGCATCGCTGCTGTCCGCCTCGTACCATTCTCTGATTCACAGGATCGTCAGCGAGTTGAACTCCGCAGGATTCACCCGCCTGTCGGGGAATCAGCTGCACCTCATCTCCCGGATCCCGGAAGAGGCCATCAGCGTGGAGGATCTGTCCGAGAAGGTCGGGATCCCGTCCCAGCTCGTGTCGAATCTTGTCAGTACCGCCGTGAGCAGCGGATACCTCCGCGACGAAGACGGCATGGTGGAGCTGACCGACCGTGGGGAAGAGGCGATGCGGATCGTGGGCGAGGCTCAACGGAAGATGGAGAAGGAGTGGGAGGCGTCGATCGGTGTATCTGACTACGCCGAACTCCGGTCTCAGCTGATCCGGCTCTTCGAAGTGACAGGCGGTGCGCACTCGGACAGCTGACGGTCGTCGTCACTCTTTCGGCACAGGGCCCCTTCGCCATCACGGCGAAGGGGCCCTGAGCTTTCTCCGAAACGTCCAGAGACTTTGCTCCGGCCCGTCGATAGAGTCGATCCCAAGCCGCGACGAGGATGTCCCGACATTCGGCTCCAGGGCCTTGTCGCACGTTCCGATCGGCGGCTTCCCGCCGCAGTCCGCTTCAGCGAAAGGGCCTCTGATGGCAGAATTGCCTCGCCTCGTCCACCCTTACATTCCCAACTCCGCACCCGCGGTGCGCGAGAGCATGCTCTCGACCATCGGTGTCGACTCCGTCGAGGAGTTGCTGGCCGTCATCCCCGAGAATCTGCGCCTGGATCGCGACCTGGACCTTCCACCCGCACTGTCGTCCGAAGCTGAACTCGATCGGCATATGTCACGCCTGCTCGGGGCCAACCGGCCCGCAGCTGAGGCGATCTCCTTCCTCGGGGCAGGCACATATGACCACTACGTGCCGGCCGTGTGCTCCGAGGTGAACGGCCGCGCCGAGTTTCTCACCGCGTATGCCGGCGAACCCTACGAAGACCACGGGAAATGGCAGGCGATCTTCGAATACACCTCGCTGATGGCAGACCTGTTGGAGATGGACGTCGTCAACGTTCCCACCTACGACGGCTTCCAGGCCCTGGCGACCTCGCTGCGGATGGCCGTGCGGATCACCGGGCGCACCCGGCTGCTCGTCCCTGCCACGCTGGACGCGGCGAAGAATGCACGCGTGAGGTCGTTCCTCGACGGCATTGCCGAGGTCACGACCATCCCGGCCGACCCTCGATCGGGGACGATCGACGTGGATTGGGTCGCCGCGAATCTTGACGCCGAGGTGGCCGCCGTTCTCGTCGAGACCCCGAACCAGCGCGGAGCAGTCGAGACCGCGGCGCCACGCATCGCCGAACTCGCGCACGCCGCCGGCGCGCTCCTCGTGGCTTCCACCGATCCGATCAGCCTGGGCCACCTGCCGGCCCCGGCGAGCTGGGGAGCCGACATCGTCTGCGGAGACATCCAGTCCCTGGGATTGGGAATGCACTTCGGAGGAGCCAACGGCGGTTTCATCGCCACCCACGACGATGAACGTTTCGTCTACGAATTCCCCTCCCGTCTGTTCGGTCTCGCACCCACTCGTGTCGAGGGCGAGATCGGATTCGTCGATGTCGCCTATGAACGGACGAGTCTGGCCATGCGCGACGAGGGGGTCGAATGGGTCGGAACCGCCGCCGCTCTGTGGGGAATCACCGCAGCCGTCTACCTTTCCCAAATGGGGCCGGAAGGGCTGCGTGAACTGGGAGAGACCGTCGCCGCCAACACCCGACACACCATCTCGGTCCTCGAATCGATCCCGGGAGTCGAAGTCCTCCATTCCCAGCAGGCCCACTGGCGCGAATTCATGGTCAGATTCCCCGGCCGTGACGCCGCGGAGGTCAATGCCGCACTGCTCTCTTATGGCATCTTCGGCGGAGCGCTCGCCCGTGAGGTCTTCGGCTCCGAGGCGAACCTCGAAGAAGCGGTCTATTGCGTCACCGAACGGCACACCGCCTCCGACATCGACGCTCTCAAGCACGCGCTCACAGAGATCCTCGGCTGAGCCGGAACGTCGATCCCGCACAGCGCATCCGCCCCACTGACGAAAGGCCAGACGATGACCGTCACCGAATCCACTGATACCGATCGCACCGCGAGACCGAAGCGCTCAGGAGCCGATGCCGCCACGGCTCCTGCCGGCGCCGGACTGCCAGCATGGAGTCCGGAGAAGACAGGACTGCGCTCCTACCATGCGCCGCGCTGGGACGAACCGCTCATCCACGCGCTCTCCACTCCAGGTCAGCGCGGAATGCTCGTACCCGCCCCGATGGCGGCACTGCCCGACCGGGCTCCCGAGGCCGCGGTCCGCCGTGACACCCCGGTCGAGCTGCCGGAGATCGCGCAACCCCAGGTTCTGCGGCACTTTCTCCGGCTCTCCCAGGAAACCCTCGGCGCCGACCTCAACGTCGATATCGGCCAGGGCACCTGCACGATGAAGTACAGCCCCAAGATCAACGAACGATTTGCCGGCTCACCCCTGAGCGTGGGGACGCATCCGCGGCAGGCGGCGGAGACCGTGCAGGGAACACTGCAGATTCTCAGCGAGCTCCAGGACTGCCTCGCCGAAGTCTCCGGGATGGATGCGATCAGTCTGCAGGCCGGTTCCGGTTCCGCCGCGATCTTCGGCAATGCCTCGATCGTGCGGGCCTACCACGCCGACCGAGGTGAAGGTGACACCCGCGACGAGGTGATCACCACGATCTATTCCCACCCGTCGAACGCGGCCACAGCCAAGACCCTCGGGTACAAGGTGATCACCCTGTACCCGGATGAGAACGGCTTCCCGGATCTTGAGGCGCTGCGATCGGCGGTCTCCGAGCGCACCGCGGCACTCTTCATCACCAACCCCGAGGACACGGGGATCTTCAACCCCCGAATCACGGAGTACGTCGAAGCCGTGCACGAGGTCGGAGGGCTCTGTGTCTACGATCAGGCCAATGCGAATGGGCTGCTCGGAATCGCCCGCGCCCGGGAAGCCGGATTCGACCTCTGCCACTTCAACCTGCACAAGACCTTCTCGACGCCGCACGCCTGCGGAGGGCCGGCGGCCGGAGCGATCGGCGCCCGTTCCCACTTATCGCAGTTCCTGCCCGGACCGCGGATCGAGCGGGTCGACGGGATGTATCGCTTCGCCGAGGCGGACCCCTGCGCCATCGCGGACATCCGCCCCGGTCATGGAGTGATTCCGAACCTCATCCGCGCCTACGTCTGGATCCGTGCCCTCGGTGCCCAAGGGCTGCGCGAAGTCTCGGACATCGCGGTGCTCAACAACAACTACGCATTGGCGAAGATGCTTGAGATTCCGGGAGTCGAAGCTCCATACGCGCCCAGCAAGCACCGAGTCGAGCAGGTCCGGTACAGCTGGCAGGGACTGACCGACGACACCGGGGTCAGTTCCGGGGAGTTGGGGCAGCGGATGGCCGACTACGGGTTCCACTACTGGACGAGCCATCATCCCTACATCGTTCCCGAGCCGCTCACTCTCGAGCCCACAGAATCGTACTCACGGGCCGAGATCGACGAATACGTGAACACCCTCGCCGACATCGCCGCAGAGGCGAGGACCGACCCCGAGACGATTCACTCCTCGCCGCTGCGCTCGAGCATCCACACCGTCGATCAGGATGCGACCACTGACCCCGACACCTGGGCGACCTCGTGGCGAGCCTACCGCCGCAAGTACCTCGCGGAGTCCTTCACCGCTCCGCCGCGATGGACGCCCGCCGAGGATCTGCCGATGCGCGAGCGCGCTCCGAAGGCCCACCACCGATGAGAACCCTGCGGCTCGCACTGGTCGTCAACCCGATCGCCGGAATCGGAGGTCCCGCTGGTCTCATCGGCAGCGACGGCGAGGAGATCCAGGACCTGGCGATCGCGCGGGGATTCCGCTCTCGTGCGCAGGACAGAGCCGCGGAGTTCCTCAGGGTCCTCGAACGAGCGGCTCCCGGCGCCGAGGTGGCGATCGTGGGCGAAGGGCCCCTAGGGTTCGATGTGCTGTCCGCTGGAGGAGACCGGGTTGAGACGGTCCCGCGTGTGTCTGCCGAATCGAGGACATCCCCCGCCGATACTCGCGCGGTGGTCGCCGCGGCCATCGCGGCGAACGTCGACGTCATCGTCTTCGTCGGCGGAGACGGCACGGCCAGGGATATCCTCGACGAACTCGGTGAGACCGGGACGGTCCCCGTACTCGGCATCCCGTCGGGTGTGAAGATGCACTCGGCCGTGTTCTCCCGGTCTCCGGCGACCGCTGCCGCCCTGCTCGCATCGTGGGAACCGGATCGGGACGGATGTCTGAGAGTGGAAGTCGCCGACATCGATGAATCGGCCCGGCGGAGCGGAATCGTCACGACGAGGCTCTACGGGACTCTGCCGGTGCCGAACCGCCCTCGCCAGCTCCAGGGCGGTAAACTCGGCTCGTCTGCACCTGGAAGTGATTCCGCCGCCGGTTTGGCCCGCGCTCTCGAAGAGTCCCTCGATCCCGAGGCGGTGTGGGTGCTGGGACCCGGAAGCACTGTCCGCCACGTGTGGGACCACCTCGCGGAGGGGGCTCTCAGCGACAAGGAGAGCCATTCGCTCAGCCTCCTCGCCGTCGACATCTCACTGCCGGCCGGTGACGGCCGCGTCCTCAAACCTGGTGCGGATGCGAAGGAGATCGAGGAAGCCACCGCCGGACGGAGGGTCCAGCTGGTGCTCTCCCCGGTCGGCGGTCAGGGTTTTCTCATCGGCCGCGGCAACCAGCAGCTGCGACCGGAACTGCTCGAGCACCTCGGGCAGAAGGATCTCATCGTCCTCGCCACTGCGACGAAGCTGGGGCAGCTGAACGGGGGACCGCTCTACATCGACAGCGGCAGACGATCCGTCGACGAGGCCCTGACGGGGTACATCCGAGTGCTCACAGGGCCCGGACAGACCGCGATGATGCGGCTGGAAGCGGGGTGACGGCCACCACGCACCTCATCGACCATCACAACTGTCACGGCCGGCTGCGGCTGATGACGCGAAAGGAGCCGTGCCATGCGCGGTCTGCAGAACAGAACTGTGCTCATCACCGGAGCCGCGGGAGCGATCGGGCGTGCCACTGCCCAGCGCTTCCTCGAAGAAGGCGCACGCGTCGTCGCTCTTGACTACGCAGCAGATGCACTGTCACGACTGGAACAGGACCTCCCCGAGATCGCCGCCGGCTACACGCTCGACGTCACCGACGCCTCGGCGGTCGATGCGGTGATCGACAAGGTGAGGGCGGCTCACGACGGAATCGACGTGCTCATCAACAACGCAGGGATCAACGCTCGCCATGATTTCCTCGACATTCCCTTTGCGGACTGGCAGCGAGTGATGGCGACGAACCTCGATGGGGCGTTCCTGGTCGCTCAGGCCACTGCCCGAGCGATGGGTGAGAGGGGAGGCGTCATCCTCAATACCGCCTCGACCAACGGAATCGTCGGTTACAGGCGTCACGCCATCTACAGCACAGGAAAGGGCGCGCTCATCGAACTGACCAAATGCATGGCCCTCGACCTGGCGCCGCGAGTGAGAGTGAACGCGGTGTGCCCCGGATACATCCGGACCCCTCTCATGACCGCCGGCGACGAGCAGGCCGCCGACATCCCGCTCGGACGATTCGGCGACCCCGCCGAGGTGGCCGCCCTGTTCGCCTTCCTCGCTTCCGAGGACGCGTCCTACATCACCGGACAGACCGTGGTCGTCGACGGCGGAGAGACCAGCGGCGGGCTGCTGAGCAATCGCTGAGCCCGACCCGCCTGAGCTCGACATTTTCATCAACTGTTCCAAAGGAGGAACGTTATGAGCAACAATTCCCTCGCGGCACCTGTGCCCATGTCCGATTCGGGGAGGCGGAGGCGCACTGCGCAGCCGAAGCACTTCTGGAATCTCGCATTCACCGAACTGTGGGAGCGGTTCAGCTACTACGGGCTCCAAGCAGTTCTCACCTACTACCTCATCTACACCGTCACCGAGGGTGGCCTCGGCCTGTCGGAGACCGTGGCGGTCAGCGTGGTCGGAGCCTATGGAGGCACGCTGTACCTCTCGCAGCTGCTGGGAGCATGGTTGGCAGACCGGCTCATCTCCGCCCGCAGGCTGGTGTTCTCGGGTGCGGTGGTCATCACTGCCGGTCACCTGTCCCTGGCCCTGCTGCCAGGCGTTCCGGGCCTTGCCCTCGGGCTGGTGCTCATCGCCCTGGGCACCGGTCTGCTCAAGACGAACATCACCTCAATCGTCGGCATGCTCTTCTCCGGGTGGTCGCGGACTGCCAGGGATGCCGGATTCTCCTACTTCTACCTCTCGATCAACCTCGGCGCCATCTTCGGACCGTTGTCGACGGGCTGGCTGCAGTCCAACGTCGGATTCCACTGGGCCTTCGGGCTCGCGGCTCTCGGCATGACTGCGGCGCTGATCCAGTACTCGGTGAGAATGCGCGCTCTGCCGTCCGAATCGGACTTCGTGCCGAATCCTGTCAGCCGCCCTGGTCTAGTCAAGGCCGGTCTCGGAGCGCTGGTCTTCGCCATCGTCGTCGCCGCCCTTGTCGCCGCCGGGATCATCACCGCCGCCAACCTCAACTATGCGGTCGGCATTCTCATCGGTGCCGCCGCGCTCATCTACTTCACCACGATCCTGCGCTCGAAACACATCGACGAGTCGGCTCGAACTCGCGTGGCCGGTTATGTGCCCATGTGGCTGGGGGAGGCGCTCTACTACGGCTTCTATCTGCAGCTGTTCACCACCGTGCCGCTGATCATCACCGACCGGGTGGATCTGAGCATCGGCGGGTGGTCGATTCCTGAAGCGTGGTTCTCCGTCGTGGGGACCATTGCCCTCGTCCTCATCATTCCGGTGCTGGCCACCCGATGGAAGCAGAGGGGGATCGGCAGGTTGCGGCCCAGCGCCAAATTCCCCCTCGGATTCTGGACGATCGGTGTCGCCTATCTGCTCATGCTCCTGACGACTCTGTCGACCGGCAAGGACATCTCGCCCTTCTTCATCGCCGTCTGTCTCATCATCGCCGGCATCTCCGAGGTGTTCGTGGGTCCCATCGGCTTCTCCGTGGTCACTCGAATCGCTCCCGAACGGTTCAAGACACAATTGGTCGCGTTGAAGATTCTCACCTTGGGCGCCGGATCGACGATCTCGGGTCTGCTTGCCACCATGTACACGGTGGTTCCGGCCGTCGCGTTCTTCCTCGTGGTCGGGGGAACCGCTGTCGTGGCCGGCCTGCTACTGTGGTGGGGCTCTGCAAGGATCGAAGCGGCTCTTGACACCGGCTTGGCGGAGCCACGCCAGAGCTGAAGGACGGACACATGCTGCGACTCTCCCGACTCGTATCGGACCGCTCGCTGGGACTCGAGGTCCTCGTCGATGTCGCGGATCCGGAAGTCGGTTGGGCGCATGTGAGTGAACTGCGCGATCCGACACCGTGGCTGACCGGTGGTGAGCTGCTGCTCACCACCGGTCTCGAGCTGTTCCGCAGCTCCTCGGAGACTCGGGAGTTCTGCCGGCGGCTGGTGGCGGCTGAAGTCGCCGCACTGGGTGTGAGCGTCGGCGCTTCTCTCCCGCATCGCACATTTCCTGACATCCTGGTGGAGGAGTCGCGAGCGGCCGGGCTGCCATTGGTGAGAGTCCCGGAGATGACGCCGCTGCAGGCGGTGGTGCGGGCAGTCTCGACATCGCTCAACGAGGAGGAGACTCTCCCTCTGCGCAGAGCCCTCGTTGCGCAACGTCAGCTCGGTCGGGCCGCCACTCGCGAGAACGGTGTCGAAGCCATCCTCAGAATCCTGCACGAGGTCAGCGGATTCCGTGCACTCGTCACCGATCCTGGGCTGCACCCGGTGGCCAGTCAGGGACAGGCTGCGCGGGACCTGCTTGAGCGATACCGTCCCCAGATCAAGGCTCAGATTCCGCACGGTCTGCGCTGGTCGTTCAGCGACGACGTCGGTGCGCTGGAGAAGGTCCAGATCTCACCTCTGGGCACGCAGGGCAAGCTGCGGGGAATTCTCATCGCGTCCAAGACCGGGCTGGTGACAGACTACGATCGAGCGCTGCTCAGCATGGTGGTCTCCCAGCTGAGTGTGCTCGCGGAGCTGCGGCATTCCGCCCGGCGCCGCGAGCGTGAGCAGCGGGCACGAGCAGCCACAGCACTGCTGACGCAGTCACTTGCCGAAGTCGACGCCGTGATCATCCTCGCCCGGGCCGGCGTGGAATGCCGAGAGATCCGCGTTGCCCGATTCTCCTCCCGGCTCGACGAGGTTGAGATGCTCATCCTCGACTCGGCTCTCGAATCCTCGTGCTCCGATGTCCTGTATCGGTCCGAGCCGGAGGCGACCTGGGCCATACTGTGTGAGCCTGGTGAGACAGTGGCCGCCGAACTCCGCGATGCTCTGCTGAGCTTTCCCGCTGAGTGCCCTCCGGTTGCGGGCAATGGCAAAGAGGACAGACCTCGCCCAGCTGCGGAGTCGAACAATTCGCGCGGTGATCGAACCCGGGCGACGATCAGGGTGGGAGTCGGGGCCGGGGCGACCCCTGGAGAGATCCTCCGCAGTGCCCGCCAGGCTGAGCGGGCATTGAACGTCGCCTGCGACACTGGCCGAAGGATGGTCGAGCTGTCCCGAGTCGACGGTTTCCGCGCACTCTTGGCACTCGGAAGCGAAATCGACAGGGCCGAGTTCTGCGAGGGAGTCCTGCAACAGGTCGACGAACACCCGAATGGGCAGCAGCTGCTCGACGCACTGAGGGCCTATCTGCGTGCTGTCGGCAACATGGAGGACGCGGCAACTGCCCTGGGAGTGCACCGCCACACAGTGCGAACCCGATTGGAGCAGGTGGAGAACCTCACTGCTCGCCGATTGTCGAATGCCGAAGAACGCCTTGAGCTCTGGCTCGCCGTCGAAATGCGAGACCTCGCCACCTGAGCTGTTCACTCAGAGCCCGAAGTACGCCCTCAGCTCTTCTGCGATCGCACCGAGGCGCTGCTGGGCGAGGGTCGCCTCGTCGGCTCCGGCGACGACTTCGAGGTAGCACTTGAGCTTCGGCTCGGTGCCCGAGGGCCTGACGATGACGCGGGAGTTCTCCTCAGAGAGGACGACGACGCCGTCAGTGGGAGGCAGGTGCTCGTGCCCGAGCGAGAGGTCGTGGACCTCGGTGACGGGGGAGCCTGCCAGCATCGTCGGCGGGTTCTCGCGCAGACTCCGCATGGACGCTGCGATGCGGGAGACGTCGTCGAGGCGGAAGCTCAGCGGTGCCGTGGCGAACCAGCCGTCGCGGGCGCGGATCCGGTCGAGTTCGGCCTCGATCGTGGTGCCCTCGGCCTTGAGCCGGGCGGCGAGAGCGGCGAACATGACCGCGGCCGAGATCCCGTCCTTGTCCCGCACGGCACCGGGATCGACGCAGTAGCCCAAGGCCTCCTCGTAGCCGAAGACCAGAGCCGGCACCCGGGAGATCCACTTGAACCCGGTCAGAGTGGTGGTGGCGGCGAACCCATAGTGCTCGGCGACGGCGGCCAGGCCGCGAGAGGACACGATCGAGTTCGCGAACACCAGGGACCCGTCGGAGCCGTGGGAGGCGGCCAGGCGAATGGCGACGTCCTCGCCGAGGAGCAGACCCACCTCGTCGCCGGACAGCTGCCGGTACCCGGCACGGGCGGAGGGGTCAGGGATCGCGGCGGAGAACCGGTCGGCATCGGGATCGTTGGCGATGACCAGTTCGGCTCCGACCTCGCGGGCCAGGGCGTAGGACTCGTCGAGGGCCCCGGCCTCCTCCGGGTTCGGGAACGCCACCGTCGGGAAGTCGGGGTCCGGGTCCTGCTGTGAGGCCACCGGGTGCACGGAGGTGAAACCGTTGCGGGCCAGCGCCGCCTCGACGACGCGGGAGCCGACCCCGTGCAGGGAGGTGAGCACGATCCGCAGGTCCGCGTTCGCCTTCAGCCCGAGGTCGTCGATGCGCCGCAGGTAGGTCTCGACGATGGAGTCGTCGAGGTGCTCCCACCCGGATTCGGCCCGGGGCACGGACGACACGGATTCGACGGTGGCGATCTCCGTGGCGATGAGGGCATCGGCGGGGCTGACGATCTGCGCTCCCGCGCCCGCCACCGCCGCCGCCGGATCGGGTTCGATCGCCAGCAGAGGCCGTTCGCCCAGATAGACCTTGTAGCCGTTGTCGGCCGGCGGGTTGTGGCTGGCGGTGACCATGATCCCGGCGTCCGCGTAGAGGTGGGTGAGGGCGAACGCGAGCAGGGGAGTGGGCAGCTGTTCGGGCAGCTGGATCGCGGTGCCGCCGGCGGCGGTCACGACGGCGGCGGTGTCACTGGCGAATTCGGCCGACTTGTGGCGGGCATCGCAGCCGATGACCACGCTGAAGCCGGGACCGACGGTGCGCAGCAGGAACCGGCAGAGACCGGCGGCGGCGCGGATGACCACGGCCCGGTTCATCCGGTTCGGTCCCGCCCCGATCTCACCGCGCAGCCCCGCCGTGCCGAAGGCCAGGGGGCCGGAGAACCGGTCCTCGAGATCGGCGATGGCGACGCCGTGGTCGGCTTCGGCCGAGGCGAGGATCGCCTCGAGCTCGGCGACCGTGTCCGGATCCGGGTCGTCGGCGATCCAGTCGCGCACGACCTGCGGGTCGAAGCCGTTCGTGAAGCGGTCTGCTGCTCGGGTCATGTCCGTCCTTGTCCGTCGGTGTCCTCGATGTCCCGGGTCCGGTGCGCGCGGCGTGCCCGGGCTCGTGCTCGAATCCGCGCCGCGTCTCAGAGCTGCGCGACGATGTCGGCGAGCAGCTTCGAGATGCGCGGGCCCGCCGCGACCCCGGCCTCGATCACCTCGGCGTGGGAGAGCGGGGTCTCCTGGATGCCGGCGGCGAGGTTGGTCACCAGGGAGATCCCCATCAGCTCCATCCCGGCCTGGCGGGCGGCGATGGCCTCCAAGGCGGTCGACATCCCGACCAGGTCGGCGCCGAGGATCCCGGCCATCCGCACCTCGGCGGGGGTCTCGTAGTGGGGGCCGGTGAACTGGGCGTAGACGCCTTCGTCGAGGGTGGGGTCGATGTCCTTGGCGATGGCGCGCATCCGCGGGGAGTACAGATCGGTGAGATCGACGAAGTTCGCGCCCTCGATCGGGGAGGTGCCGGTGAGGTTGATGTGGTCGGAGATGAGCACCGGGGTCCCGGCCGCCCAGTTGCGGTTGAGTCCGCCGCAGCCGTTGGTCAGGACGAGGCTGGCGCAGCCGGCGGCGGCGGCGGTCCTGACCCCATGGGCCACCGCGCGCACGCCCCTGCCCTCGTAGTAGTGGGTGCGGGCGCCGAGGACGAGCGCGTGCCTGCCGCTGGCCTCGATCCGGATCGTGCGCAGGGTGCCGCCGTGGCCGGTGACGGCGGGGGCGTGGAAGCCGGGGACCTCGGCCGCGGGGATCTCGCTGATCGTCTCGCCGAGGAGGTCGGCGGCTCCGCCCCAACCCGAACCGAGGACGAGAGCGATGTCGTGGCGCTCGATGCCGGCGTTCGCGTTGACGGTCGTAGCCGCGGCCTGAGCTGCGGCGGTAGGATCGTTCAAGTCAGTCATTCGCCCAGATTATCAACACATCAGTCCCCTCAAGGAGCGCACCCGATGCCGATCAGACCACTGACCGATGGCGACGATCTGCGCCTGGGCGAGGTGTTCGGCGATGCCGACACCCCCGCCGCCCACATGGCCAGGTCCCTGTTCCGGCCGTCCTCGGACGCGCCGCTGCTGCGCTCCGTCATCGCCGAGGTGGTTCCCGGGGTTCCCGTCGGCGCGGCCGCGATCGCCGAATCCCCGCTCCACCCCTACCGGGCGTGGGTGCACGTGGAGGTCGCCGCCGAGGAGCAGGGCCGCGGCCTCGGCCGGGAACTGTTCGAAGCGGTGTGCGCCGAGACCTTCGGTTCGGCCCTGGAGGGCCTCGACCTGCGGGCGCGGGTGCAGGCGGGCAGCCCGGGCGAGGGCTTCGCAAACGCCCTCGGCTTCGCCCCGCTGATGACGACGCGAGTGATCAGGGTGCCCGCCGGGGCGCTGCCGCCCAGCGGAGGCGGCCGGGCCGAGGACCTCGAGATCGTGTCGACCGGCTCGGTCAAGCTGACCAAGGCGTTCCTCGCCTGGTACACGGCGGTCAACCGCGAGGATGCGGTCGCCGAGCTGTCGATCGGTCAGGTGAACACCGCGTTCCTGTCCGAGGCGGCCGGCGCCCACGGGGCGGCGCTGCTGGGCGGTGACGAGGGGCTGCGCGCCTTCGCCGTCTCCTATGCCCGGGAGGCCGGTCAGCAGGCCCCGACCGACATCGTCGATGCCGGACCCGCTCGTGACAGTGGACCGGGCACCGAGGAGGAGGCACCGACCGAGCTCATCCTCGGATCCATGCACGAGACCAGCGAGGAGGCCGCTGACCCGAGCGACGAGACGTTCACCGCCGCGCTCGGCGATGCCGGTCTGCTTCTTGCCCGGTTGTCCGTCGACGCCGATGTCGTCCTCGAGGTGACCAGCGGTATGCCCGTGATCTCGGTCCTGGCCGACCGCCTCATCGAGTCCGGGAAGGCGAGCGAACTCTACCGCTACGAGACGCTGAGCGGGCCGCCGGCCGAGACGAACTGAACCTGTTCACTTCGCCCTTCCGGGCGTGCTCACCGATGTGCCCGTGGATCGGCCCCGAGCACCGTCAGTCCTGCCGGGATCACGGTCTCATCGGCCGGTTGCGTGAAGGTTTGCACGGCCCGTGCACCGGCGCCGGTGATGAACCAGCCCACTCCCGGTGCTCCGTCGAGGGGTGGAAGCCTGGGCAGACCGAGGGTGCCGAGGTCCTGCCTGGTGTGGGCTCCGAGGATGAGCAGCGGTCCCAGCTCCGCTGCCTTGGCCAGGGCTGACCCGTAGCCGAGCGAGTGCCGCAGCGGCAGCGTGAGCACATGGACGGAACCGTCGAGCAGATCGATCGCGTCGGGCGAGGCGGCGAGGTGAGCATCGTCGTGACACCGCGGCTGCGCCGCGCTGCGGCTCAGCCGCGACGCCAGCGTGGACCTGCCGCTGCGCGGTGATCCCCGGATCGTGAGGACCGGACCGTCGCGGGTCGTGTCCCAGGTGACGAGGTCCCCGAAGGGATCTCGGCCGAGCGCGATCAGCTCGGGACGGTCCGGCGCGCCGGGTGCGTCGAGTGCGCCCGGTGCCGCTGCTGGGCCCGGTGTGTCGTGTGCGGCGGGAGGACCGAGGGAAGGGCCGTCGAGGCCGACCCATCGGGGCGTGAAAGCACTCCGTCGGATGGGCGGGCCGGAGTAGGGCAGCAGCTGCGTGTCCGCCCCTTCCCGACCGGTGGCCCCGGCACTCGGTCCGATGAGTACCGCACGGAATTCGGGCCAGGTGCCGAGGAACCTCGTTCGGGGGAGTCCGACGCTCATCCCGTCAGCGCCCGCTGGCGGCGGGAAGATCAGCTGGGAGGCGAATGCCGCGGTCGCTGTCAGGGAGGTGCGCGAGCCGCCGATGAGGAAGGTCAGTCCGAGACCGGAGGCGTGTCTGAGCAGCAGTTCGAGCCGGCCGGCGGTGTGGTGGTCGAGGGAGTCGAGGAGCTCGGTCCAGTTGCCGCACACGACCAGGGTGGGCACCGTGCGCGGCTGCCCGAGGTGGTCGAGAATCGACAGGAGCCTCCACCCGGGCTCCATCCCGCAGCGGATCTCGGCCCAGTCGAGGACATCGGCACTGCGACCGACAGCGACCACCCGGTGAGTCGCCGCGGCGCTCGCCGCCAGTCGAGCGAGCACGGAGATGACGACGTGCACGTCCGCGCCGACAGTGAGAAGGGATCCATCGACGTCGGGTCGGTAGGTCCATTCCTCCTGCCGTTGGATGTGGGGCTCATCGACGATTCCGCTGATCATCGCGTCGCTCGGGTCCGAGGTGCCTGGTCGGGTGCCCGGAGAGGCCGCAGCCGTCCCGGACAGGTCGGCGTTCGTGGGCAGAGGCGGAAGGACCACCCGCCTGGCGGAGTTCGGGCTCCGGTGCGCACGAAGCCGGTGGGCCTTGACGATGTTCTCCACCGCGACGCCTTTCCGGCTGCTCTGCGCCGCCACGGTCCGCGTCGGGTCCCACGGTCTGATCCGGGGACGCAGGACCGCCTCGGCGGGGCAGGTCGGGCCGATCGGAGTGGCGACTCGAAACGGTGTGATCGTCGTCCCCGAGTCCAGGCATGCCGCACCCGGGATGGCGGCGGGAAGATGCGCGGCGTCGGTGACGCCGAGCACGTCGAAGGAATCCGCATCGTCCCTGACGCGCAGGCAGATCCTAATGTTGATGTTGGCCTTCATGTGCCCGGTGACCACGCCGAGTGGGCGTTGGGTGGCGAGGATCAGATGCACTCCGAGGGAGCGGCCGAGCGCGGTCAGCTGTTCGATGAGTTCGGCGGCTCTGGGGTGTGAGGCCATGAGAGCGTGGAACTCGTCGATGACCACGACGAGGCGGGGCGGTGGATCCTCGAGACCGAGCACATCCGCGCAGCCGTGATCGGCCAGCAGCCTCTCGCGCCGGGTGATCTCGGCCCGCACCGCCACCAGGGCTCGGAACGCGGCCGCGGAGTCGAAGTCGTCGAGAACGCAGTCGGTGTGCGGCAGGCTCGCCATTGGCGCGAATGTCGCGCCGCCTTTGAAGTCGATGAGGACGAAGCTGAGCCGTTCGGGCGGATTCTCCATCGCCATCGCCAGCAGCCAGGTCTGGAGGAGGATGGACTTCCCGCTGCCCGTTGTTCCCGCCACCAGTGCATGCGGTCCGCCGTGGAACAGGTCAACGGTGACATCGCCGGCAGCGCCGCGTCCGATCGTCACCGGTCCGATCGTCGAGTGCAGCCAACGCCGGTCGATGGTCTCCGGGGCATCATCGTAGTGGTCTCCCAGGCCGTGGCTCGGAAAGGGATCCCTGTCAGTGTCTGCCATCTGTTCGCGTTCGAGGGTGATGAACCGGCCCGGGGGCATGCCCGTGGCCACGAGTTCGCGGCCCGGGACCGGTCCGGCGGCAAGAGTGGAGGTGAGCACGCGCGCACGGGCGAGCCCGCCGACGACAAGCGAAACGGATGCCTTCCGCGCGGGAGGATCCAGCTGCAGGGTCGCGCGCTCTCCATCGACCGTGCGGTGCAGGGCGATGCCCACACTCGCAGTCCGCCGGTCCGCGGCAGTCCCGTGCGTGGAGTCGACCCCGTCTGCGGATCGCGGCCCGGTGGCGCAGCGGGTGCCCTGGAGTTCGGGCAGTTCGCCGAGTTCGTGCGACAGGGACCAGGACCAGCGCCGGTCGGCCAACCACGACAGGGCCATGCGGCGAACCGGGTCGTAGTCTCCGGTGACGGTGACCGCGGTGGTCAGCGGGTCGATCCGCACCGGCACGTCATCGACGATGATCTGCCCGGCGAGGTGGTCGGTGCCCGGCTGCAGGTCGACGGCGATGGTGACGGGAAGCAGGGAGTGCCCGAACCCGAGGCAGAGGCCGGGACGGGTCCGCAGGTGGATCCGGTGCTCATCGATGAGTTCGGCCAGGCGGGCCCGGGCGTCGGCGAGGGCCGTCTGCCGGTCCGCCGCGCACTGCGCCGAGTCCCGGGCGAAGCGGCGTCGTTCCATGCGGTGGGAGACATAGCCCGACAGAGGTGCGGAGGCGCTGAAGAGCAGGAACCACCACATTCCGGTGACCACCGCCAGGACCACGCCGATGGCGATCGGGACGAGGAAGGCCCACCACTGCGGAGGTCTGGCCGGACGTGGTTCCGCGACTGCAGCAGGGATCACCTCGGCGGTCGCAGGTGCGCTGTCGCCGGTGCCTGCACAGTCGCTCGTTGGCCCGGGGAGGAGGATCGTGGCTCCGGCGATGGAGAACGGCCGGTGGCTGGACGGATCCGACTCCAGCCGCGTTGCCTGCCGGGACAGGCACGGGTCGACGATGCACACGGAGTTCGGCCGCACGGTTCGGCTCAGCAGGGGCCGGTCGGGGTCGATGCTGATCGAGAATCCCGAGTCGGGTCCCGCGATCACGGCAACGGGTGTCGGTCCGGTGCACCGGGCGAACGCCCGCGCGCCGAGAACGGTGACGGGATTCAGCGCCACCCATCGGTCCCAGGGCATCGACCGGACAGCGGCAGGATCGTCCGGGGCGTCGGGGAGGCGGTTGCCGTCGAGGAGGTCGGCCACGGTGAGGACGGGTCCGTAGACGGCGCGCATCACCTCGAGCACAGAGTGTGCACCGTCGGCCTCAAGCACCTCGGTGCGCAGGCCCGCGTTCGCGTCGATCCGATGGACGATGCCGACGGTTCTCATAGGCTCCAGGGTCCCCAGCGGCAGGTGTCGGTGCAATCCCACGCGCAGGCCCTGTGGACGGCGGTCGGTCATCCACAGTCGGGTCAGGCACGAGTGATGTCGTCACCCACAGGACCAGAGGGCGAAGTGCGGTTCAGGAGATCCGCAGGGAGCCCCGGGCGAAGGCGGTCGCTCGAAGCTCGATGAGAGCGGGGACGAACGGGGACAGCAGGGGCGGGGTGTAGTCGGCGCGCAGGTGGATGGCGACGGAGTGATCGCCGTCGGCATCGGCACTGACCCCGATGTCCCGGAGTCCGCGCGGAGCCGGGACGCTGTCGAGGTAGGTCTCGGCGGCCCGTTCCGCCGCCTCCGGCGAGAAGTGGAGGCCGGGTTCGCTGCCGGGCGCCGGTTCGAACGAATCCGAGGCCGCCAATGCCGATGAATCGGCGAGGCTCTGCAGCTGCCGCCGCGCCATGTGCAGATCCGTCAGGGTGGCGATGAGGAAGGTGAGCAGCAGTGCGATGACGACGAAGCCGATCGCCAGGGGAGTGATGGAGCCCTCGTCCGCTCGGGCTCCGGGGCGCGCAGCATCAGGGTCCGCTCGGGCGTCGGCGTCTCCAGCGCCGGTCATGTCAATCGCCTCCGGTCGTGGCGACGACGTCGGAGTGGGCCGCGCGCACGGTGATGTGCGGGGAGTGGGCGGAGCCGAAGATGAGCGGGAACCCCGGCAGCGCTACCTTCGTCTCCACCCGCGCGGTGATGAGAGAGCCGGCTTGTCCACAGGGTCCCGAGCATGAGTAGGCGATCGTGATCGGCACATCGGTGAGGCCGAAATCGGTGAAGTGCATCGTCGCCACGTCACGGGCCCGGGCCTCCGAAGGTTCGGCATCCCGGGCAGCGATCCGCGACGCCGAGATCGCCGCCGAGGAGGTCGCATAGCTGGCCGCCTGCAGTTGGGAGATCGCGAGCATCAGGTAGATGACGGGGATGAGCAGGACGATCGACGCGAAGATGAACTCGATCACGGCGGTGCCGGAATCCTGCTCGAGCTCGGGTCGGTCCTGGGCTCCGTCAGTCACGGTCGACGTCCTCGGCGATCGAGCGTCCCCGCAGTTCCCACACCTCGGCGGGGCCCCACAGTCCGAGCACCGGAAGCGGGGTCCGCACCCTGACTTCGACGATCTCGACGGCGCCCCTGGCGGTGGTCGTGACGGAGATCGACCTGGCGTAGCTCTCGCCCAGGGACAGGGTGATGAGCTCTGCCGCGAGGCGGCGCCCGTCGGCGTCGGTCTGATCCGCCAGGCCCGCCTGGCGGGCGCCGGCGATGGCGGAGTCGATGACGGTGTTGCGGACGTGGATGACCAGCCCGATCTGCAGAGCCCCGGCGAGGACAAGGGTGAGCAGGGCGGAGATGAGGGCGAACTCGGCGACGGCCGAACCGGAGTCGACCGTCGAATCGGAGTTGACCGGCGAGCCGATGCCGGTCGCCGTCTCCCGATCCGAGGTGCGGCGCTCGCTGGAGAGGGAGCAGCCGCGGCGCTTGCCGGAGGGGGAGCGGCCGCGGCGCTTGCCGGAGGGGGAGTGGCCGCGGCGTTCACCGGAGGGGAAGCGGGTGCCGCTCACCCCGCGCCTCGCACCTTGTTCATCGCGTCCTGGAACATCGTCGAGAAGGCTTCACCCGCCAGCGCCCACAGAGCAACGACCAGCCCTGCTGTCATCAGTGTGATCAGGACCCAGCCGGGAACATCTCCGCGATCGGGCCGCTCGCGCTGGCCGCCGGTGTCACAAGACTCGCCGCGACGGTGGTGGGACTTGGCGTCGGGACCGCTCGTCAGGCCGATCACGAATGCCGTGAGCTTCATCGTCAGGTGGTGGATCATCGTTGACTCCTTCGTCGACGGGGTTCAGGGGTGGAGGTGGGGAGGTCTGCGGGACGGCCCGGAGGCCTCATGGGCTCAGGTCGAGGACCGTCAGCGATGGGAAGACGGCGAAGATGACGGTCACCGGCAGGACGAAGATGACGACCGGAACGAGCATCCCGATCTCCTTCTTCCCCGACAGTTCGAGCAGGCGGCGTCGGGACTGCTCTCTCACGTCGGCCGCCTGCGCGCGCAGGACCTCGGCCAGCGGAGTTCCCCGAGTCATCGAGACCGCCAGCCCATCGACGAACTGGACGATCTCGGGAATGGCGATGCGCGTGGCCATGAGGTCGAGGGCTTCGACCAGAGGCGTGCCGGTGCGGGTGGCGGCCAGGGCCGAGCGCAGCTTATCGACGAGATCCCCCGAGCAGGTCCGGCTGACCCGTTCGAGGGCCTCGACGATTCCCTCTCCTGCGGTGATGGACAGAGCCAGCAGCTCGGCCACCGTGGGGAACTCCGCCAGGATCCTCGACTCATGCCGGGCGATGGCGCTGCTCAGCCGCCAATCGTTGACGACATGGCCCGCGACGGCGCCGCTGACGATGAGCACGAGGGCCACCACGGGTGAGAAGCCCCGATACGCCGACACCGCTGCCGCGAGAGCGCCGGCGGCGATCATGCCGAGCAGAATGCCGAGGATCTGATGGACGCGGAACCGTTCGACGGTGGCTCGACCGCCGAGGCGGCTGATCCTCGAACTCAGGGTCGCATCCGTGGTGATCCGAGAGGTGATCCACAGCGCCGCACCGAGTGAGACCGACTTCAGCAGCCCGAGCAGCCCCTCCCTGCGCGGGGTCGGAGGGGCATAGATGTCGATGAGGGACTCCTGGTCGCGCAGGTAGGGGGCGATGCGCGCCGACAGCGGCGGACGCCGAAGCGGCGGCAGCGAGAGCACGAAGACGCACAGGGCGAAGGCGTTGAAGATCCCGAGCAGGAGGACGGTGACCGGAGAGGTGAGCGCACTCATGGGGCCTCACCTCCGGGGAAGGTCCGCCGGAAGGTGGACGATCCCAACGACGATCCTTCGATCACCCGCGGCTCCTGGGGCAGTCGGCCGATCTTCTTCATCGCCTGGTAGGCCAGCAGGGAGACGACGAAACCGGAGGCCAGCAGGATCAGGCCGGTCTGTGAGTTGTATGCCGCCGCCGTCTCCGGTCGGGTCGACAGGAACGCCAGCACCACCCACGGTGCCGCCACGGCCAAGCGGGCGCCGTTGACGGTCCACTGCTGTCGGGCGGAGAGCTCGTTGCGGGTGCGCGCGTCGTCGCGGACGAACTGGGCCAGGGCTCGCAGCATGGTGCCCAGGTCACTGCCGCCGACCTGGCGGGTCACGCTGAGGGCGACGACGATGCGGTCGGCGACGGGATCGGCGCTGACCTGCCGGAACCGCTCCAACGCGATCGCGAAGGAGCCGCTGGCCCGGTACTCCTCGGCGAAGACCTCGAACAGCGGACGCAGCGGTTCGGGGCCGCGCTGGGACAGCGAACTCAGCGCCTCGGGCAGTGACAGGCCCGCGCGGATGCCGGAATGGAGATGATCCAGGGTCTCCGGCCACAGTTCGCGGCGCATGACCTGACGGTTGCGGGCCCGGTGCTGGAGCAGCCGGTGCGGCAGCCAGGAGGCGAACAGGCCGAAGCACAGGGCGATCGCCCAGGACCCGGTGAGCACGGTGGAGACCGCGCCGACGACGGCGAACACCACCAGGGACAGCAGCAGAAGATGGAGCGGGCGCAGTCGTGGGAAACCGGCTCCGGTGAGCATGTCGTCGAGCTCGCGCACCCAGCGTGCCCGCTTCCTCGGCTTCGGCCTCCGCTCCCACCACGACATCCAGATGAGGAACAGCCCCGCGCCCAGGCCGGCGCCGATGAGGATGCTCAGCTGCGAATAGCTCATGCGGCTTCCAGGATGGAATGGAGATCCTTGCCGATGGCGGAGAAGCGGTCGCCGAGGTGGCCGAACCCCTGGCCTCGGATGAGCCTGCCGTGCGGTGAGTGGAAGAGGGTGTCGAGTTCGACCACATCGCCTTCCACTCCGCCGGGGACCGCGCAGATCTCGCTGACGAGGCGGACGCCGGTCGAGTCGCGGCGGAGGTGGACGACGACGTCGATGCTCACCGCGACCGTTGGGACGACGAACGATGAGGAGATGTTCGCCCCGGCCAGCAGCGGCAGGGTGCAGATCTTCGTGATCGCCGCCCGGGCGGAGTTGGCGTGGATCGTTCCCATTCCGGGCAGACCGCTGTTGAGGGCGATGAGCAGGTCGAGGCTCTCGGATTCGCGCACCTCGCCGACGATGATGCGGGTCGGCCGCATCCGCAGGGCCTCCTTGACCAGCGCCCGCAGTGTGACTTCGCCGGTGCCCTCCAAGGACGGCTGACGGCACTGCATGGGCACCCAGTCCCGACTGGGGAGATTGAGCTCGAAGACCTCTTCGCAGCTGATGATCCGCTCTCGGGCGGGAATCGAACCGGCCAGGGCGTTGAGCATGGTGGTCTTCCCCGCCTGGGTCGCCCCGGAGACGAGGATGTTGGCGCCTGCGGCGACCGCCGCGTCGAGGAACCGGGCGGCCCCTGTGGTCAGCGTCCCCTGGGCGACCAGCCCGGCAAGATTTCTCGGGCGGGCGATGAACTTGCGGATGTTCACCGCCGGTGAGGTCCGGGTGATGTCGGGGAGGACCACGTGCAGTCGCGAACCGTCGGGCAGCATGGCGTCGACGAAGGGCTGTGAGAGGTCGACCCGCCGTCCGGACGTCCGCAGCATCCTCTCGATGAGGTCGTCGAGCTCTGTGCGGGTGAGCTTGGTCGTCGTCAGCTGGTGACCGCCGTCGACGGCGATGAACACCTCGCTGGGGGAATTGATCCAGATCTCTTCGACTCGCGGGTCGTCGAAGTAGTCCTGGAGGGCGCCGAATCCGGAGAGCTGATTGTCGATGACGCGGAAGGTCGCCTCCTTGTCCTCGAGGGGCGGGAGGTTCGTGACGAGGCTGCGTTCGTCGTATTCGGAGATGACGGTCCGGATGACTTCGCGCGACAGCTGGGTGTCCACACGCGGGTCGACGTCGAGGTCCCTGATCCTCTTGTGGACTTCGCTGGTGATGACCTCTGTGGCTTCCACATTTCATCCCTGGGCCGACGCTGGTTGCTCGCAGTGTCCTGCGAATTCCTGACAATTTAGCTGTAGTCCGAAGGAGAATCCAGAGTGTTTTCAAATCTGTGGATAACTCCGCCGGCCGATGACAACAGGCATCTTGTCGGTTGGGAGAACGGTCGGGCCGCCCCTGGAACGACACGCCAACCGTGCACGCAATTGGCAAGGCAGGTTTTCAAATATGGGCGCAATATGAGCGCGAGCCGAATACGCGTCTTGCGGTGGGCGCAGAAAGCGGATAGCTTTTCCTCACTGCCGCGACGAGCTTCTCATCGCGACCCATTGACCGCGCCACCGGCGAGATGAATCGACTCTCTCGCCGGTGGCGCTAACACTGCCGGCGGTTCGGCTGGGCGGTTTCGGCTGGTTCCAGGGGTTCCGACCACGGGAGCGGCGCGGTAGTGTGACGGAGTTCGCCCATCTCATTCCCGAGGAGCAGCCATGATCTCCACGCCCGCATTCTCCGACCGCGTGCAGACGACGTGGCTCGAGCCCTTCTCCCATCTGCGCCGACTCGTCAGCAACGACGCCGTGCTGGTCGCCGTGGACCCGGAACTCGGCAGCAGCCGCCGGTGCCGGGTGCTCGACCTCGACTCCGGTGGTCTCTGCGTCACGCTCAGCGACGATCTGGCGACCGAGATCGAGCCATTCCTTGAGCCCGACTGCGACATCGAGGCCTTCCACGCCGCCCTCGAGCAGGCAGGCGTGGAACTGGCGGCGGCGGAGTCCGAGGAGATCTTCTACTTCACGGCCGAGGACGAGGACCAGATCCTCGCCGAGGCGGGGGAGGAGGCCGGAGGGTCGGCGGGGGAGTCCGGTGAACCGACAGCGGAGTCCGGCGAACCGACAGCGGAGTCCCACGAACCGACAGCGGAGGAGACTCCCGACTCAACTGCGCCCGTCACCATCCGGCCGCTCGATGCCGATGACATCAAGTCATTCGCGGTGTTCCAGGCGGCCAACACCGCCGACGACCTCGACGAGGCCTTCGTCGAACTCGACCACTGGGCAGCTGTCGGTGCCTTCGCGGGCGACGGTGAACTCGCCGCCGTCGCCACCGCCTACCCCTGGCGCGACCATCCGGTCGCCGACATCGGTGTTCTCACCTCCCCGGATCACCGGGGACAGAAGCTCGGCTCGGCAGTCGTGCGCGCCGTGGCACGCCGCGTCCTCGAGCGCGGGTACTCACCCCAGTACCGCTGCGAAGGCGACAATGACGCGTCCAGGGCCACGGCCGCCTCGGCGGGGCTGTCCCACTTCGCCACCATGAGCATCATCCGGTAGCGCCGGCGCCGACGCGGAATGCCTTAGGATTGGACCATTATGGCCATTGATTATTCCGCTGAAATCGCCAACCTCCGTGCAACCTACAAGTCGATCCTCGATGTGTCCGACCTGGACAATCTGCGCTCCGAGGTCGCCGAGCTCACGGAGGAAGCGTCCGCACCGTCGTTCTGGGACGACTCGGACACGGCGCAGAAGGTCTCGGCCAAGCTCTCGCACAAACAGGGCACCCTGGAGAAGCTCGAGAGGTTCGGCGAGCGCATCGACGACGCCGAGCTCCTCATCGAGATGTCCGAGGACGAGGCCGACGCCGATTCCCTGGCCGAGGCCGAGCGGGACATCGCCAAGCTCAAGGCCCAGCTGGCCGAACTCGAGATCTCCACCCTGCTCTCGGGCGAATACGACGAACGCGCCGCGGTCGTCACGGTCCGCTCCGGGGCCGGCGGCGACGACGCCACCGACTGGGCGCAGATGCTGACCCGGATGTACATCCGCTGGGCCGAACGCCGCGGCTACAACGTCCAGGAACTCGACACCTCCTATGCCGAGGGCGCGGGGGTGAAGTCGGCGACGATCCAGATCAACGCCCCCTACGCCTACGGCACGCTGTCGGTCGAGGCCGGCACGCACCGTCTCGTGCGCATCAGCCCCTTCGACAACCAGGGCCGGCGCCAGACCTCCTTCGCCGCCGTCGAGGTCGTGCCCCTGATCGAGAAGACCGACCACATCGACATCGACGAGAACGATCTGCGCATCGACGTCTACCGGTCCTCGGGGCCAGGCGGACAGTCGGTGAACACGACCGACTCGGCGGTGCGCATCACCCACGTGCCGACCGGCGTGGTGGTCAGCATGCAGAACGAGAAGTCGCAGATCCAGAACCGCGAGGCCGCGATGCGCGTGCTCCAGTCGCGCCTGCTCGAGCTCAAGCGCCGGGAAGAGGCCGCGCAGAAGAAGGAGCTCGCCGGCGACATCAAGGCGAGCTGGGGCGACCAGATGCGCTCCTACGTCACCCACCCGTACCAGATGGTCAAGGACCTGCGCACCGGCTACGAGGTGAACAACCCCCAGGCCGTCTTCGACGGTGACCTCGACGGCCTCATCGAAGCGGGCATCCGCTGGCGCAAGCAGCAGGAGAACGCCGAGGACTGATCCGTCTCGTCGTGGACAGGGCGGCTGTGAACTTCCTCAGACGCCCAACACACGCCCACGCGCCTCCCCGAACATCACGGGGCGGTTACGTACAGTGGAAGCGGCCGGGCAATCCACGACACGATTGAAGACACTCTTGATCAAATTCGACTCAGTCTCGAAGTCCTACGACGCGCGCACCCGCAAAGCCCTCGACGACGTCTCGTTCGAGGCCCAGCGCGGGGAGTTCGTGTTCCTGGTGGGAGCCTCGGGCTCGGGCAAGTCCACGGTCATCCGCCTCATCCTGCGCGAGGAGGTCCCGAGCTCGGGCCGCATCCACATCGCCGGGAAGTCGGTCGTGAAGATGCCGAGCTGGAAGGTGCCCTACCTGCGCCGAGGGATCGGGACCGTGTTCCAGGACTTCCGCCTGCTGCCCAACAAGACGGTATTCGCCAATGTCGCGTTCGCCCTGCAGGTGATCGGGAAGTCCCGGGCCGCCATGTCCACCCTGGTCCCCGACGTGCTCGAGACCGTCGGCCTGGCCGGCAAGGAGAAGCGCTTCCCGCACGAGCTCTCCGGCGGTGAGCAGCAGCGGGTGGCGATCGCCCGCGCCGTCGTCAACAAGCCGGGGATCCTGCTCGCCGACGAACCCACGGGCAACCTCGACCCGGCCACCAGCGCGGACATCATGGCCGTGCTGGAGAAGATCAACCGCAACGGCACCACGGTGCTCATGGCCACCCACGATGGAGATATCGTCAACCGCATGCGCAAACGCGTCATCGAACTCTCGGACGGACACATCGTCCGCGACGTCGAACAGGGAACCTACGGAGTCGCCTCATGAGGGCCGGTTTCATCCTCTCCGAGGTCGTCTCGGGACTGCGGAAGAACTTCTCCATGGTCCTCTCGGTCATCCTCGTCACCTTCGTCTCCCTCCTCTTCGTCGGCGCCGCCATCCTCCTGCAGATGCAGGTCGGGCAGATGAAGGACTACTGGTACGACCGCGTGCAGGTCTCGGTCTTCCTCTGCCCGCCCAGTTCCGAGGCCCCGACCTGCGTCGACGGGGAGGCCACCGAGGAGCAGAAGGCCGACATCAGGGAGTCCCTCGAGGGCTCCGAGCTCGCCCCCTACGTCGACAAGATCTACTTCGAGGACAAGGCCGAGGCGCACCAGCACTTCCAGGAGCAGTTCGAGGGCACGAGCCTGGAGGGAACCGTCCCCCAGGAGGACATGAATGAGTCCTTCCGGGTCAAGCTCAAGGACGCCGAGAAGTACGAGATCATCAAGGAGTACTTCTCCGCGACCCCGGGCGTCGAGGAGGTCGTCGATCAGAACCAGCTGCTCGACCGCCTGTTCGGGGTGCTCAACGTCGCCACGGTCGTGGCGGTCGCGATCGCCGGGGTCATGCTGCTGTGCGCGATGCTGCTCATCGCCACCACGATCCGCCTGTCCGCGTTCTCCAGGCGACGCGAGACCGGGATCATGCGACTGGTCGGGGCGTCGAACACCTTCATCCAGCTGCCCTTCCTGCTCGAAGGGGTGATCGCCTCCGCCATCGGTGCGACCCTGTCCGCGGGCGCACTGGGCCTGCTCGTCCACTTCGGCGTCACCGGCTGGCTGCAGAACCAGGCCACCGGCTTCAACCTCGTGTCCGGCGTCGACGTCCTCTTCGTGGCCCCGATCCTCATCGCCATCGGCGTCATCATGGCCGGCGCCTCCTCGCTCATCACCTTGAACAAGTACACGAAGGTCTGACATGAACCGGCGACTTCCCTTGGCCATCACGGCAGCCCTCCTTGCCCTCCTGCTGCCGGTCACCTCGGCGGTGGCCGATCCCCGCGACGACAAGAGCCGCGTCGACGAGCGCGTCAAGGAGCTCCAGCAGGAGTTCGAGGGACTCGACGAGGAACTCGCCCGCGTCATCGCCGAACGGGACGAGGCGCAGGAGGCCCTGCCCGACGCCGAGGCGGAGGCGAAGGCGGCCGAGGACGCACTGGCCGAGGCGATCCAGAAGGACGAGGAGATGGCCGCCCGCCTGTCCTCGGCCGAAAGCGCCCAAGAGGACATCAAGACCTCCATCAAGGAGGGCACGGAGGAGATCGAGGAGCACAAGACCTCGGCGGCGCGGATCGGCCGGCAGGCCTACCAGAACTCCGGGATCACCTCGGACATGGCGATGCTGCTGCAGATGGCCGAGGGCACGAGCGCCGACGGCGGGATCGCGCGTGTCGACTCCGCGGTGCGCTCCCAGCAGCGCACGATCGAGAACCTGTCCGAGCAGCGGGCGATCAACGAGAACAACGAGGAGCGCCTGTCCGCGGTGACGGAGGAGATCTCCGACCTCAAGGACGAGGCCGCCGAGGCGGTCCTGGCCAAGGAGGCCGCGCAGCGGGACGCGCAGGAGAAGGCCGACGCGCTCGAGCAGCTCATCGACGCCAAGGACAAGGCCGAGCAGACCATCGAGGACAACAAGGCGAAGACCGAGGAGCAGCTGCAGCGGGAGCAGGAGGAGCAGGACCGGCTGGCGAAGAAGGTCCGGGAATGGGAGAAGGAGCAGGAGAAGAAGGGCAACTTCGTCTTCGGCGACGGGGTGCTCGCCAACCCCGCCAGCGGCTATCCCACCACCTCGCCCTTCGGCTACCGCGTCCACCCGATCACGAAGCGCAAGAAGCTGCACACCGGCACCGACTTCGGCGTTCCCTGCGGCACACCGATCCACGCGGCCGGTGACGGCATCGTCGTGTCCTCGGGCTGGAACGGCGGCTACGGCAACCGCGTGGTCATCTCGCACGGCAAGATCAAAGGCAAATCGATCGCCTCCACCTACAACCACAACACCAAGGTCAAGGTCCACGACGGGCAGAAGGTGAAGAAGGGGCAGACCATCGCCATCTCCGGCACGACCGGAGCCTCGACCGGCTGCCACCTGCACTTCGAGATCATGAAGAGCGGCACCTACGTCAACCCGATGCCCTACATCTCCTGACCCGCCCACGCCGAGGCGGCAGAGCGCCGAGGTGGTCGATCGACCGCTTCCCTGCGGGCGGGGTTTAGGCTAAGGTGATGGGTCTGCGTGCTCTCACCGCTGGTGGGAGCCGATGGACGGTCCGCGAAGGGCGTTCCGACGAGCGTCGGACACCGCGGCGGGCGATGGAATCGGACCGAAGAGGAGAGGAGGTCGGAATGCCGAAGGACACTGGCAAGAAAGTCATTGCGAGGAACCGGAAGGCGCGCCACGACTATCACATCGAAGACACGTGGGAGGCCGGCCTCGTGCTCACGGGCACCGAGGTCAAATCGCTGCGCGAGGGGCGGGCGTCGCTGACGGACGGTTTCGCGCTGATCTTCCAGGGTGAGGCGTGGCTCGAGGGCGTCTACATCCCCGAGTACCTGCAGGGGACGTGGACGAACCACACGGCCCGGCGGCGCCGGAAGCTGCTCCTGCACCGGGACGAGATCCTGCGGATCTCCCAGAAGGTGAAGGAGTCGGGGCGCACGCTCATCCCGCTCGAGCTCTACTTCGACGGATCACGGGTCAAGGTCGAGATCGCCCTCGCCCGAGGCAAGCGCGAATGGGACAAGCGGCAGTCGCTGCGCGAGGCGCAGGACAAGCGTGAGGCCGAGCGGGCGATGAAGTCGAAGCAATACCGCTGAGACCTGCCTGCGCGGGATGGTCGAGCGCTGGCCGAGGCCCTGGCCGATCCCCGCCGCGAGGCAAGGTGACTTGCCTCTCACCGGGAATAGTCCGCGGCGGGGCGTCGTTGAACCAGACGTCACGCATTCGGAGTCGGGTGCATCAAGTCCTCGGACGATGCGCTCAGGCGCCATGGGAATGCAGTTGGCCTCACCGGTGTTGTACGAGTATGCTGGTGAACCTGCCCGGCACCGGCTCTGCACAGCAGGGAACGGGACCGGACAGGATTGGCAACAGAATATGGGGATGATCGGTTTCGACGTTGGACAATGCGTCGGGGGAAGCGGGTCGAGAATGTAGAGTCATCTCGTAAACGTCCTCTGCAAAAAAATAGGTGCTAAATCTAACAACCGCACCGATTTCGCCCTCGCTGCCTGATAAGGCTCGAGCTGCGAATCCGTCAGCCTAGAGTTGCCTCTACTCTAGTTCCTGGCGTCGCTGAAGAGGCCACTGCTTCAGATGCTCGTTGGGGGTATCTGAGGGACTTTAACCCAACTCCGTTCGTTGGTCTACGTGTTCGTGCGATGACCAGAACCTAAGAAACTGCTTCACGAACTGCACCCGGAGAAGACCTGATAATTTGCCGACGGACGCGGGTTCGATTCCCGCCATCTCCACCCATGGACAAGGCCCGGCAGCTCAGTTGAGCTGCCGGGCCTTGTCGTGTCTGCGGCGAGGTATGCCGGAGCCGGTGCAGCACACTGGGGAGTCGAGATCCATGGGTGAGCGCCGCCCGCAAACCCCGGTGGCCTACAGACCGAGGGAATGGGAATCGACCACTTCACCCTGGGCCGGTCGACCACTCAATTGCGTCCCTACGAGTTCACGCGGATGACTTCCTCCTGGTAGGGCGCGATGATCGAGCCCGAGATCCGCAGGTCGAGGAGCAGGAACTTCCGGTCCTCGACGGGGGTGGCCTTCCACTCCTCGACGGCATCGAGATCGGTAAGGGAGCGGACCGCGACGCCCTGGCCTCCGGCCGCGGTCGCCAGGGCGGCGAAGTCGATCTCGTCGATGAGCATCGGCGACTTGTCGAGGCCCTTGAGTCCGTAGAGATTCACCTCGGCGCCATAGGCCGCGTCATTGAACACAACGGCGATGCCTCGACCTCGTGTCGACCTGATGGCCGTGTCGAGGTCGGACAGGGCCATGGCTCCGCCGCCGTCCCCGGTCGTCAGCACGATCGTCGACCCCTGATTCGCCCGCGCCGCTCCGGCCACGCTGTGCCAACCCAGTCCGATCGACTGGAAGGCCGTTCCGACCATGGCAATCCGCTCCGGAGCGCTCGGCTCCCAGAACATGTTCGCCCAGGCGATGAAGTGCCCACCGTCGGAGACGACGACCCGGTCCGTGGGCAGGAGCTCGTGCAGTCGAGCCGCCGCTGCTCGAGGGTCCAGACGCCCATCGGCTGCGAGCTCGGAGCCGACCTCATACCGCCGGGCCGCCCTCGTGTCCACGGCCTCTCGCCAACCACTGGGTGCGGCGTCGATCTCGCGCAGGCGATCGGTCAGTTCGACCGCGGCCAGCTTCGCGTCCGCGCGGATGAACCCGCCGACGCGAGCATTCGTCGCACGATCATCGGTGTCGATCTGCCACACCGAGGTCGAGGGGTGGAAGAGCTCGCCGAAGCGCATGGTGAATTGGTTGAGGGAGGCACCGAAGACGACGGCGACATCGGCCTCGCGGATGCGCTCCATCGCGGCCGGGGCACCGAATCCGCCGGCGACGCCGAGGTCGTAGCGTGGATCCGGGAAGATGTTGCGCCCCAGGGCCGTCGTCACGGTCAGGGCCCCTGTGGCCGCGGCCAGCGCACCGAGTTCCTCCCGTGCTCCGGCCAGCCAGGCACCCCGGCCGGCAAGCAGAACGGGTCGCTTGGCCTCGACGAGCTGATCGGCGAGACGAGCGAGTGAGGCGCGGGCGAATTCGCTCGTCGGTGCCAGGGGAGTCGGGCGTCCGGGGCCAGGCACTTGGGGGATCGCTCCGATGTCGAGAGTCGCGACATCGTAGGGGATGGCCAGGACGACCGGTACGCGGTAGGTCAGGGTATGCTCGATCGCGGTGACTGTGGCCGCTGCGGCATCGACCCGACCGACCGTGTACGTGCGCACCCCCACGGCGGCAGCCATGGCGATCTGATCGACGTCCCAGGGCCTGGGGCCGGAGGTCGGCTCGTCACCGACGACGAGCACCAGCGGAACCTTCGCCTGCGCCGCCTCGGCCAGGGCCGTGAGCGTGTTCGTGAAGCCGGCTCCGTAGGTAGTGGTGGCAGCGGCGATCCGTCCCGAGGTCCGGAAATGGGCATCGGCGGCGACGACGGCACCGGCCTCGTGCCGGACGGCGGTGAAAGTCGCCGAGGTGGTGGTCAGCAGCGCGTCGAGGAAATAGGCGTTGCCGTTGCCCATGAGTCCGAAGACCTCATCGATGTGGCGTGCCAGTGTCTGGGCGACATGTGCGGAGGTGTGGGCCATAGGAGACCTTTCGCGATGAGATGAGACATGGAGATGCATCCATATATGTCTCACACGCGGAATCCGCGGCTTCGCGCTCCTTTTTCGAACACCGGCCTGGTGTGGTCCCCAGCGGTACGTTCTACCCGGCCTGACAGGATAAGAATATGGTCACAGCCGGTGTGGAGCCAAGTGCAGTCATTCCTGCTGGTGAGGCGGAAGTTTGAGTATCAGGTAACTACTGAGTCATCAAAACCGTAACGGAAACGTAACACCAAACTGGCGGAATCCGGACTGTTGCGGCCTTAACCTGATTAGGTACTAAACGTATAGTGGCGTATCAACTACTCAAGAAACCTTGCCGATGCAGGCGAGGTTCCCGGTTGTCGTCGCGAGAGAGCCTGCCAGAAGCCGCCGGACATCTGCCGGCAGACAGGCTTGTTCAATCCCTGTTCCAAGGAGCCAACAATGGTGAAATCCGCCCGTTCTCGCAAGTTCAAAGCTGTCCTCGCCGGCGGCATCGTGCTCGGCATCGGGGCTGCGGTCACGCTCGCCGCGTGGACCGACAACGAATGGGCCGAAGGGACCTTTGGGGCCGGTTCATTCAATATCCAAGGCAGCCCTGACGGCACGACCTTCACCGATCACGAGAGCGCCGACGGTGCCGCACAGCTGACCTTCGACCTCGATGGTGGTGACCAGCTGTCTCCAGGAGACAGCGTTGCCGCTCCGTTCGTTCTTCGGCTCGACGCGACGACGACATATGATGCGACGGTGGCCCTTGAAAGTGCCACCGGTGGGGGCGACAATCCGGCTGCCCTGACCTATGGGATCGTCCAGGTCGCGAACGCCGCAGCCTGCACAGCCACGGCTACGGGCACTCAGATCATTCCGGCCGGCACAGCGCTGAACTCGACGACGGGTGCCGCGGACTTCAATCTCACTGCCGGGGCCACCGGCCAGCCCGGAACGCCGGTGACCCTGTGCTTCACCGTCACTGCGGGTGACACGCTCACGGAAGGTCAGAATACGACCGCTCAGTGGCAGTTCGCCGCGACCTCGGTCTGAGAGTCGTTGCGAGTTCTATGCGGTTTTCGGACGAATCGCCACGAAGACGCCGACTGATGCGCCGGCGCCGCCAGCTGCGACGGATCAGGGCCATTCTCGCCGGTGGGCTGGTCTTCGGCATCGGATCGGCGGCGACGGTGGCTGCCTGGACCGACACCGAGTCGGCTTCCGGATCATTCACCGCCGGTCGATTCGCGATCGAACTCTCAGTCGACGCGAATTGGAGCAACTCGCGGGAGATGACCTTCAACGCCGGAGGAATGTTCCCGGGGAAAGTCGTCTATGCTCCGGTCGTGGTTCGCACCAGCGCCGATACCACACTGAATGGCCAGATCTCGGTCACCGGCGAGGGAATCTCGGGGACCCCGAATGCTGTTGCTCAGTCGCTGTCGTACAAGACGGTGACTCGGACCTTCGCCTCGGCGGCAGAGGCCACGGCTGCTCCCTGCGATGACTCGGCGTTCGCTGCCGGTTCGGATTATGTTTTCGGCTCTGCTTCGAACAGTCGGTCCCTGCAGACGGCGGCAATCGGTGCGACGAAGCAGTCCATCCAGGCTGCAGCCGATTCCGTCCAGTTCTATTGCTTCAGGGTCGAGCTTTCCGCCAACGCACCGAGCGCTGCACAGGGGCAGACCGCCACGCACACCTGGACGTTCAACGCGGAATCCGTGGCGCCTTGACCATGCCCCGTACACCCAGGAGGCGCCCGATCGCCTGGATCGGCGGGATTCTTCTCAACATCGTCGCCGTCCTCGGTGTGGTATGCATCGTGCTCGTGATCCTCGGCATTGTGTCCAATGTGTCGATCATGATGTTCCGCACGGGTTCGATGAGTCCCACCATCACCGCCGGCTCGATCGCCCTCGTCAAGGAGATTCCCGCGGAGGAGATGGCTGTCGGCGATGTCGTTACCGTCGACCGCGGTCCGGATGTGCTGCCTGTGACCCACCGAGTGATCACGATCCTCGACACCGATGGGGGCTCCGGACGTGTCACTTTCGAGATGCGCGGTGACGCGAACGAAGCCAAGGACCCCGAACCATACACCGCGCAGACGGTGCGCCGGGTCATGTTCTCCGTGCCCGGGCTGGCCCCGATCATCCAGGAATTCCGCAATCCGTATGTGCTCGGCGGCATCACCATCGGTGCGTCACTGCTCGTCGTGTGGGCGTTCTGGCCCCGTCGTGATGAGGATGAGAATGACGAGAGTCCAGCCGACGAGGGCGGTCACGGCGGGAAATCGGGTGCGTCGAGTGCCGAAGTGGACGATTCGGGCACCGAGGCGGGAGTTGAGAGCAAGGAATCGCGTGACGGCCGGCGGTCCGTGGCGTCAGAGCTGTCCTCGCCACGGTCGCCGAAGCACGCCATGGCCCTTCCGGCTGTTGCCGTAGTCCTCGTCGCGAGCGGCGGTCTGGCCCCGCCGGAACCCGCCGCCGCCGAGGCCCATGGTCGATTCCTCCACCTGCGCGCGATCGGCGATGAAGCCGAGATGCTCAGCCTCACTCCGGGTTCATCGGCGAACTGGATCGTCGACATCTGGGCAGATGCTCCCGATCCGGGAGAAGTGTCCGTGGAGATCGGCTCGGGAAAGATTGCGATGCCTCTGGCGGAAGAACTGCTCGTCGATGTCCGTGTCTGCCCACAACTCGTTTCCATGGACGAGTGCCCTGGGGGAACGACACGCCCGATCACCCGGGTGCCGCTGAGCGAACTCGGGAGTGCTCCTGATCATGACCGAGCGATCCTCGAGATGCCCAGCGATGAACAGCTGCGCATCCAGGTCACGGTCTCCATGACGGCCGGAGCCGATGCTCAAGCCATTGCCGGGCAGACCAGTGGGGTGCGAGTGACGGCGATCGGCCAGGGAGAGGAAGTTTCCCTCGGTCTGGGCGACCCGGGACCGGGAGATCCAGGTCCCGGAGATCTTGGCCCGAGTCAACCCGGCCCGCCTGGCCAGCTGCCGTGGACTGGCGTCGAAGGGTGGCAATGGCTCCTGCTGGCGGCGGTTCTGCTCATCGGAACCGGTTCGGCAGTCGTGATACGAACGCGCAAGAGTTCACGGTGATCTCAGCGGCACGGTCGTGGAGCTGTATCAGGTGAGGTTGCGGCAGTTTCCGCCGATTCCGGCCAGCAAGCCAGCATTGGTCGCGACGGAGGCATGGTCCGATCGCCAGCCGCTGTCATGGTCGACGGAGAACGCGATCTCGAGTTCGCTGCCGAGTCCGAGCAGTCCACCGAGGAGGTTGGTGGGCACGTCCGTTCTGTAGGTGTTGTTGCCGGTGGAGGTGGTGTTGGCACTGAGGCTGAATCCGGTCAACGGGGCCAGCACCGAGCCAAGACCACTGGTCGATGCCTCAACGGTGACGTCGTCGAGTTGATAGCCGGCGGGCAACTGCCAATAGATCCTGACCCGAGCACCGATGCCGAGCACACCCGGGAGGAATTCGCAGCTGCGAGTCAGGGCCGGTGCCGGGACCGTCGCGGCCGAGAACGAGCCCGAGGCTGCTTCTGTGCCGGTCCACGACGCCGCGGTCCCGTGAACATGGGTGGGAAGTGCGATCCCGGCGAGGAGAACGCCGGTGGCACACACCATGGTGAGAAGCACGGGCGCTGTCCGTCGTGTGGTTCGGGTTGTCATGGCAGGTGAGCCGTTCTCTGCGAGTCGTTGAGGGTTCATGTCCCATCCTACTGTGACAGTGCGAGAACAGGGCCGGTCTCACCGGTTGAGGCGCTCCTTCCACGACGCCATGACCTCGGCGTCGGTGGGCTTCGACGCCAGGGACCCGACGAGGTAACCAATCAGGGAGGCGATGAGGCCGAGGTAGATCGCCTCATAGGCGTAGATGTCCTTGACGATCATCACGATGATCGTGGTCACCGAGCCCATGATCATACCGGCCATGACGCCGACGATCGTTCCCCGCCTGAAGACGAGCCCGCCGAGGATCGGGATGAATAGACCCGCCACCAACAGGTTGTAGGCCACAGTCAGGGCCTCGACCACGCTGGGCATGATGAGAGCCAGGACCAATGTGACGATGCCCAGGCCGATGAGGTAGATGCGCGAATCGCGGACCTCGTCCCCGGTCTCGCGGACCAGGGACTGCGTCAGCGCGGCCTTGGCGCCGGAGCCCTCGACGCGCAGCTCCTCACCGTCGTCGGTCGAGGCCACCGGGGTGACGACCTCCCGCTTGACGAGCAGCGGCTCGACGATGTCCTGGCGGCACACGGTCGAGGCGGCCATCAGCGAACCCGAGGCCGTCGACATCATCGCCGCCAACGCGGCAGCCAGGACGAATCCGGCCAGCACCGGTGTCATCGACGCATCGACGACCGCGACGAACACATCGTCGGCGACAGCGATGCCGGGCACGATCTTGGCCGCCGCCATCCCGACGAGCGCCCCGGCGATCGCGTAGAACAGGCAGTAGACACCCGCGGTGAATCCGCCCCAGCGGGCGACCGCGGGGCTGCGCGCGGTGAACACGCGCTGCCAGATGTCCTGCCCGATGAGCAGACCGAGGGTGTAGATGAGGATGTAGCCGAGGATCGCCTGCCAGCCGATCCCCGTCACGCTGGCCTGCTCCGGGGTGATGGAGGAGAACAGCTCGGAGACGCCGCCGGCCTGGCTGAGCACGATCGGCAGCATGATGAGGAAGATGCCGATCGTCTGGATGAAGAACTGGACGAAGTCGGTGAGGGTGATCGACCACATGCCCCCGAGCATCGAATAGAGGATGACGACACCGCCGCCGATGAGCACCGACCAGGTCTTGTTGAGGTCGAAGAGCGCATGGAACACGGTGGCGTAGGCGACCGTCGACGTCGTCGAGATCATCAGCCCGTAGGCGGTCATGATCGTCCCCGACACCAGCCGCGAGCCGTGCCCATAGCGCAGCTCCAGCATCTGCGAGACCGTGTAGATCTCCAGCTTCTGGATCCGCGGAGCGAACAGCAGCGAGAGGATGATGATGCCCAGACCGATGCTGAACACCAGCCACATCCCCGACAGACCCGAGGTGTAGCCGAGGCCCACGCCGCCGATCGTCGAGGCACCGCCGAGGACGACGGCCGACATCGTGCCGGTGTAGAGCAGCGGCCCCAGGCGACGGCCGGCGACGAGGAAGTCGTCCTGATTCTTCGCCTTGAACCGACCCCAGATTCCGAATCCCACCATCGCGGCGAGATAGACAATGACTACTAGAGAGTCCACTTCGACCCCTCCTGACTTGGCAGCTTCAGCGGCGAGCCGCAGCGGGCCGGATGACCCCGCAGCGCTCGCCACTGTCCGTGGCGGGAGCTCAGCTGCCGACCATGACATGAATGACGGTGGGCACGGTGCGGCCCAGCGCCTCGGCGACCGTGTTCGGCAGCCGTTCTGACAGTTGTGATTCCGCGATCCGCGCGCCCGCGCCGCCCATCGATTCCCCCAGCTTCGCGAAGTCCGGACGGTCGAGCCTGACCGCGAACGGCTCCATGTCCCGATCGACCATCTGGGCTTCGATCTCGGCGTAGCCGCCGTTGTCGACGATGACGAAGGGGATCCCCAGCCCCAGCTCCGCGGCGGTCATGAGCTCCTGGATCGAGAACATCGCCGCCCCGTCACCGAGGACGCACACGACCGGTCGCGAGGCGTCGGCGATCTTCGCTCCGATCGCCGCGGGGATCCCGTAGCCCAGGGTCGCGAAGCCCGGCATGTAGAGCAGCTGATCGGGGCTGCTCGCGGTCAGCGCGTGCACCGAGCCGTCGTAGGTGACCTGGGACGAATCCCCGGCGATGACGACGTCGCCGCCGGCGCCCTCGGCGACGAGGCGGGTGACTCGCGAGCCGATGGAGTCGAAGTCGAAGTCCGTGCCCCAGGCGTCCCGGATCGCCCGGGTTCGTGCCGCTCCGGCCTCCTCCGCCGAGGTGACCGGCCCGGTGCCCGACTCCAGTTCCCGCATCAAGGCGGAGACGAACTCCGCCGTGTCGGCGCAGGCGAGGATGTCCCCGCCGAGGTTCTTGTTGAGCTGGTCGGGATCGATGTCGCAGCGGATGACCACCTGGGTCGAGCCCTCGGCGCGCACGCCGTTTCCGCTCTGGTCGCCGATCAGGCCGCCCCAGAGGTCGGAGTCGGCGAGTTCGGAGCCGAGCACGATGAGCACGTCGGCCGCGGCCGATTCCGCCTGCACGGTGGGGAAGCGGACGTTGGAGCCCAGCGACAGCGGATGGTCCTCGGCGACGATGCCCTTCCCGTTGGCGGTCGTGGCGACGGGGGCGTCGAGGAGCTCCGCGAAGGCCCTCACCTCGGTGCTCGCCCGCCGGGCACCGCCGCCGACGACGAGGAACGGGCGCGTGGCAGTGCGCACCGCGGCCGCCGCCCGGGACACGACCCGGGAGTCGAGTTCGGGGCGCCGCCCCGGGAAGGGGGTGGGCACGCTGCCGTTCCAGTCCCCCTCGAGGACGTTGAGCGGAACCTCGATGTGCACGGGCCCGGGACGGGCGGACGCGAACAGGGAGAACGCCTCGGCGACGGCCTGGGCGGCGCCCTCGGCCGTACGGGTGCGCTGGGAGGACACGAGCAGATGGGTCAGCGCCCCCGAGGAGTCCTTCGTCTCGTGGAGCATGCCGATGTCGGCCCGCTCGAGCCCGGTGGGGACACCGGGGGAGAGGATGAGCATCGGCCTCGACTCCGCGTAGGCGGTGGCGGCCGCGGTGATGACGTTGGTCAGGCCGGGGCCCGAGGTCGTGATGACGACTCCGGGCTTGCCGGAGACGAGGAAGTACCCGTCGGCACCGTAGCCGGCGCCCTGCTCGTGACGCGGGGTGATCGCGCGGATCCCGAACTCGGGCAGATGCCGGTAGAACTCGAGGTTGTGGGTGCCGGGGATCCCGAAGATCGTGTCGACCCCGTGCGCGGCCAGTGTCGCGACGACGGCGCGGCCGCCGTTGCGGAACTCCTCGCTCATCAGCCGACTCCGAGCGCTTCGCCGCTGGGACCGGTCGGGCCGGTGGCGCCATTGGCGGCGGCGGCCCACAGGGACAGGATCTCGTAGCCGCAGTGGGCGGCGGCGAGTCCGGTGATCTCGGCGTGGTCGTAGGCCGGAGCGACCTCGACGATCTCGGCGCCGACGACGTTGAGCCCCTGCAGTCCGCGGATCGAGTTGAGCAGCTCCCGGCTCGTCATCCCGCCGGCCTCGGGAGTGCCGGTGCCGGGAGCTGCCGCCGGATCGAGGACGTCGATGTCGATGGACAGGTAGACGGGAGCATCGCCGAGGCGTCTGCGGATGCGGGCGACGACGTCCTGGACTCCGGTGAACTGGTACTCGTCGCTGCGGATGATCTGGAAGCCGAGCACCTCGTCGTCCTCGAGGTCCTTCTGTCCGTAGAGGGGCCCGCGGATGCCGACGTGCATGCACGAGGAGAGGTCGAGGAGTCCTTCTTCGCTGGCCCGGCGGAACGGGGTGCCATGCGTGTAGGGGGCGCCGAAGTAGGTGTCCCAGGTGTCGAGGTGGGCGTCGAAGTGGAGGACGGCGATCTTCCCGTGCGTCTTGTGCAGGGACCGGAGGTTGGGCAGGGCCAGGGTGTGGTCGCCGCCGAGGGTGAGCAGCTTCGCGCCGTCGGCGCGCAGTTCATCGGCTGTCGCTTCGACCGTGGACACGGCCTCGCCGATGTCGAAGGGGTTGACGCCGAGGTCACCGCAGTCGGCGACCTGCTGCCAGGAGAACGGATGGACGTTCGTCGCCTGGTTGTAGGGGCGCAGCAGCTTCGAGGACTGCCGGATGTGGGCGGGGCCGAACCGGGCGCCGGGACGGTAGCTGACTCCGGCGTCGAAGGGGACGCCGATGATCTTGACGTCGATCTTCCCGCCCGGACGGGCGGCCTCGACCTCATCGATGCGCGGCAGCAGTCCGAAGGTCGGGGGACCGGCGAAGCGCGGCGTCTGGCTGTAATCGGCGGGACCCAGCGGTTGTGACGACATGGACTCTCCTTGGATGTGGTGCACTTCTCGTGCGGGGCTCCGTGGTGGTTGGCCTCAGCCTAGAACCTGTACGCCGCGTCACAGATAGCCATAGAGGACAATATTGCCCGGTTGCTGTCCGGAGTGGATACCATGGGCTCATGGTGACATTGGGGCAGCTGTGGGGACGGCGCGAGCTCGCCCTCGACATCGTCGTCGAACCGCCCGGAGCCCGGGGCCTGGAGATCACGATCGTCCACTCCTCGGAGTTGCCCGAGGTCGACGAATGGCTGGCCGGCGGGGAGGTGCTGCTGACGATCGGGGTCAGCCAGGACCTCGGTTCCGATGCCGTCGGGGACTATGTCGAGCGACTCCGCGGGGTGGGCGTGCGGGCCCTGGGCATCGGCCTCGGCTCCGATCTGCCGCTGCAGGTGATCCCCGACCGGTTGCGGCGGGCGGCCCGGGACGCGAGTCTGGCCCTGTTCGCCGTGCCCGAACCGGTGCCCTTCGTCGCTGTCGTCGACGCCTTCACGCGGCTGCGGGAGGAGGAGTCGAACCGGGAGCTCACCCGTGCCAGCAGCGCCGGCCGCCGCTTCGCCACCGCTCTTGCCCACCGCGGGCCCGCGGCCCTGATCGCCGAGCTCGCCGGGACCCTGGGCGCTCCCGTGCAGTTCGTCTCACCCACCGGGCGCGGACTGACCGGGACGGACGCCGACCTCGGGGTCCGCTGCGAACTCATCGCCGAGACCCTGCGTCACACCCTCGCCCCCCGGCTGCTGCGCACCGCGGATGGGTTCGTCGAGGCCGTGCCGGTGGGCGATGAGGAGGTGCGCGGCTGGATCCTCAGCCCCGCCGAGGCCGCCGGCAGTCCCCGGACCCGCTCCCTGCTGCTGTCCACCGCGGCGGCGCTGCTCGGTCTCGACAGGTGGGCCGAACCGCCCCGGCGAGAGGAGATGCGGCTGTTCACCGAGCCGCTGAGCGCCGAGGAGGTGCGCCGGGAGTGGGTCACCCTGACGGGGCTCGCCCCGGTCTCCCGGGCCGAGTTCGTCGTCTACGGCGATGTGCGGGGCACGATCGCCCAGCAGCTCATGGCCGACCTCTCGCCCGGGGTGGTGCTCACCCGGGCCGGCACGATGATGGCCCTCGTCCACTCCGGCACCGGCCGTGACGACGACCGCGACGTCAGCCTCGTCGACCGGGTCGCCGAGGTCACCGGGGTGACGAAGCTGTTCGCGCGGATGATCCCGCTGACCCGGGTCCACCACACCTGGACGGTGTGGCGGGGCCGGACCGAGGCGAGCGGATCAGAGCTGCGGACACTGCTGTCGTCCATCGACGAGGCGGCGGCGGGCGAGTTCGTCGACCGGGTGCTGGGGCCGATGCTGGCTTCGTCGGAGGGCCGGGACCTGCTCGGGACCCTGCGCGCCTTCGTCTCCACGGGCGGAGTGCGCGACCGGGTCGCCGCGGAGCTGGGCGTTCACCGGCACACAGTGCGGGCCCGGATGGCTCGGATCGAGAAGCTGCTGGGCCGGGACCTGTCGCGGGCCGAGGCCGTCCAGGAACTCGCGATCGCCCTCGAGCTCGCCGGTCTCTGACCGAAGTGCTCGGGCTCTGACCGATGTGCTCGGGCTCTAACCGAAGTGCTCGGCCCGGAACGCCGCCGCGATGTCGAGCACTCGGTCGAGTCCGGGCTGCTCGCCGATGCTGATCCGCACCCCTGACTCGAGGTTGCGCACCGCGATCGACTGGTCGACGCACGCATCCTCGAACGCCCCCGACAGCTCACCCAGCGGCAGCCACACGAAGTTCCCCTGCGCCTGCGGCACGTCCCATCCCTGGTCGCGCAGGGCCTGGGCGAAGGCATCCCGGGTGGCGGCGAGGCCCGCTGCCCGCTCGAGCACCTCGTCCCAGTGCTCGAGCGAGGTCAGGGCGGCCGCCTGGCTCAGGGCGGTGACGCCGAAGGGGATGACGGCCTTGCGCAGGCCGGCGATGACGGGTTCGCGGGCGACGCCGTAGCCGACCCGCAGCCCTGCCAGCCCGTGGGCCTTGGAGAAGGTGCGCAGCAGCACGACATTGGCGTGGTCGGCGTAGATGTCGAGACCGCGCGCCACACCGTCGGCGTTCGCGAACTCCCAGTATGCCTCGTCAAGCGCGACGAGGACGGTGTCCGGCACTCGGGCCAGGAAGTCCCGCAGCTCGCGATCGCTCAGCGCCGGTCCGGTCGGATTGTTGGGGGAGCAGAGGATGATCAGCCGAGTCTGATCGGTGATCGCCGCCGCCATCGCCTCGAGGTCGTGGGTCCCGTCGGGCCGATTGGGAACTTCGATCCGCTTCGCTCCGACCAGACCGGTGGTCTGCGGATACATCTCGAACGACGGCCACGGGTAGATCGCCTCGGTGGTGGCGTCGGAGGTGATCTGCGTCAGGGCGACGAGGAGCTCGCTGGCGCCGGCGGTCACGATGAGCTCGTCGATGCCGACGCCGAGGCGGGCGGCCAGTCCCTCACGCAGCGCCAGCGCCGAGTCGTCGGGGTACTGGGCGGGATCCTTGGCGTGGGCGAGCATGGTCTCGAGCACGGCCGGGAGCGGTTCGAGGAAGTTCTCGTTCGACGACAGCTTGTACGGTGTCAGACCGTCCACTCGCCGAGGGGGCTTGCCCGGGATATAGGGCGGGAACGTCTCGAGAGCGGCTCGCAGGTGCGGGAACGCGGCGCGCGGAACCGGGGTCCGGGCAGTGGATTCCGATGAGGTCATGGACTCATGATGGCACAGAGTCCAGGCGCGGAGGCCCGGACCTCACCAGGGTTTGTCGGGAGTCGTCCGGCCACCCTGGCCGCCGTTGCCCTGCTGCTGCTGTTCCCGTTCGGACTGCTCCGCGCGCCGTTCCAGCTCGTCCCGCTTCTTCTCCTCCTCCGACTTCTCCTGCTCGTCGCCGGAGTCGGGCTGCTTCTTGTCCGAACCGGAGGAGTCTCCCTGCTGGTCGTCCTTCTTCCCGTCCTCGGGCTGCTCGTCGTCTCCGGATGAGCCGGACTCGGAGGGCTCGGCGTTCTTCTTCTCCTCGACGCGCTCCTTCGCCTCGGTGCTCTTCTGCTTCTCCTCGCTCTTGTCGGGCCGGCACTCCTGGGGCGCGTCCTCGAGGGTCCGCAGCGCCTGGGCATAGAGCTCATCGGACTTCTTCGCATCCTCGCCGGCAACCTCATCGCCGAGCTTCTCATAGACATAGGCGAGGTTGACGCGCACGGCGCACTCGTCCCGGGTGGGGGTGATGTCGAGGGCCGTTTCAAGGTCGTCCCGCGCGGAGTCGAAGCTGCCGACGGCCGCCTCGGCGGTGCCGCGGTTGAAGTAGCCGATGTGACGCTCGAACGGGCTCAGCGCCAGGAACGCCGTCGACGCCTTCTGCGCGCCGGGGAAGTCGTTCGACTCATACCTCACCTGCGAGGCCGCCCCGAAGTACACGGTCACCGCGGTGTAGAGGAAGGCGAGCATGAGGAGGCCGCCGATGATCAGGTTGACCCGGGTCGGGGTGCGCAGGCTCCGCCATGACCGGAGGAGGTTCATGGTGCGCGCCATCATGACCGGCCTCCTGCGAATCCGCCCCGGCGGGGCCGGAGGCTGCGCAGGCGAATGAGCTCGCGGACTCCGAAGACCATCTCGGCGGCGATCCAGCCGAAGACGAGGATGAGCGGGACCCAGAAGTACTCGTCGACGGTGACGCGGCCGTCCTTCTTGACCAGCGTCTGCTCGTACTTCGGCGCCGTGTACACGCTCGAGATGTCCGTCTGCGCGTCGCGATGGTGGTAGCCGACCCCGAGATCGGAGGCGATGGACTTGAGATTGGACTCGTCGATCGTCGAGATCCCCGGATTGCCCTGCGCGTCCCTGACGTAGTCGTCGCCGGTTGCCAGTTCGTCCTCCTGGCCCGGGTTCTGATTGTGGCCGAAGGGGCGCGGCTCCTTCATCTTCCCGCCCTGACTGGTGCCGTACCCGAACACGGCTCCCTCGTCGATGCGGGGAGCGAAGGACGCCCAGGAGTCGGGGGCGCGGTCGACCGTGTGCTCACCGTCGCCGAAGTAGAAGACGACGGTCTCGTTGTCGGGCCGGTCCTCCTGGTTGGACTTCATCCGCTCATCGAGCTCCGCTCCCGCCTCGGTGATCGAGGAGCCGTTCGAGTTCAGCGACATCTCGGGGCTGAGCACGTCGACGGCGGAGGCGAAGGCCGCGTGATCTGTCGTCAGCGGCATCGCCGTCGAGGCGGTCGAGGCGAACGTGATGATCGACAGCCGCGTGCCGGGGAACTGCTCGGCGAGGGCGAGCATGTCCTTCTTCACGCCCTCCAGCCGCGCCTTGTCCCCGTCGTAGTCCTCGGCCGCCATCGACGTCGTGGTGTCGACGAGGAAGTAGACGTCGGCAGCCGTCTCGTACTCCTCGGTCGTCGACTTCACCGGGAAGCCCGGCCGTGCGAGCGCGAGGGCGAGGACGGCGACGACTCCCATCCTGGCGAACCAGCGCCACCGCGGACCGTCCCGGCGGATGCAGGGGATGATGCACAGGGTGAGCAGGGCGGCGACGACGAGTGCGAGGCCGAACCAGCCGAAGAGCGGAGTGAAGGTCATGATCTCACCCTCCATGCGAGGACGAAGACGGCGGCCAGGCCGAACACCGCGATGGTCAGCGGGGCGGCGGGCATGTCATGGACGATCGTGTAGGAGCGGCCCGGGGTGCGCTGGGCCTCCTGGCTCTGGATCTCGGCGACGATGTCGTCGATCGTCGCGGCCGAACCGAGGTCGAACTGCTTGCCCCCGGTGCGGTCGGAGACCGATTCGAGCTCCTTGGTCTGCGTCGTGGTGAGGATGCTCGGCGGGGACAGGCTGTAGACCCGGATGTCGGATTCGACGGCGATGTCGGTCGCCTCGTTGAGCTCGAACAGGGGCTCGCCGGCGAGCATGTTGTCGGTGGCGAACACGATCGAGCGTGAGCGCTGCTCGTCCTGACGGTCGAAGTTGTCGATGCAGGAGACGAGCCCGTCGCCGATGAGCGAGGAGCCGTCGATGTGGGGAGGCGCCGTCGACCAGGAGTAGTCGGTGCCCTCGGTGCCCCAGGAGCGGAAGCCCTCCTCGGCATCCTTGAGGTAGGTCTGGACCATGTCGTAGTCGTCCGTGAGCGGGAACGCCGAGACCGCGGTCGAGTTGAACACGGTCAGCCCGATGCGCTCCCCGTCGAAGCGCTCGACGAGTTCCTGATACGCCTGGAGCAGGTCGGCGTCGTAGCCGAGCATCGACCCGGAGACGTCGAGGCAGAGCATGACGTCGCGCAGCTTCCGCTCGGGGTTGACGGTCTCGACCCAGGCCGGGCGGGCGATGCCGGCCAGGGCGGAGATCCCGGTGATCACGATGACGGCGAGGAACGCGCAGGTCGTGAGCAGGCGCGTGCGCATGGCCCGTCGGAAGCTCGGCAGGGTGGTGATCCGACCGCTGTGGGCCACCGGCAGGGAGGACTCGCGGGGCCGGGGCCGCCGGAGGAGGAACACGGCGACCGCTGCGAGGACGAGGAGGAGGGCGGCCAGCCACCAGTACATCAGGACCATCTCGTCACCAGCCTTCTCGCGGCGGCGATCTGCCCGCTGAGATCCTCGGTCTCGTCCTCGGCGAACTCGGCCAGGTAGAGACCGGCCAGCGACTCGGCGAGATCGTCGAGTCCGGCGACCGCGGCATCGCGATACGTCAGGTGCTCGGCCTTGACGCCCCAGGCGTCACCGGCGAACTCGCGCACGATCTTCGCCAGCTCCCGCGCCGCGGTCCGGACATCGGCCTCGCCCCGGGTGAGCTTCGACTCCACCGCGGCGATGCGGCCCATGTACGTGCTGCGCACGGGGATCGGGATCCGTGGTCGGTTCTTGACCCGGGACCCGGCGGCAGCGCGCAGCAGCGGCGCGAACAGGTTGAGGAAGGCGGCGAGCAGGATCACGGCGGCGGCGACATACCACCAGACCGAGATCTGCAGCGGCCCGATCAGCTCAGCGGGGCCCACGGCGATGCCTCAGCAGGAGAGTGTGGAGGCTGTCCAGAGCCTGGTCGGGGTGGGCGACCTCCGTGTGCGCGATGCCGAGCTTGGTGAGCAGGTCGGTGCGGAACTGCCGCCTGCCCGCCTCGGCGGCCTGATACTCCGCCCGCACTCGCGGGTTGGTCAGCACGGGGGTGGGCAGGCCGATGCCCGGCCGGGACACGTCATAGGGTGTCGAGGCGGACCCGAGCCCGGCGAGATCGGCGTCGGTGACCGTGATCCACAGGACCTCGTGCTGGGCCCGCAGGCGCCTGATCGTCGCCTCCTCCACCGGGCCCAGCGGAGCCTGGTCGGAGATGACGAAGACGAGCATCCGGTGATTGATGTGGGCGGCGATCCACTGCAGCTGCTCGTTGATGGATCCGTCGACCCGGCTGCCCTGCTCGGCGAGGATCTGCTGCAGCAGGGTCTCCAGATGGGCTTCGCTGCCCTTGCGCGGCGAGGCGATCGTCCGCGCGGCGTCACCGTGGATGAGCATGACGTCGTCGCCGTGGCGCACCGCCAGGTAGCCGGTCATCCCGGCCAGGAGGATCGCGAGCTGACGCTTGTCGGCCCCGGCCGAGGTCACGGCGTCGAAGCCCCGCGAGGAGTCGACGACGAGGGCGAGGATGTGCCGGCGGTGCGCGACATAGCGTTTGACCAGCGGCTCGGAATGACGCGCGGTGGCCTTCCAGTCGATGTCGCGGATCTCATCCCCGGGGATGTAGTCGCGCAGGTCGTCGAAGTCGAGGCTCTGACCGTGGAACACCGACGAGTAGTCGCCGTCGAGGAGGCGACGGGTGCGCCGGTGGGCGTGGATGGTCATCCGCGCCTTGATCCGGTTGAGCAGTGCGGTCATGACGGCAGCCGATCAGGGGGTGGGCACGGCCATGAGGAGGGCATCGACGACCTGCGCGCTCGTGATGTTCTCCGCCGCGGCTTCGAAGTTGAGCTGGATTCGGTGGGCGAGGACCCGGTGGGCGAGGTCCTTGATGTCCTCGGGGATGACGTAGTTGCGCCCCCGGATCATCGCCAGCGCGCGCCCGGCGTTGGTGAAGGCGATGGAGGCGCGGGGGCTGGCCCCGTATTCGATGAATGGGGCCAGACGGCCGAGGTACTTCGTCGTGTTGCGGGTCGCATGGACGAGCTCGACGAGGTAGCGGCTGATCGCCGGGTCGATGTAGATGGTGCGCGCATAGCGCTGCATCGTCAGCACATCTTCGAGGTCGCAGGTCGGCTTCGGGACCGCGTCACGATCGAAGACCCCCGAATCGAGTCGCCGGAGGATCTCCAGCTCCTCGCCGGGACTGGGATGGGTGAGCAGGTCCTTGATCATGAACCGGTCGAGCTGCGCCTCGGGCAGCTGGTAGGTGCCCTCCTGCTCGATCGGGTTCTGGGTCGCCATCACGAGGAAGGGCCGCGGCAGGTCGAAGCGTCGGCCGCCGATCGTCGTCTGCCGCTCCTGCATCGCCTCGAGCATCGCGCTCTGGGTCTTCGCCGAGGACCGGTTGATCTCGTCGAGGAGGACGATGTTGGCATGGACGGGGCCGAGCACCGTGTTGAAGGAGCCCTCCCGGGCGTTGTAGATCTGGGACCCGATGATGTCGGCGGGCAGCAGGTCGGGTGTGCACTGGATCCGGGAGAACTTCCCGCTCACCGCATTGGCCAGGGCCGCGGCGGCCGTCGTCTTGGCCAGTCCCGGGACGCTTTCGAGCAGGAGGTGGCCGTTGGAGAGGAGTCCGATGAGCAGGCTCTCCCGCAGGCGTTGCTGTCCGACGACGAAGCGATCCAGGTAGGACTCCAGGCCGCCGAGGATCGATTGGGCATGAGCGATCTCTTCGGTGTTGGCGGGCGCCGATGCCGTCATTGTGGAACCTCTCGAATCGCAGGCTTGCTGTCCGCACAAGCATATTGGCTCACCCTGACACAAAACTGGACGAACCCGTGTCAGGACCGGACGGACTCGTGTCAGGACCGACACATAGGGTGGTCCCAGACCGACAGCGAAGCCTCGACCGCCGGGCCGAGGCGAGGACCGAGGGAGGAGAGACGGGCACCCGATCCGCAGGGAGGGACACGGTGGATGCGACACGCCGAGGCGACGGTCGACCCGCCGCCCACAGGGAAGAATTTCCGCTGTGGACAGCGGTGGACAGAGGGTGCGATCAGGAGGGCCGATCCGGCGTCGAGAAGCCGAGTTCGCCGTGTCCTCGCAGGTGAAGGAATCACACCGCTGTTGTTCACAGCCTGTGGACGATTGTGGACGCTTGGGACACACCCTGTGGACGAGAGAAATGACACTGGTGTAACACTGGATATAGGGGTAGAGTCTTACTCGAGCACAACATCTAGTGGTCACCGTCGGTTGAGATCCCTGAGATCTCGGGCCGGGCGCAGCCCTCGCCCCCGACCCTGACAGCACCACTGACAACAGTCGCAGACAGAATCGAGGAGTCGTCATGATCACCGTGTACACCAAGCCGGCTTGCGTCCAGTGCAACGCCACCTACCGCGCGCTCGATGCCAAGGGGCTGAAGTACAAGTCGGTCGATCTCAGCGTCGATGAGAACGCCCTGGACGTCGTCAAGGCGATGGGCTACATGCAGGCGCCCGTCGTCGTCACCGACAACGACCACTGGTCAGGATTCCGCCCGGACAAGATCGCGGCCCTGGCCGGAGAACAGGCGACGGCTTCCGTCGTGGCCTGAAGTGCTCCTGGTCTACTATTCCAGCAGCTCCGGATACACTCACCGCTTCGTCGGCAAGCTCCGGCACCCGTCCCTGCGGCTGCCGGTGCTGACGAAGGACGAGACACTGAGGATCGATGAGCCGTTCGTCCTCGTGACTCCCACCTACGGAGCCGGCCCCAACCGCGGGGCCGTGCCCAAGCAGGTGGTCAAATTCCTCAACATCGAAACCAACCGCCGGCACCTCGTCGGTGTCATCGGCGCCGGAAACACCAACTTCGGCGAAGAATTCTGCCGCGCGGCGTACACGGTGGCCACGAAATGCCACGTACCCGTGCTTTACCGTGTGGAACTCCTCGGGACTCCGGAGGACGTTGAAGCAGTCAACCTAGGATTGGACAAACTGTGCGCGAGCTCGCTGAAGACCGCAATGTAGAAGACATCATCCGCGAAGAGACGGACCTCGACTACCATGCGCTCAACGCCATGCTGAATCTCTACGATTCCGATGGGCGGATCCAGTTCGAGCGCGACAAACAGGCTGCCCGGCAGTACTTCCTGCAGCATGTCAACACGAACACCGTCTTCTTCCACGACCTCAGGGAGAAGCTCGACTACCTCGTCGAGAAGGACTACTACGAGCCGGAGGTCCTCGACCAGTATTCCTTCGCGTTCATCGAGTCCCTGTCCAAGCGGGCGTACTCGAAGAAGTTCCGGTTCCAGACCTTCCTCGGCGCGTTCAAGTTCTACACCTCCTACACGCTCAAGACCTTCGACGGCAAGCGCTACCTCGAACGCTTCGAGGACCGTGTGGTGATGGTCGCGCTGTTCCTGGCCCGCGGGGATGAGACCCTGGCGACACAGCTCGTCGACGAGATCATCTCCGGACGCTTCCAGCCGGCGACCCCGACGTTCCTCAACGCCGGGAAGAAGCAGCGCGGAGAGCTCGTCTCCTGCTTCCTCCTGCGCATCGAGGACAACATGGAGTCCATCGGCCGCTCGATCAACTCGGCCCTGCAGCTGTCCAAGCGCGGAGGCGGCGTCGCGTTCTGCCTGACGAACATTCGTGAGGCCGGAGCCCCGATCAAGAAGATCGAGAACCAGTCCTCCGGCGTCATCCCGGTGATGAAGCTGCTCGAAGACTCCTTCTCCTACGCCAACCAGCTCGGAGCGCGTCAGGGTGCCGGCGCCGTCTACATCCACGCCCACCACCCCGACATCTACCGGTTCCTCGACACCAAGCGGGAGAACGCCGACGAGAAGATCCGGATCAAGACCCTGTCCCTGGGCGTCGTGGTCCCGGACATCACCTTCGAGCTGGCCAAGCGCAACGAGGACATGTACCTCTTCAGCCCCTACGACGTCGAACGCGTCTACGGGGTGCCGTTCTCCGACATCAACGTGACGGAGAAGTACGAGGAGATGGTCGACAACGCCTCCATCCGGAAGCAGAAGATCAACGCCCGCGAGTTCTTCCAGACCCTCGCGGAGATCCAGTTCGAGTCCGGATACCCCTACATCATGTTCGAGGACACGGTGAACCGGGCGAACCCGATCGACGGCAAGATCATCATGTCCAACCTGTGCTCCGAGATCCTCCAGGTCTCCGAGCCCAGCGAATACGATGCCGATCTCGGCTACGAGGTCATCGGCAAGGACATCTCCTGCAACCTCGGCTCGCTCAACATCGCCCTGACGATGGACTCGGAGAACTTCGGCCGCACGGTGGAGACCGCGATCCGCGGGCTGACGGCCGTGGCCGAGACCTCCGACATCCAGTCGGTGCCCTCGATCGCCCGCGGCAACGACATGTCGCACGCGATCGGCTTGGGACAGATGAACCTGCACGGCTACCTCGCCCGCGAACGCATCTACTACGGTTCCGACGAGGGCCTCGACTTCACGAACATGTACTTCTACACCGTCGCCTACCACTGTGTGCGGGCGTCGATGGAGATCGCGAAGGAGCGCGGCACCACCTTCGCCGGCTTCGAGAGGTCGAAGTACGCCACCGGCGAGTACTTCGACAAGTACACCGACGAGGCCTGGCAGCCGCGAACCGAGCAGGTGGCGCAGCTGTTCGCCGAGGCGGGTGTGCACATCCCGACGCAGGATGACTGGCGCGAACTCAAGGCCGCCGTCGCCGAGCACGGGATCTACAACCAGAACCTGCAGGCGGTCCCGCCGACCGGTTCGATCTCCTACATCAACAACTCGACCTCGTCGATCCACCCGGTCGCCTCGAAGATCGAGATCCGCAAGGAGGGCAAGATCGGGCGGGTGTACTACCCGGCTCCCTTCATGGACAACGACAACCTCGAGTACTACCAGGACGCCTACGAGATCGGCTACGAGAAGATCATCGACACCTACGCCGAAGCCACCAAGCACGTGGATCAGGGCCTGTCGCTGACCTTGTTCTTCATGGACACGGCGACGACCCGCGACATCAACAAGGCGCAGATCTACGCCTGGCGCAAGGGCATCAAGACGATCTACTACATCCGCCTGCGGCAGCTGGCCCTGCAGGGGACCGAGGTCGACGGCTGCGTGTCCTGCATGCTGTGATGTGAGGGTGCGGCGGGCCGGGGACGACCGGCCCGCCGCACCGCATCCGCTCCGTCAACGGCGACGGTGAACTGAGAGATTCGAACAGGGTGAGCGCGACCGGTCCGGCCGCCCACTGCGAACTGGGAAGAGAGAACCGAACGTGGAGAACCTGACTTTGGCGTCGCATGTCGACGCCATCAACTGGAACCGAGTCATCGACCCCGTCGACGACGATGTCTGGGACCGTCTGACCGGGAACTTCTGGCTGCCCGAGAAGGTGCCGCTGAGCAACGACGTGCCGTCGTGGGCGACCCTGACGGAGCAGGAGAAGACCCTGACCATGCGCGTGTTCACGGGCCTGACCCTGCTCGACACGATCCAGGGCACGGTGGGGGCGATCTCGCTCATTCCCGACGCCGTCACCCCGCACGAGGAGGCGGTGCTGACGAACATCGCCTTCATGGAGAGCGTGCACGCGAAGTCGTACTCGTCGATCTTCTCGACCCTGTGCTCGACGAAGGAGATCGATGAGGCCTTCCGCTGGTCGCGGGAGAACACCTACCTGCAGTCGAAGGCCGACATCATCCTCAGCTACTACCGGGGTGACGATCCGCTCAAGCGCAAGGTCGCCTCGACGCTGCTCGAGTCGTTCCTCTTCTACTCCGGCTTCTACCTGCCGATGTACTGGTCCGCGCATGCGAAGCTGACGAACACCGCCGACCTCATCCGCCTGATCATCCGGGATGAGGCCGTCCACGGCTACTACATCGGCTACAAGTACCAGCAGGGGCTGGAGTCGCAGTCCGAGGAGCGCCGACAGGAGCTCAAGGACTACACGATGAACCTCATGTTCGAGCTCTACGAGAACGAGGTCGCCTACACCCACGATCTCTACGACTCGGTGGGACTGGCTGAGGACTGCAAGAAGTTCCTCCACTACAACGCCAACAAGGCGCTGATGAACCTCGGCTACGAGGCGATGTTCCCCAAGGAGCTCACCGACGTCAATCCGGCAATCCTGGCCGCCCTGTCGCCCAACAGCGACGAGAACCACGACTTCTTCTCCGGATCGGGCTCCTCCTACGTCATCGGCAAGGCCGAGAACACCCAGGACGAGGACTGGGACTTCTAGAGCCCAAAGTCAGTGGCCTGTCCGAGCACCTCGTCTTGGCAGGTCGCTATCTCATCGGCTCTTCAAGTCTCGTGAACGGTGTCGCGATCGCACTGCTCATCGTCGGGCGGGCAGGACTGATTGACTGCAGATGCCGGATGAGGTGGTCACGGTAATAGGCGTAATCGTCGTTTCCATGGCGACGTTCCTCGTCGCATGACTTAAGCCCGTTAAGTCCGGCACGTACGTCGAGTACGACCTGACAACCCAGCCCGAGGTCTACGAATCGGCCCCGGCCTCACTCTCGCAGTGAGGCCAGGGCCGTCTGTGCTTGATTCACCAAGTCATACGAAGTGATCAATAGCCATACCAACAACAGATGACAAGCCGATCAGGGATACCAGGCCAAGAGCGCATCCACCAGAGTTCTTCGCTCCCGCTTGCGGCCGGGCGGCGTCGGCTAGCTGATGTTGCCTTTGTTTGGGTGTTCGCTCAGACAAAGGCGGTTGGTACGTCGGCGGGATCGGGTAAGACAAAGATTCTGGCACGAACGGGCCAGGAGCGGGCGGGAGTGATCGAACCCATGCATCATCCACTTCGTCTGACTTCGCGGCGCGGAATGTCAGGGAGGCGCTCAAAGCCGACCCCTTGATAGTTCCTAATACGACTGCTCGTTTGCCCATATCATCAAGATGCTGGAGGGTCGGTTCAAACTTCTTCCCCGTTGCGGCACTGAGCTCTCCGACCTGTTCTTCGTCGAGGAACACACCGACCATCGACCGTTGCGTGCCATTCTTGAGAACTTTCGTTCCGAGCTTCAATTCGAGATACAGGTTCGCTTCCCCTGCAGGCGGAACGTACTCGAATAGCAGGTCGAAATGATCTTCTTCGCCGATGACTTGAGCAGATCGACCGGGAGGGAGAAGCGCCGATCTCGGTGGCGGATCATTGATTGGTAAGAACAAATGCGGTTCTGGGAGTGTCAAACTGGCGTTGAGCCATCCCGAGCTGTTGTAGCTGGGGTCTGGCGGTCGCCAGTAGATACGGCATGAAGTGGTTGGTACGTATTTGCTGACAATAAGACGCTGAATAATGGGGGAGAGGTCTGCAGCGATTTCTGCCGGTACATACCCAATCGTCAGGTTGCGGACCTTGACCGCGATCGCATTTGGATCGTAAGGGTTGTCGACTTCGGGGATCAGCTGACATTCGACGTCGTCGTTAAAGTGGTACTTGGCTCGCTGCCCCAGTGCTCGTTGTATTTCGAGCTTGTAGTGACGGGCTCCAGCTACTTCCACGCTGTTTCCGTGGTCGATGGTGTAATTGTGCAATCCCTGTCCTCCGGTGTCTTGAGTCGTCTAATGCGCCCGTCGACCTGCCAGTCAGAGGACGGGTTGGGACCGGGTCGCAAATGAATGCTACGGGTGCGGACACTCATCCAGAGAGTAGTACACGAAACGTGCAGGTTTTGTTATGGAGCTGAAACTGAAGAACTTATGAACGAAACCGAGGATCACGGCAATGCCGCCTGACGGTGCTGGCAGAAGGTCCGCGATGACGTTGCCGCCCAGCCCAATCCTGGGATCGCCACCCGTGCCCGTGTGTGCTCGCACCGAGTGGGTGTGGCGACGGTGAGGAGTAAGTCGATG
>JAPSIC010000085.1 GCA_031179165.1 Brevibacterium sp.
CCGGAGCCGGGCACCGCGGACGAGGCCAGCGCCTGAGCGCGCTGCCCCGAGGAGGTGACCATGCGCCAGACGTTGAGCTGGATGGCGATGTCGATGAGGATCGAGACGAGGATGGCGAAGGCGAAGGCCGCCCCGAGCTGGGCGGTGAAGGTGGCGGTCTGAGTGATGAACCCCGGACCGATCGCCGAGGTGGCCATGAGGAAGATGGCACCGACGATGGCGCTGCGGCTGACCTTCTCGGTGAGGGGTGCCGCGCTGGGCTGATTCATGGGAGCTCCAATGATCCGGATGATGTGGTCAACAATCTAGCACCGATTGTTCTACAAACCTAGATCGGGGTCACAATCGTCTGCGCGCTATGCGGACATTGTCCCTCGCGGATCACTACGATGGAAGGGTGGCTCACGAATCCTCCCTGGTCAATCAGCTCACCGATCTCCTCATCGCCGGCGAGCTCCGACCTGGGGTGCGTCTGTCCGAAACCGCCCTGGCCGGTCGTTTCGACGTCTCGCGGAACACCCTGCGGGAGGCCTTCCGCGTCCTCGGGGAGCAGGGGCTGCTCCAGCACGTGCCCAACCGGGGGGTGTCCGTGGCGTCCCCGAGCACGGCCGACGTCATCGACATCTACCGGGTGCGGCGCACGATCGAGTGCTCGGTGCTCGAGCGCGCGCCCAGGAACCACCCCAGCGCCGAGGCGATGCGGGCCGCGGTCGACCGGGCGAGGTCGGCGGCACAGGCCGAGGACTGGCTGCAGGTGGGAACGGCGAACATGGCCTTCCACAACGCGCTCGTGTCCCTGTCGGACAGTCCGCGCCTGATGCGATCGTTCGGGAACGTGCTGGCCGAGCTGCGCCTGGCGTTCCTCAAGGTCGAGGTCCTCGACTTCCTCCACGCCCCGTTCGTCGATCGCAACCACGAGGTCCTCGAGGTGTATCTGTCCGAGAGCCCCGCGGCGGCGGCGGCGATCCTCGGCCACTACCTCGGCGACTCCGAACGTCAGGTCCTCGGCGCCTACGCCCGCGCGGGCCAGAGCTGAGGCTCAGGCGCTCAGGGCCCAGCGGTTAGATTGGGAGCATGAGCGACGACTTCCAGCTGACCCTTCCTTCGGAGGGCCTCAATGTCCACGCCTACGGCCCCGAGAGCGTGGCGAACTTCCTGCGGGAGACGATCTCGGCGGGCCGGATCCTCCCCGGGACCAAACTTCCCGAGGTGCGGTTGACCTCGCAGCTGAAGGTCTCGCGTCATACGCTGCGAAGCGCCTTCCAGATCCTGACCGAGGAGGGGCTGGTCGAACGGCAGCCCAACAGGGGTGTCTTCGTCCACACGCCGACCACCGATGACATCCGGGAGATCTATCGGACGAGGCGGATCATCCAGGTCGGAGTGGTTCGGACGGTCGATCTCGCAGAGGTCGACACCGGGCGGCTGTGGGCGGCCGTGACCTTGGGGCAGGAAGCACTGGAGACCGGGGACGAGACTGTCATGGCCCGAGCCAACCAGGAGTTCCACAAGGAGTTCGTGGCACTGGGGCGCAGCCGCATGCTCGCACTCCTCATGGATCAGATCCTGGCGCGGATGCGGCTGGTGTTCCTGGCCAGGGAGAGCGAGGGCTCGTTCCACACGGAGTACGTCGCACGCAATCTCGACCTCGCCCGCCTCCTGGTCCCGGGCCGGGAGCAGGAGGCCGAGGCCGTTCTCCGCGAGTATCTCGACCACGCCGAGAGCCAGCTGCTCGCCCACCTCGGAGTCGGACACTCCTGAGCGGGGCTCTGCTCTCCGACGGTCAGGCTCGGTAGGGCTCCGACACCAGACCGTGACGACCGCGGTGCCCCTGGTAGGCCGCCGTCTGAGGCGGCGTCCACTCGGCGAGGACCTCGTCGGGCAGCGAGTAGACCTCGACACCGAGCGGGTGGCAGTGCTCGAGCTGCTCCTCCGTGCTCGCGGCCTCGGGCCCCCACATGTGGACCGACAGATCACCACCGGGGCACGTCGACAGCGCGCACAGGAGGTCGACCTCGGCGAAGAACTCGAAATGGTCGCCGGGGCGAGCCGGGCATGAGTCCATGAAGTACTCGCGCCGGTCGTTGAGTCCGGCGAACTGGAAGACGTTGAGCACGTCGTGGACGTCGAACTCCGTCAGCCCGTGGGGGAGGATCGCGCGGGTGAGGTTCGAGTGGCAGTGGTAGTCGAAGTCGTAGTCGGCGAGCATCCGGTTGACGTAGGGGTCACAGCGGGTGCCGAGAAGGTCGTGGATCACCTCGGCGTCGGGATGATCGGCCAACGAGTCTGCGACGACCGTCGCCAGCGGACGGAGGTAGGGCAGGGTGGACCAGAAGCGGTCATAGGTGGTCATCGACGCCCGCTGCAGCTGCCTGGTCCGGGCGGCCCAGAACCTCTCCCGGGGGTTGTGGAGGTTCCACAGGTTGAGGTCGCCGACCTGCGGGCCCTCCACCGAGTAGAGGCGAACGAGTGATCCTGCGGGCACCTCCCACGCCTGCGCGGAGCGGATCGGGATCTCGAATCGCTGCGTCAGGGTGCGTTCGGCACCCGCAATGCGGTCGTAGAAACTCCTGTCCGGGTCAAGCGGACCACCCGGCAGTGACTGGTAGGCGGCAGGCTGGGTGTAGCTGCGACGGCTCGAGGGTTCGGCGGTCATTGTTCCTCTTCTTTCTCGGTGACGATGTGGAGGGCTGATGGTCGGTTCATGCCGGATGCGCGGTTCGAGGCAAGCCGGTGTCACCTCCTCGGTCGCGTCGGTCATGCCAGGGTGGTCGTGACAGGGGCGCGAGCCGGCGGGTGAGCACTTCGCGAACGACGGTCGCGGCGGCCGAATTGCTGCTGATCGTCGGCATCCCGGTCGATCTCGAGATGCCGTCGAGGTGGGCGCCGCTCGGGAGGTTCGTGCAGCTGAGGAGGAGTGCATCGGCGCCGTCATCACCCTGCGTCAGCTCGTGCAGCTGGTCGGCCGTGACCTCTGCGATACTCGCGTCGTTCGTCAGGCCCAGGCAGGCGGTGCTCGTGACATCGAGACCGAAGCCGTGCAGGTACTCGACCTCCAGACGGGTGAGCTCCTCGGTGTACGGGGTGCGCAGGCGAATCCGCCTCCCGTACCGCGGCAGGACCTGAGTGAGCGCCCAGGCGGTGGTGACGACCGGAGCCCGGACCTGCTTCGCGAGCTTCGCGGCGAATCGGCGTTCGTGCTCGGGTCCGTTGAGGAAGGTGCCGCTGGTGCAGGCGAAGAGCAGGAGGTCGGGGTCGGCGTCGGCCAGGAGCTCTGCGGCCTCGAGCGCGGTGGTCTCCATGGCCGCCAGTCCCGCCGGCGTCACCTCGGCGAGGGGCATCCGTGTCAGATGCAGGCTCGCCAGGTCCTCGAGGAACGCAGGCAGCTCCTGCTCGACGGTCGTGTCGGTGGAGGGGATGAGCACCCCGAGACGGGCCCGCCGTCCCCTTGGGGCGGTCCTCATCCGGTGGCACCGACGAGACCGAGCAGGGAGTTGACCGACAGGCCGATGACGACCAGGACGATGAGCGCACCGACGAGGTTCTGCAGCTTCGTGTTCGAGTGCTGTCCCAGGAGTGACCTGTTGTTCATGACAAGGAGGAGGGTGATCGCCAGGATCGGCAGGAGCACACCATTGGTCGCCTGGGCGAACAGGATCGCGGCGACCGGGTTGTCCCCGAGGGTGGCGACGACGGCGCCGTAGCCGAGGACGGCCATCCAGATGCCTCGGAATCTCCAGGACTTGAGGTCCTGCCCCCACCCGAGGGTGGTGCTGACGGCGAATGCTGCGGCCAACCCGCCGGCGATCACGCTGGTCAGTCCGGCGGAGAAGAGCCCGGCGGCGAAGAAGTAGCGGGCACTCGGTCCGAGAAGGGGCTCGAGCTGCGCCGCCATGGTTGCGGCGCTGTCGACCGGTATCCCGGTCGTGAAGAAGGCCGAGGCCGCGGTGGCGAGGATCGCGAGCGTGATGAGGCCGCCCAGCGCGATCGACAGCGCGGTGTCGGTTCTGGCGGCCTTGATCGAGCTCTCCAGATGCTCTCCGCGCGGGTAGTACTCGATCACGCCCGAGGAGTGGAGGAACAGGTTGTAGCCCACCACCGTCGTGCCGATCAGTCCGATGATGACGAAGCCGGATCCGTCCGGGATCGACGGGACGAACGCACCTCTGAGCATATCGAGCGGATTGGGACGGACCATGATCGCGGTGACGACGAAGACGATCGCCATGATCGCAACGAGTCCGCCGAGCACGCGCATGATCAGAGTGAAACGCCCAGTCAGCAGGAGGGCGGAGACGGCTGCGAAGGTGATCAGTGGCCATATGATGGCGGGCGATCCGGTGGCCTCGGACAATCCGAGGGCCGTGCCGAGCATGTCGCCTTGGGCGTAGACGGCGCTGCCGATACCGAGGGCGGAGACGACGAGCACGATGACCACCAGCCGGATGACCGGCTGCGTGATCGTGCGGCGCAGCGCCTGCCCGAGGCTGAGGCCGCTGGCCAGGCCGAGCCGGGCCGACATCTCCTGGAGGACGATGGTCGCGAGGATCGAGAAGACCACCGCCCACATCAGCGTCATTCCGAAGTCCGCCCCGGCCAGACTGGCAGTCGTCACCGTGCCGGGGCCGACGAAGCAGGCGGTGACCATCAGCGCGGGGCCGGGCTTCCAGCGATTCGGTCGGCGAGTTGTGTGGCGAGCCCCCTCCGGCGCTCCGGCGCCAGATGCGGTGGGTGGCGTTTGTTCCATGATTGACCTTTGGGCTCGAAGGAGGACGGGCGGCGACACCGTGTGCGCTGAGCTCGAGCCTACAAGTTGTTCGACAATCCGGTCAATAGATTGTTGAGCAATATTTCGCTGACTCTGCGTCAACGTCCATGGGGCGCCTGGGGATCATGGGAATCGCAAGGATCGCGCGGCGATTCCCTGGGAGGAGAAGCAGAGAACCGCCGACCGGATGATCCGATCAGCGGTTCTGGCTATGCTGCTGATTTCGCTGTGCGCCCCCCGGGACTTGAACCCGGAACCCACTGATTAAGAGTCAGTTGCTCTGCCAATTGAGCTAGAGGCGCGTTCTTCGCTGCGCCGTTCCCTGCGCAACGAGAATTAATACTACTCAGGTCGATCCGCGTCACGCAAACCGAATCCGGCCCTTCCGGGGATTTGTGATCAAGGTCGCACATCAGTCCTGGTCACGCCGGTTGAACGCTCACAGATACATGCCCGCGCTCGACTGCTCAGCGGGTTCGGCGATGGCGTGGACGTCGCGCTCTCGCAGGAGCACGTACGCCTGTCCCTCCAGCTCCACCTCGGCGAGGTCCTCGGGGTCGTAGAGGACGGTGTCGCCGAGGTTGGCCTGCCTGACATGCGGACCCGCCGCCACGACCTTGCCCCACACCAGACGCTTGCCCATGGACGCGGTCGCCGGAATGACGATCCCGGCCGAGGACTTGCGCTCGCCCGCCTCCTGACCCGGATCGAGGAGGATCCGATCGTGGAGCATGCGGATGGGAAGGGCGGCATCAGCCACGCCTGCTCCTTCCGCCCAGTCCGATGATCAGTGCGGCGACGCCGAGGACGGAGCCCGCGGCCAGGGCGATCGTGTCGGTCTTGGGCTGCCCGTCTTCGGTGACGACGGTGGCCTTGGCCCGATCGACCGCGCGGGAGACGAGAACCTTCGGGTGGATGCGGCCCACCAGCTCGTCGACGTTCTCGGCGATGCGCTCCTCGCGCAGTCGGATGGACTCCGCCAGCTGGGCGGGAGTCGCGTTGTCCACGGTCACATCTGAGGTGTAGACGTTGTCAGTCATCGGGTCGTCGCCTCCGGATCGAAATGCATTCACGCACGTGGCAGGGAGCCACAGTGCCTCGGCGTCAAGCTTAACCGCTGGGAACTGCGAGTGTCAGATATCCGCGCCGGTGACGAATCGTGTTGACCGCCTCAGCCCTGTCTGCCGCGCCGTCCCACGATGTAGAGGATGAATCCGACCGCGGCCATCCCGAAGGCGGCGAGGACGAGCACCGGCCACGAACTGACGATCGTGCTGACGATCGATTCGCCGAACGAGGGCGAGGGGGGAGTGTTGGCGCGCGGTGAGGGCTGGCTGCCCCCGGTGATGAGGTCCGTTTCGTCGTCGGGCATCGAGGTGTCGGGGTTGCTGGGGACCGGGTCGGAGTAATCCGGCCGCGGCGCCGGTCCCTGGCCAGCCGGGACCCAGTCGTTGCCGATGTCGCCGGGGATGGAGTCGCGCGTGTCCACGGAGCCGTTGCCGGTTGCCGGGTCCGGAACCGACTCATCGCCCCCGCCTGAACCGGTGCCGTCGTCGCTGTCGGTGCCTCCCGTGCTCGCGGAGCTCGTCCCCTCTGTCCCGGTCTCAGCGGAGCTGTCTGAAGTCCCGGAGTCGCTCTCCGGATCCGAGGTGGCCTCGGCCTGATCCTCGGAGCCGGCGGTGCCGTCGGTCGAGCTTGTGATGTCGGAGGAGGAACTGCTGTCGGCGGTCGACGAATCATCTGCGGTTGACGAATCATCGGCGGTGCTCGTGCTGTCGGAGTCGGACGGCGCTGTTGCACCGGAAGAGTCGGAATCGGCCGAGTCCGCTTCCGTCGAATCCGCCTCTGCCGAATCGGTTCCGTCCGCCTCCGCCGTGTCGGGGTCCGAGGAGGAGTCGGCGGACTCGCCCGAGGCGGTGGCCGTCCCGCTGTCGTCGGAGGAGGCATCCGGGTCGGAGCCGGACCCGGTGTAAGGCTCGCCCTCGACGGTGATCGTCTCGCCGTCGGAGGTGAAATCCCAATTCGGGTCCCCGGTGAAGCCGTCGAAGCGCATCGGGGTGTCGGGATTGGAGGCGTCGACGACGTAGCCCTCGGAATCGAGGGAATACGAGGAGGGGGCCGGCGCCGAGGAGGCGGCGACCGGGTTTCCGCTGTCGTCGGTCGCCGAGGTGGTCTGGGCAGGAACCCGGAGGGTCGCGTCCTGCGGGCCCTCGAAGGTCTGGCCGATCCAGCTCTTGGGGACATCGGGCAGTCTCAGCGTCCTCTGGCCGGAGTCCCACGTCGCCCGAATCGGATCGCTCACCGGCGCCGGCTTGCATGCCGGGTCGGCTGCGACCTCGCAGTCGGGGTTCGCGGCGTCAGGATCACCCGAGGCGGAATCACTGTCGCCGGTGTCTTCGGAGCCGGCCTCGGCCTCCGAAGCCGTCGAGCTCGGACCGTCACTGCCCTCGGCCTCTGCGCTCGAGCCGGTCTCGGCGCCATCGGAGGAGCCGGTGCTCGCCGAGGAATCCTGATCGGAGTCCGCACCCGTCGCGTCGGCCGATGCTTCGACCGGACTCCGGAGATCGGAATCGTGGCCGAATGCGGTCGCGGGCGTCGCGGCGCCGAGCAGAGTGAGGACCAGGAGGGCAAGGACAGTGCCGAGTGCGGCCGCAGTGCGGCAGAGCTCTTGGGTCGGTGGCACTGTCTTCCTTCGCGGTGGGGACTCCGGTCATCAAGCTCGTGGGGAGGCCTGACACAGCGGCTCATCGGCCCCCATCATAGTGGCATCGCCGAACGCGAGAAAGTCTTGTGCTAACTGCTCGGCGTGCCGGGCTTCCTGTCGTAGGCGCGGATCTTCGAGTCGGGACCGTCGACGATCGCCGTGGTTCCGGACTCCGTCACGGCCAGCAGCCGGGTCTTCGTCCGGTAGGCGGTGCTGCCCGCCAGCAGGCACGATGCGTCACTGCCGATGGTGCAGGGGACGATGGTGCCGCGCGGTTCGGACAGGTGGATGTCGGCACGCGAGGCGTCCATGAGCAGCAGCCCCGACTTCATGTCGAAGAGGTAGGGACCGATGTACGCCCGGTCGCCGCCCTGGCCCCGGACCCACGACATCTCGCCGACGATGTCGGTCGTCGTGGTCACGGTCGACAGGATCGCTCCGTCCTCGAGGGAGTGGACGACGAGCTGGATCCGGTGCCCGCTGTTCGTCGATGCCCCCTGCTCGCCCCACAGAGTGATGACCTTGCCATGCCCGGCGGAGATCCACTTGATGATCTGGAGATTGTCGGCCGGGGCCTCGAGTCCGATATCGCGCTCCTCACCGGTCTTGATGTTCGTCGCGCGCACCGGGCCGTCGTAGTCGGCGCTGTAGAGCTGGTCGTTCTCGATCGCCATCGGGGTCATGCCCGAGGCGGGGGTCGGGACGTCGACGAGTCCGTCCGAGCCGAACGTCGAGAGCTTGTTGCCCGACTTCACCAGCACACTGGTGCCCGCCGAGGAGATCCTGGCGTTGTCCGGAAGCCGGTAGTTCGTCGGTGTGTCCTCCCCGTCGAACAGCGCCTCGGCGGAGTTCCCGACCTGCCACAGCAGTGCCCGTCTGCCGTCGATGACCGTGTCAACGGCGAACGTCGGCGGTTGGCTGACCTGGCCCGAGTAGCGGACGTCGCCGGTCTTCGAATCGAGGACCTCCAGCTTCTCGTCGTCGACGACGAGGACACCGCGATCCGATGCCGTCACCGAGGCGGACGCGGCGACCTTGGACTCCCATTTCGGGCTCGCTGCGAAACCGGGGACGACGGCATCGGTGCCGGCGACGGCGACGTCCGAGTGCGGGTTCGCCTGCTCCTCGGTGCTGATGGACTGCGGTGCCTCGGCGGACTGGTCGGGCACGATGTTGGGAATGACGAAGGCCCCGATCATCAGGATGGCGAGTCCGATGAGCACCAGACCGGGGACGGTGATCTTCTTCAGGCGCAGCGGTCGACGCTGCTTGGCCGGCTTCCTCTCCCGACGCGGTCGGCGAGTCGCCGGGGCGGTGACGGCCACCGGTCCGGAGAACGGAGTGCCCTGCGGGTACTCCTCCCCACCGGAAGCGGCATTGCCCTCGTCTGCGGGTGCATAGTCGAGTGCGGACGGGGTCTGAGTCCGGATCGCGGCCGGGGCGGCCGAGGCCCCCGCGGCGGTCACCTCGGCGGGGGAGCGGTCCGGAGTGGGGGCGGCCTGCGAGGGCGCGACCTTGCCGGACTCGTCGATGAGCACTTCGACGCCTCTGTTGCCTTCATCGATGGTCACGGAGACGGAAGTTTCGGTCTCACGAGCGTAGTCGCCCAGGTAAGCCAGTGCCTGCCCCGCGTCGGAATAGCGACTCGTCGCCCCGTTGAGGGACAGATAGGTGAACCCGTCATTGGAGACAGAGATCAGCGCACGAGCCATGTACTGGTTTCCTTGAACGGTTTTCGACGAAGAGGACGACACAATCCTAATGAACCCGACTGTACCCTCCTACCGAATCACCGAAACCGTTATACGACGCGACTGAATCGTTGCAGACGAGATCTGCGTCTCATTCTCATCGGAGGACGTTTTCGCGTTTGCTCGCCCGCGTGGGGGCGGTTAAGATGGATCTTGCTGTCTGCGCCTCGGTGCACGGCATGTGGTGGGTATAGCTCAGCTGGTAGAGCGCCGCGTTGTGGTCGCGGATGTCGCGGGTTCAAGTCCCGTTACTCACCCCGAATGAACTGCCCTCGGCCATCGAGCCGGGGGCAGTTGTCATATCCTCCGGTCCCGAAGACTGCCGGACACGATGGAACGCCTCGGTCCTGTCCGACGTGACGGGCGAGTCGGGCGCACGAGCGGGTAGCGTGAGGAAGATGGACATCGACCTCGATCTCACCGTCGTCGGCAGCATCAATGCCGATATCACCGCCCTCGTCCATCGTCTGCCGGTGGCGGGGGAGACCGTCGGCGGCGGGAGGCTGGTCCACGGAGCCGGCGGCAAGGGCGCCAACCAGGCGGCGGCCGCGGCCAGGCTCGGGGCCCGCACGAGGATGGTCGGCGCCGTCGGCTCCGACGCCGCGGGGCGGGAGATGACGGGAGCCCTCGCGGTCGCGGGAGTCGACATCAGCGGCGTCGAGGTCATCGACGGCGAGACGGGCACGGCCCTGATCATGGTCGACGCGCACGGGGAGAATCTCATCGCCGTCTGCGAGGGAGCGAACGCCCGGGTGAGCATTGACGAGATCGAGTTCGCCGCGACCGAGACCGTGCTCACCCAGCTCGAGATCTCCCTCGACCTCGTGACCGCACTCGCGAAGAAGGTTCGCGGGTACTTCGTCGTCAACGCCGCCCCCGCGCTCACACTGCCCGCCGAGGTGGTCGAGCGGGCCGATCTCATCATCGTCAACGAAGCCGAATACGACCTCCTCCCGCAGCTGGAGACCGCGGCGCTCGTCGCCGTCACCTACGGCGCGGAAGGCTCGACCCTGCTGGAGAGAGGGCGGCAGGTGGCATTCGCCCCGGCCCTGCCGACCTCACCGGTGAGCACCGTCGGAGCCGGTGATGCCTTCTGCGCGGCGCTGACCATCGCCCTGCGGTCGGGTCTGTCGTTCGAGGAATCGCTGCGCGCGGCCAATGCCGTCGGCGCCGCCGCCGTCCTCGACCCGAGCACCCAACCGGAGCTCGAGACGTTCGAGCGCTATCTGTAGCGGCGTCCGCAGCGGCGCCGGGAAGGGCGATCGCCCGACTTGCACAGTGCACTGAATAGTGCACTATGATGCACTCATGGACCCACAATCTCTGGCCGTGGTCATCGGCTCCCGAGTCCGCCACGAGCGAACAGCGCGCGGATGGACCCTCGACCGTCTCGCCGAGCTCGCCGGGATCAGCCGCCGGATGGTCATCAACGTCGAACAGGGCAGCGCCAATCCCAGCATCGGCACGCTGCTGGGCCTCAGCGACGCCCTCGGGGTGGGCCTGCCGTCGCTCGTCGAACCTCCGGAGGGCCGACGCGCGACCATCACCCGAGCCGGAGAGGGCGCCGTTCTGTGGACCGGACCCGAGGGCGGCCGGGGAGTGCTCGTGGCCGCGAGTGAACCTCCCGACATCGTCGAACTCTGGGACTGGCGCCTTCACCCGGGCGAGGATCACGAGAGCGAGGCCCACTCGGCGGGAACCCGCGAGCTCGTCCTCATCCTCGACGGAGTGCTCACCCTCACCATCGCCGGCGAGACGTCCGAACTCGCCGCGGGAGACGCCATGAGCTTCTCGGGCGACGAGCCGCACTCCTACGCCAACCACGCAGACACGACCGCCCGCTTCTCCCTGACCGTCTTCGAACCCGGAGTCGGAACCGACCGCCGGAAGGACGCCCGCCATGACTGAGACCGCTGTTCACTCCGAAGCGGAGCTCGAGGAGTTCCTCGCCGCCGCCGACGTCGCCGCCGAGGTGTTCGCACTGCGACCCGACTACCGGGTCCTGCTCCTGGCCGCCTCCGGAATCGAACCCGGCGCCGGGGATGAGCGGAGCGAGGCCATGCTCGTCGCCGCCGAAGAGGCCACCGCCACGCTTCTGGCCGAGACGCCCGTCACCGAGGTGGACCACATCGCGGCCTGGCGGGAGGCCTACCGCGCGTTCGGAGCCAAACCGCAGAAGACGAGGAACAGCCTCGAAGCCCTCATGCGCCGCGCCGAGAAGGGCCTGCCGCGCATCAATCGGCTCACCGACATCTACAACGCCATCTCCGTGACCCACCGGATCCCCCTCGGCGGAGAGGACCTCGACGCCTACCAGGGGGCGCCGAGACTCGTCCGGGCGACCGGGGCCGAACCCTTCGACACGACCGCCGGCGGGGAGGACGTGACCGAGCACCCTGAGCCGGGCGAGGTCGTGTGGTGCGACGATGCCGGGGTCACCTGCCGCCGATGGAACTGGCGTCAGGGCCGGCGGACCGGCCTGCAGGAGACGACCACCTCGGCGATCTTCATCCTCGACGCCCTCGGCCCCATCGACGACGCCGCCCTCAACGCGGCAGGTGACTCCCTCGCCGAGGCGCTGGTGACCCTGGGTCAGTCCGTGACGCTGGCGAGGCGCCTCGTGGGTGCGCCATGACCAAGCCGGCCGGCGTGTCTTCTGAGCGGTCGGTCGCCGAGGTGCTGCCGCCCTGGTCACTGGCGGTCACGGCGATGCTGCTGATCCAACTGTGCAATGCCTCGTCCGTGGTCCTCTTCGACGAGGTGGGCACGGCCGGCACCGCCTGGCTGCGGCTGTGTATGGGGGCGGTGATCTTCCTCCTCATCGCGCGTCCGCCGCTGCGGAGGATCCGCCGACCCGACATCCTGCCGCTGCTCGGCCTCGGCGTCGCCACTGGGCTGATGACGACCGCGTTCCTCGCCGCGATCGACCGGATCCCGCTCGGCACGGCGGTGGCGATCGAGTTCCTCGGTCCGCTGCTCGTCGCCGCCATCCGATCGAAGAACAGGCAGATGCTGGCCTGGCCGATCCTCGCCCTCGCCGGGGTGGTCCTGCTCACCGAACCCTGGAGTGCGACCTTCGACCCCATCGGCATCGCCTTCGCCGCGGCCGCCGGCCTCGGCTGGGGCACCTACATCCTGCTCACGCAGAAGATCGGGGACCGGTTCACCGGGATCACCGGACTGGCGATCACCATCCCGATCGCCGCGATCGTGACCACCGTCGTCGGAGCGCCACAGGCGATCGGCGGCATCGACGTGTCCGTCATCCTCATCGCGCTCGGTCTGGCCCTGCTGGCCCCGGTGCTGCCGTTCGGCCTCGAGATGCTGGCGCTGCGGCGGATGACGCCGACGGCGTTCGGCACCCTGATGGCGCTCGAACCGGCATTCGGCGTGATCATCGGGCTGGTGTTCCTGTCCCAGGTCCCGGCCCCGTGGCAGATCGTGGGCATCGTCCTCGTGGTGCTGGCCGGAAGCGGCGCGCAGCGCGGCGGGCGCAGACCCGCCGTCGTCGCGACGAGCGAGACGGCCGGCTGAGTGAGACGACCGACTGAGCAGGCAATCCGCTCGTGCCGCCTCGTCAGTCGATCCGGCCGATCGGTTCGCGCTTCTCGGCCTGGAACTGGTCCTCGGCGCGGCCCCGGGCCCAGTAGGCCGAGATCGACAGCGACTCCCGCGGGACGCCACGGTCCTTGAGGATCCTCCGCACGGCCTTGATCGTCTCCCTCTCCCCGTGGGCGAACACCTGCGGAGTGCCGTGCGGCCAGTCGAGGCCGCCGAGGACCGACAGCAGCTCCTCGTCGCTGCTCACCCAGATGATGTCGAGTCCGGCCGGGGTGTCGGGCAGCTCCCGGTCCGCCTCGTGCTCGACGGAAGCGATGAGGACGCCGGTGGCCTCATCCGGCATCGCCTCGATCGCCGAGGACACCGCGGGGACCGCCGTGTGGTCGGCGACGAGCAGATGCCATGGTGCGTCGGCGACCGGACTGTACTTGCCCCCGGCCCCGCTCATCGTCAGGGTGTCGCCGGGGCGCGCGGCCCTCGCCCACGGACCCGCGATTCCCTCGTCGCCGTGGACGACGAAGTCGATCGTCACGGTCTCGGCCTCGGCGTCGACGTGCCGGAGCGTGTAGGTGCGGTTGCGGGGCAGCTTCTCCGGGGCGACCTCGCGCAGGCGGGCCAGGTCGTAGGGCGGGACGAGGCCGTGGCGCGGGTCGGCGAAGAGGATCTTGACGTACTTGTCGGTGCACTCGTTGAGTGTCAGGGCGGCAAAGCCCTCTCCGCCGGCGGTGATCCGGATCAGGTTCGGGGTGACCTCCTCGACCGCGGTGACGGTGAGGACGGCCTGGGGGCGAGGTGGACGCGCGGGTGCCTGCGTGGCGGCGGCTGACGAAGTCAAACGAAATCCCTTCCGAGGGAGCCGGGCGCGAGGAGACCGAGTCTGTCGGGTCACCTCGGCGGGTGAACTGAGGTTCACCTTACCAAGGGCGCGGGCGGGGGCGCCTCAGCAGCGGTGCCGACTCACCTGAGCAGACGCGCGTTCCGGATGCGCTTGAGGCCCTTGAGCGGTTTGAGGGAATCGATGAGCTCGACCTCGGGCAGCGGCGAATCCGGGCCGGCGCAGTCGAGCAGGTCCTCCGGGTCCATCAGCACGACGCGGACCTCGTCGCTCTTCATCCGCGCCAGCGCCTCGGTGAACAGCCGGCGGGCGACGTCGTTGATCGAGTACACCCGGCGCAGGTCGAGGACGAACACCGTCGTGCTCGAATCGGGTTCGTCCATGGTGCGCAGGACATTCTCGGCGCCGCTCCACTGGATCAGTCCCTGGAGGCTGCAGATGCGCACCATCTCGCCGTTCGCTCCGACGAACCGGCGGTCGCGGCGGATGATCGAACGGGCGGGCTCGGGCGCCTCCATGATGTGCAGGCCCATGTCGTCGGAGAGGGTGTGGAAGATCTTCGTCCCGCGCACGCTCGACCCGTGGCTGTCCAGCCTCGGCGAATACACGGAGATGCCGAGCTGACCGGGGAGGACTCCGAACACGCCGCCGGAGACGCCGCTCTTGGCCGGCACCCCGACCTCGGTCATCCAGTCCCCGGCGACGTCGTACATCCCGCACGTCATCATCACGCCGAGCACCTGCCGATTCACCCGCGGGGAGAGCACCTGCCGGCCCGTCCTGGGGTTGATGCCGCCGCCGGCCAGGGTCGCGGCCATGAGGGCGAGGTCGGCGACGGTGACGAGGATGGAGCACTGGTCGATGTAGCCGTTGACCGCCTCGTCGGGGTCGTCGGTGATGACGTCGTAGCTGCGGAGCATGTTGGCGATCGCGACGTTGCGGTAGGCGCCGGCGCGTTCGCTCTCGGCCACTGCCTCGTCGACGGCCAGCTCGCGTCCGGCGAACTCGGACAGACCCGCACGCACGATCTCGGCCCGTTGTGCCGCCGTCGCTCCGGACGGGCCGAGGAGCGAGTGGACGGTGATGGCCCCCGCATTGATCATCGGATTGAGCGGCTTGCCCGAGGTCT
>JAPSIC010000006.1 GCA_031179165.1 Brevibacterium sp.
AGCAGATAGGCGATCCTCATCGTGCCTCCTCCAGTTCACGCTCGCGCGCACCCGCGAACGGGTCTGGTTCCGCCACCGGGGCGGCCGTGCTGAGATGGCGCAGTGCTCTGGCCTGCCGCCTCGAATCGTGGGATTCGACGATTCGGGCCCGAGCGGCATCGGTCATCCGCCTCCAGGTGCCCGGCGCCTCCTGCTCGACCCGCACCGCCTCGGCGATGGTCGCGGCGATCGAGCCTGGACTGTGCCCGTCGACGAGCCACCCGGTGACCCCGGTCTCGATCACCTCGGGGACCACGGTGACGTTCCCGGCGATGCAGGGGATGCCGCTGGCCATGGCTTCGAGCAGCACGGTCGGCAGTCCGTCGGCGTTTCCATCGGCACCGATGACGAAGGGGGCGACGAGGAGATCGTGGGTGTCGAACATGTCCCGGACCTCGGCCTGGGTCAGCGGACCATGCAGGGTCACGGCGTCACCGAGCTCGTGTTCGACGATGGCGGCCTGCAGCGCCGGGAGCAGGGGCCCATCCCCGACGAGGTCGAGGTGGACGGCCGTCCCGGCCTCGCGCAGGTGCGCGAGAGCCTCGATCAGGTGGCCGAACCCCTTCTTCTCGACCAGCCGGCCGATCGCCAGCAGTCGGAGGAGGCCGGGAGTGCGGGGGCCGGCGTGGGGACGGTAGGCGAAGCGGTCGAGTTCGAGTCCGTTGCGGACCAGGGCGATCTTCGCCGCGGCACCCTCTCCCAGCGCGGCCCGCAGATACGTGCGGTTGTATTCGCTGATGGCGACCGTGTGGTGGGAATCGAGCGTCTTGCGTCTGAGGTCGGAGAGGTCGACGCTCTCGTGGAAGATGTCCTTCGCATGGGTCGTGAACGAGTACGGGATCCCGGTCAGCAGGGATGCCGCCCGGGCGACGGTGGTCGCGACCGATGCGAAGTGGGCGTGCAGGTGGGTGACTCCGTGCTCGAGCGCCAATCGGGCCACGCTCAGGGACTGGACGGCATCGTCGTGGTCGAGGCGCAGGAGCTCCGGGAGCAACGCTTCGCACTGCGTCGTGTCGGTGAGCGCCTGCGTCGTGTCGGTGAGCGCCTGCGTCGTGCCGGTGAGCGCCTGGGTCGCGGCCTGCACTGAGAGCCAGAAGCTTCGTGCGCTCGAGGGGCGTTCGACCTGGATGACCGGAGCCCTGACCCGCGCGAGCTCCGGGTGGAAGCGGGTGTCCGTGGTGGGGCGCAGGGAGAAGATGACGAACTCCTCCCCCGCGGCCTCACGGGCGAGGATCTCGGAGACGATGAAGGTCTCGGAGAAGCGCGGATACATCTTCAGCACATAGGCCTGCACGCCCCGGGCGCGTGCCGATGGGAAGGCGCCCGGTCGTACCGATGGGAAGGCAGCCGGTGGTGCCGGTGGGAAGGGGGAATCAGCCGACATAGCGGGCCTCCTGAGCGGGTCGAACGTGATCGGTCATGGGCGCGGGGACGGCGTTGAGGAGACCCTGCGCCAGCCGCGGAACGCGGCGCAGCCCATCGCGGTCGATGCCGCTGCGATCGATCTCGCAGCCCGTTCTCGCAGCGAGCCATTCGCCGAGGTTCTCCGGATCCAGCTCGGCCAGGGCACGCACGTCGACAGCTCCCGCCCGGCCCAGCGCCGCGGCTCGCCGGGGCTGCTCCGCCCTGCGCCCCACCCGCGGCACGACGAGGGCCGGGGTGGTCGTCGCCATCACCTCGGCGAGGGTGTTGTACCCGGCCATGCAGACCACGGCCCGGGCGGCGTCGATCAGCCCGGGCACCTCGTTGCTGTGGCGGATCACGCGGGTTCCGGGCCGGGCCGAGCGCTTGAGCGATTCGAACTCCGCCCAGTCCATCTGCGGTCCGGTGACGACGAGGTGGGTGTGGCCTGCGGGCGGCCTGGCCTGCACGGCGGTGCGGGCCAGCGCTCCCCCGTCGGATCCGCCGCCGAGAACGGTGAGGACGAAGGGGTCCCTGGTTGTCGGGGCGGACAGGGGGTCGGGTCGGGAGAGCGAGAGGTAGCCGGTGGTGACGGCGATCCGGGCCAGCTCGGCCGGGACCTCTCCGGTCAGCCGGGCGTCGTACACGCTCGAATCGCCGTAGAGCCAGACCTGGTCGAAGGCCTCGGCGACAGCGCCGGCGCCACCGATCCTCGCCCATTCGGCATCGAGCACGGCCGGGGTGTCGAGGACCTCACGCAGACCGAGCACGGTCGCGCATCCGTGGGTCCTCGCCGCGGCCAGGGCGACCCTGAGCTCCCCGTCGACGCCGAAGGGGTGGCGGTCGACGATGAACAGATCGGGCTGCTGGGCGGCGAGGATCGCCTCGATCGCGGCGGACCGGAGCGTGCGCAGTCCCGACATCGAGGCGCCGAGGGCTCTGGGAGCGTACCCTCCCCCGGCGGGCACGACCCCGGGCAGGACCACCCAGTCCCAGCCCCGCGGAAGGGTGAATCGCGTGGCATCGGGGTTGCCGGCGATGAGCAGTCCGCTCACCGGCTTCCCGGTCAGCCGGGGCAGGTCCCTGGCCAGGGCGAAAGCGAGCGCGCGGTTGCGTCGCACATGTCCCAGCCCCACCGAGTCGTGGGAGAACAATGCGATCGTCGTCGATGTCAGGTGATCGCCCTCATCGGCCCTGGTGTCCGTCTCGGCCCTGTTATCCGTCATGCTCTCAGCCTGCGGGTGCCGGATGAGGCCGAGACAAGAGCCGGATGAGAACATTCTCATCTTCGTCGCGCCGCATATCCGCCAGCGTGGTCGCGCCGTGCATCCGCCTGCGTGGTCGCGCCGTGCATCCGTCTGCGTGGTCGCCCCTCGCATCAGGCTGCGCAGTCGCATGCGCGTCTCAGTCCACGCGGTAGCCGAATCCTCGCACCGTGGTCACGAAGTCGCTGCCCAGCTTCTTGCGCAGGTAGCCGATGTAGACGTCGACGACATTGGATCCGGGGTCGAAGTCGTAGCCCCACACGTGGGAGAGCAGCTGCTCCCGGGACAGCACCTGGCCCCGATTGTGGAGGAGGATCTCGGCCAGGGACAGCTCCCGCGCGGACAGCTCGACCTCCTTGCCGGCCACCCTCACCTGCCTGCGGAGGAGGTCGATGTGGACGTCGCCGCGGACGAGTTCCGTCGCCGGCGCCTCGGGCTGGTTCTCCTTGAGCCGGAGCCTGATCCGCGCGAGCAGCTCGCCGAAGCGGAAGGGCTTGACCATGTAGTCGACCGCCCCGCTCTCCAGCGCGTAGATCGTGTCGTCGGTGTTGTCGCGGGCGGTGAGCACGAGCACGGGCAGCTCGGGCCGCTGCTCCTTGAGCTCGGAGAGCACACTGAACCCGTCCAGGAGCGGCAGACCGATGTCGAGGACGACGAGGTCGAAGTCTCCGGTCAGCGCCAGGTCGCGTCCGCTGAGCCCGTCGCCGGTCACGTTCGAGGTGAACCCGGCGGCCTTGAGCCCCTTGGCGATGAACGAGGAGATGCGACCCTCGTCCTCGACGATGAGAATTCGCTTCACTCTGCTCCTTTCGGCAGGATCATCCGGAACTGCGCCCCCACCTCGGTGTCGTCGAGAACCACGGTACCGCCATGCGCCTCGGCGATGGCCCTGATGATCGAGAGTCCGAGGCCGAAGCCGTCCCCCTTGTCGGTGCCGCGGCGGAAGCGCTCGAAGATCCCGTCCGCGATCTCCGGGGACACTCCCGCGCCCTCGTCACGGACCCACAGGTGGACCTCGTCGCCGTCGAGGCGGGCACCGAAGGCGATCGTGTCCCCCTCGTCGGTGTGGTCGACGGAGTTCGCGGCCAACTGCAGCAGGGCCTGGGTCAGGCGCTGCCGGTCGGCTGTGAATGCGATGTCATCCACCTCGTCGAGGGTCCAGTCGCGGGTGCCCAGGGCACGGGCCTTGGCGAGCACATCCTGGAGCAGGTGGGCGACGTCGACGGTCTCGGGCCGGACGAAGTCGGGCCGGCGGGAGCGGGCCAGCAGCAGCAGTTCGTCGACGAGGCGCGACATCCGGTCCGTCTCATCGAGCAGCAGGGCCTGCGTCTCCGCGACATCGTCGGCGTCGTCGACGTCCATGATCTCGAGGTGGCCGCGCAGGACGGTCAGCGGGGTGCGCAGCTCATGCCCGGCGTCGTCGAGGAAGGTGCGCTGGGCGACGAAGGCCGCCTCGAGCCGGTCGAGCATCGCGTTGAAGGTCCGGCCGAGTTCGGCGATGTCGTCGTTGCCCACCACGCTCAGGCGTTTGCCGAGGTCACCGCCCGAGATCGACTGTGCGGTCCGGCGCAGCTCGGTCACCGGCTGGAGCAGGCGACGGGCGAGGATGGAGGAGATCCCGGAGATGAGGATGGCCGCGGCGAGGGCGACGACGATGTAGATCTGCATCACCTGGGTGAGGTCGGCGCGACTGGCGGAGACGTTGTGCATGACGACGAAGGAGGCGGGCTTGGTTCCGGTGCCGCCGGAGGCTTCCGCCGGTGCAGGGGTCCCGGCCCGGGTCTCGACCGGCCCGGCCGGGGGCGACGCCGTTGCTCCGCCGGTCGCCTCGCGGCCCGCCCGGTCGGTGGCGACGGGAAGGACGTAGCCTTCGTACTCGATCTTGCCGATCCGCAGGGCGATGCGTCCCCCGGCCTCGGCGACGGCGGCGACCTCCTTCTCGAACTCCTTGGATTCGCGCAGCAGCGGCTCCGAGTCGCCCTGGTAGAGGACGCGGCCGTCGGTGAGGAAGGCGAAGAACGCCTCGTCGGCGTTGGGCTGGTTCTGCGCGAGGAACTGGCTGAGCAGATGGTCGACCGAGGCGAAGGGCCGGCCGGTCTCCGGGTCGACGCCGGTCTGGGCGAAGGACCGCATCTCGGCGATCTCCTGGGACATCGTCGAGGTGTTGCGGCTCTCGACGTTGTTCGACTCGACCGTGTAGAGGACGAAGCCGACGATCGTGAGCGTGAGGACCGACAGGATGGCGACGGCGATGGTGAGTCGGTTCTGAACGGTCAGCCTGATGCGCCGCTCAGTCGTCATCATCGTCCCCGGAGTCCTCGACCTCTTCCCCGTCCCCGACGTCGTCGTCATCGTCGTCACCGTTGGGGACCTCCCGCGGCGGGTTCGGCGCCGGCTCGTAGGACCGCTCGATCCGCGGGGGTTCACGGTCGGCCCCGGCCCCATCCGCGTTCGCCCCGGCATCGTCGGCGCTGCCGTTCGCATCGGCGGTGGAGTCCGCGCCGTCCCCGCCCGAGCTGCCACCGGGGCTCTCCGGTGGTCGGGCGGGTTCGGAGGTGGACGAGGGGTGGGGAGTGACCTCGACCGGCGTGAGGTCGGGCGGCTCGGGCTGGGCGGTGTTTCTGACGATGACGACGGTCAGTGCCGCGAGCACGACGACGAGGCCGGTCACGATCCAGCCCACCATCTGCGATTGTCCCCCCACCCTTCTCACACTGCCCAACCCGGCCTGCTTTGTCGAGGGAAATCGGATGAGAGTCTTCTTATCGGGCCCGCGCCCTGCGCGGAGTCAGGCGCCGAAGGAGAGGAAGGTCCGACGCATCCGCTCGGGGGATGCGCGCACGCCACTGAACAGCTCGAACGCGTCGACCGCCTGGTTGACCGCCATTCCCGACCCGTCAAGGGTCCGGCATCCTCTGTCCCGGGCCTCGCGCAGCAGCCGGGTCTCGAGGGGGAAGTAGACGACGTCGGCCACCCACATCCGCGGATCGAGGAGGCCCGTGTCGAACGGGGTCCCGGGGAAGGAGGCCATTCCGACCGGGGTCGCATTGACGATTCCGTCCGCCGAGGTGACCGCCGCCTCGAGCTCGTCGGTGGAGATCGCGCGGACACCGGCTCCGATGTCGGCGGCGAGGTCGTGGGCCCGGTCGGCACCGACATCGGCGATGATCAGGTCGTCGACTCCCAGCTCCGACAGGGCGAAGGCGACGGCTCGGCCGGCTCCTCCGGCTCCGATCTGCACGACCTGCCCGGTCGCGGCGCCGTCGAGCCCCTCGGCGAATCCGCGCGCGAACCCGGTGACGTCGGTGTTGAAGCCGGTCGTCGTGCCGTACTCGCCGATGACGACGGTGTTGACGGAGCCGATCCGCTGGGCGCCCGGGTCCACCTCGTCGAGGAGGTCGAGCACCTGCTGTTTGAAGGGGTGGGTGACGTTGAGGCCGTTGAATCCCAGCCTCACGGCGGCGGTGAGCAGCTCGCCGAGTTCGGCGCCGTGTCGCGTGGGCGCGGTGACGTCGAGGATCCGGTACATCGTCCTGATTCCGTGGAAGTCCCCTTCGGCCTCATGCATCCGCGGGGTCCGGGAGGCGGAGATCCCCTCGCCGATCAGGCCCAGCAGCAGCGTGTCGCTCATAGTCGTCCCTTCGTCGTCCGGTCGGCGCCGGCGGTGGTGGTCCTCGGGCCGCCGATCGCCTCGGCGAGGATCCGGATCGCGTGCGCGTAGCCGCGCGCGCCGGCCCCCGCGACGACGGCGTCGGCGACGAGGGAGATGTAGGAGTGGTGGCGGAAGGGCTCGCGCGCATGCGGATTGCTCAGGTGCACCTCGACGATGGGCTGCGGGTAGGACTTGAGCGCGTCGTGGAGCGCCACCGAGGTGTGCGTGTAGGCGGCCGCGTTGACCACCGCCCCGACGGTCGAGCCCCGGGCGGCGTGGACGGCGTCGATCAGCTCACCCTCATGGTTGGACTGGATGCAGCGAGCCTCGAGACCCACCTCGGCGGCGGTGGCGGCGCAGAGCTCGTCGATGTCGGCCAGCGTCGTGCGGCCGTAGATCTCGGGTTCGCGGACGCCGAGCAGGTTGAGGTTGGGTCCGTTGAGGACGAGGATCTGGTTCATCATCACCTGGGCAATCTGGCCGCGACCTGCGTCGCGGTCTCCGTGAGTTGGGGGACGAGCTCGATGAGCTCGTCGAGGGAGCGGCGGAACACCGGCGCGGCCAGCGCCAGCGCCGCCAGCAGCCGGCCGTCGAGGTCGAGCACGGGCACCGCCAGGGCGTTCATGCCGATGTCGTTCTCCTCCGACTGGCCGGCCCAGCCGAGTTCCCGGATCCTCGCGAGCTTCTCGCGCAGCCGCGCGGGGTCCGTGATCGAATTCGGGGTCCGGGGGCTCAGGTCGAGCTCGTCGATGACCCGGTCGTGCTCGGGGTCGAAGGCGAGGAGCACCTGTCCCAGCGCCGAGGTGTGCAGCGGAGCCTGGTCACCCGGGTCGGTGGTGGTCCGGTACTGGGGACCGTCCACCGTGAGCACGGTCAGCGAGGCGTTGCCCTGGCGCACGGAGAGAATGCTCGACTCCCCCGTCACCTGCGTCAGAGTCCGCAGCAGGTCTTTCGTCGCTCCGTCGAAGCCGCGCCGGTGGGCGACCTTCTGGCTCAGCCGGAAGACCTCCAGGCCCAGCGTGTAGAGCTTGCTCGCCGGGTTGAAGTCGGCGTACCCGGCCTCGACCAGTCCGCCCAGCAGCCGGTAGGCGGTGCTGAACGGGTGACCGCTGGCTTCGGCCGCGGCGGCGGCGCTGAGACCCTCCGGATGGTCGCCGAGGAGCTCGAGCATCTCGAACGCCTTGGCCACCGTGTTCGATCCCTTCGCGGGCATGAGCACCTCCTCTCATCGGTCGTGAGTCGTCGACAACGTCTTGGCCGACCGCAGTCACGGTCGTGCGCCGGTCGCACACATCGGACGTTGACAGGCTATGTCATCTGCCTCACACTGTAAACCACAATGTAACAGTAATTGCCACATTATGGCAATGGAGGATTCGAGGAACCATGACTCAAGCGATCGACGACGCTCGCCCGGCCAAGACACCGCTGCGCGCGGCCCTGTCCAGCTGGACGGGCTCCGCACTCGAGTACTACGACTTCGCCGTCTACGGCACGGCAGCGGCGCTGGTGCTCAACATCCTGTTCTTCCCGGAGACCACCGCACCGGGAGTGGCAATCCTGCTGGCGATGGGCACGGTGGGCGTCGCCTACGTCGTCCGCCCCCTCGGCGCACTGATCATGGGGCCTCTCGGTGATCGCTTCGGCCGCAAGTTCGTCCTCATGCTCACCCTGTTCATGATGGGCATCTCGACGTTCCTCGTCGGGTGCCTGCCGACCTATGAGCAGATCGGCATCTGGGCGCCCCTGCTCCTCGTGCTGTGCCGCATCATCCAGGGCCTGTCCGCCTCGGGAGAGCAGGCGAGCGCGATCAGCGTCTCGCTCGAGCACTCGGCCGAGCGCAAGCGCGCGTGGACGACCAGCTGGACACTGCACGGCACGCAGTTCGGCACCCTGCTGGCCACGGCCGTGTTCATCCCCTTCACCGCCTTTCTCCCCGAGGACCAGCTGTTCAGTTGGGGCTGGCGGGTGCCGTTCTGGCTCTCGGCCATCGTCGTGCTCACCGCCTGGCTGATCCGTCGCGGACTCGAGGAGCCGCCGGCGTTCAAGGAGGCCCGTGCCGAGGCGCCCCCGCTGAAGTCCGTGTTCCGCTGGCACAAGGCAGCCGTGCTGCGCGTCGCCTCGTGCGCGATGATCAACACCGTCAACATGGTCTTCACCGTCTGGTCCCTGTCCTTCGGCACCTCCATCGTCGGCCTCGAACGCTCCACCATGCTCCTGGTCTCGGTGATCGCCAATGCGGTGGCCCTGCTCGCGATCCCGGCGGCGGCGCTGCTGGCCGACCGGATCGGCCGGAAACCGGTCTTCATCACCGGAGCCCTGCTGGCCGGGGGGATGATGTTCCCGTACCTGGGCGCGATCTCGAACGGGAACTGGACCCTCATCTTCGTCTGCGGCGCGATCATGTCGGGCGGCTTCTACTCGATGGCGAATGCGATCTGGCCCTCGTTCTACGCGGAGATGTTCCCCACCAGCGTCCGGGTCACCGGGCTGGCGCTCGGCACGCAGATCGGCTTCGCCGTCTCCGGCGGCGTCGCTCCCGCCCTTGCCTCCGCCGTCGCCGGCAAGTCCGGCGAGAACTGGGTCTCGGTGGCGGCCTTCACCGCCGGGGTCTGCGTCTTCGTGGCGCTGGCGGCGATGACGGCGAAGGAGACGAAGCCCCTGGACCTCGATGAGATCGACAGGCTCCACGCCGACCGATCGAAATGAGCGCGGCCCGTTGCCGATGACTTCGGCGGTCGGGCGGGTGCACCAACGATGAAGGAGAGATGATGCGGACATCGATTGCCACGGTCTGCCTGTCGGGCACCTTGGAGGAGAAGCTGCGAGCAGCCTCGGCGGCGGGTTTCGACGGGGTCGAGATCTTCGAACAGGACCTCGTCGTCTCACCTCAGACGCCGGAGGACATCGCCCGGCTGGCACGGGAGCTGGGCCTGAGCCTTGATCTCTATCAGCCGTTCCGCGACCTCGAGGGCGTCGACGAAGCGACGTTCGCCGGTAATCTCCGTCGGGCCGAGGCGAAGTTCGCCCTCATGCGCAGGCTCGGGATGTCGACCATCCTGCTGTGCTCCAACGTCGGCACAGCGACCATCGATGACGACGAGCTGGTCGCCGGGCAGCTGCGCCGCCTCGGCGACCTCGCCGAACGCTACGACATCGACGTCGCCTACGAGGCCCTGGCCTGGGGCCGGTTCGTCTCCGAATACGACCGTGCCTGGGACCTCGTGCGAGCCGCCGACCATCCGCGGATCGGGACCTGCCTCGACAGCTTCCACATCCTCTCCCGTCGCACCGACCTCGAGACGATCGCGCGGATTCCGGGTGACAAGATCTTCTTCCTCCAGCTGGCCGATGCCCCGGCCCTGACCATGGACGTGCTCAGCTGGTCGCGTCACCATCGCGTCTTCCCCGGCGAAGGATCGTGGGACCTGACCGACTTCCTGGCCCGCGTGGCCGCGACCGGATACTCGGGCCCGGTGTCGCTCGAGGTGTTCAACGACTCGTTCCGGCAGGCCGACACCTACCGGACCGCCGTCGACGGACTGCGGTCGCTGCGCTGGCTCGAGGCCGGCGTGTCGGCGACGCTGAACGGCGCGCTCGGCGTCGCCGTGGGGAGTGCCGCAGGTAGCGCAGCTGGCGGTGCCGCCGGAGCCGGAACCGCCCTCGACCTCCGCCCCCTGCCGGAGGTCGCCGAGCCGCGCGCGGTCGATTTCGTCGAGTTGAGCACCGAGGACCTCGGCACCCTCACCCGGCAGCTCCACCAGCTCGGGTTCGACTTCACCGGCTTCCACCGGAGCAAGCCGCATGTGCAGCTGTGGACGCGCGGGCAGGCGAGGATCGTCATCAGCGAGATCGACTCCGCCGCCATCGATCGCCCCTGGTCGGAGAGGTCGCCGGGCTCCTACCTGCGCGGCATCGGGTTCGACGTCGACGATGCGGAAGCGGCGATGCACCGCGCCACCCTGCTCCACGCCATCGAGGTCCCCCGGGAGCAGTCCCATGACGAGGAGGTGCTGCGCGGCGTCTTCGCTCCCGACGGCTCCGAGGTGTTCTTCCACCAGTCCGACGGGACCGCGCCGGCCTGGATCCGGGAGTTCGGCACCGACACGGGACGACGGGCCTCGCGCATCGACCATGTGAATCTGGCGCAGCCGGCCAGCCACTACGACGAGTCGGTGCTCTTCTACACCTCGCTGCTCAATCTGCATGCCCAGCCCTCGCAGGACGTTCCCAGCCCATCCGGTCTGGTCCGGTCCCAGGTGATGTCCTCGGCCGACCGCTCCATCCGGATGCCGCTCAACGTCGCCCCGGTCCATTCGGAGCTGGTCGGCGACAAGGCCCGCGCCCAGACCTCGGCCGACCCCTACCCCGAGCACGTGGCGATCAGCTGCGAGGACATCTTCGAGGCCGCCGCCATCGCTCGTGCCCGCGGCCTCGACTTCCTCGCCGTGCCGCAGAACTACTACGAGGATCTGGCCAGCCGCTTCGACCTCGACCCGGATTTCCTCCGCCGGCTGCAGGAGCACCATGTCCTCTACGACGCCGATTCAGCCGGCGAGTTCCTCCACTTCTACACGTCCACGATCGGTTCCGTGTTCTTCGAGATGGTCGAACGCCGAGGCGCCTACCAGGGTTTCGGTGCCCCCGACGCTCCGGTCCGGCTGGCCGCGCAGTACCGCCGCAACCGCGGACTGTGACCGCGGCTGGGGCCTCCTGAGCGCTCAGCGCTTCGAGTCGCTCAGCGCTTCGAGTCGCTCAGTGCCTCGGGTCGCTCAGTGCCTCGGGTCGCTCAGTGCCTCGGGTCGCTCAGTGCCTCGGGTCGCAGGTCGAGCCGGCGCAGCAGCTGCGCATTGAGCGCGACCACGATCGTCGACACCGACATCAGGACCGCACCGACGCTCATCGGCAGGATGAAGCCGATCGGGGCCAGGACACCGGCCGCGAGCGGGACCGAGATGAGGTTGTAGCCGGCCGCCCACCACAGATTCTGCTTCATCTTCCGGTAGGACGCACGAGAGAGCTCGATCACCGACAGCACCGCACGCGGATCGTCGGAGGCGAGGATCACCCCGGCCGAGCCGATGGCGACGTCGGTGCCGGCGCCGATCGCGATCCCGACGTCGGCCTGCGCCAGGGCCGGAGCGTCGTTGACGCCGTCGCCGACCATCGCCACGGTCCGCCCCTCGTCCTGCAGCTCCTGCACCTTCGCCGCCTTGTCCGCCGGCCTGACTCCGGCGAAGACCCGATCGATGCCGAGGTCGCCGGCCACGGACTGCGCCACCGCCTCGGCGTCTCCGGTGATCATCACCACCTGGGAGCCGGCCGTATGGAGGGCATCGATGGCGTCGCGCGACTCGGACCGGATCTCATCGGCCAGGCGCAGGGCACCGATCACCTCCGAGTCCCGGAGCACATGCAGGATGATCGCTCCCTGGTCCCGCCAGTCCTCGGCGACCGGCAGTTCGGACACCGAGCGGGAGGCGAGCAGATGCGGGCCGCCGACCTCCACCTCGGCGCCGTCAACCCGCGCTCTGACCCCGACGGCCGGCGAGGAGGAGAAGTCCTCGGCCCGCGGGACCTCGAGGCCCTGCTCGGCAGCGGCACGGACGATGGCCCTGGCCAGAGGATGCTCGCTGTCGGATTCCGCTGCCGCGGCCAGGGTCAGGACCACGTCAGCGGTCAGCGCCTCGCCGGCGGCCGGCTCCACGGCGGTCACGGTCGGCTCGCCCTTGGTCAGGGTGCCGGTCTTGTCGAAGAGGACGGTGTCGACGGTGCGCATGGTCTCGAGTGCGAGCCGGTCCTTGACGAGGACCCCGGCGCGGGCGGCCCGCTCGGTGGCGATGGACACGACGAGTGGGATCGCCAGGCCGAGCGCGTGGGGGCAGGCGATGACGAGCACGGTGATCGTGCGGATCACGGCCGCATCGGGCAGTCCGAGGACCGTCCAGACGAGGGCGGTGATGACACCCGCGCCGAGGGCGAACCAGAACAGCCAGGCCGCCGCGGTGTCGGCGATGCGCTGCGCCCGCGAGGACGATGACTGCGCATCCGCGACGAGCTTCTGGATGCCGGCCAGGGCGGTGTCGTCCCCGGTCGCGGTGACCTCGATGCGCACGCCGGAGTCCGTGGCGACGGTGCCGGCGACCACGGGTTCGCCGACGCCGCGGCGCACGGTCTTCGACTCACCGGTGATCATCGATTCGTCCATGCTCGCGGTGCCGTCGACGATCCGACCGTCGGCGGGAACGGCGGATCCCGGTCGGACGATGACGATGTCGCCGATGGCCAGCTCGGCCGGGGAGACCGTGATGATCTCGTCGCCGACCACCTTGTCCGCCTCATCGGGCAGGAGAGCCGCCAGCGAGTCGAGCGCCGAGGTGGTCTGCGCCAGGGATCGCATCTCGATCCAGTGCCCGGCGAGCATGATGACGATGAGCAGGGCGAGCTCCCACCAGAAGTCGAGCTCGGGGTGGAGCAGGCCCAGCGAGGCACCCCACGAGGCGATGAACGCGACGGTGATCGCGAGCGCGATGAGGAGCATCATCCCCGGCTTCCGGGACCTGACCTCGCTCAGCCCGCCGGTGAGGAACGGCCTGCCGCCCCAGCCGTACATGACGGTGCCGAGGATCGGTGAGATCCAGCTGAGCCAGGCGAATCGAGAGTCATCTCCCCCGTGGCCCTGACCCGCTCCGGGAATCTCATAGCCGACGAGGTGCGCGAACATCGGGCTGAACGCGACGACCGGAACGGCGATGACGAGCATGATCCAGAACAGACGTCGGAACTGTCCGACGTGGTCGCCGTGTCCGGCGTGGCCCATATGCCCGGCATGGCCCGCGTGGCCCCCATGATCACTGTGGCCGGCGTGATCGCCGTGACCAGCATGGCCACCGTGACCGGCGTGGCCGGCATGGTCACTGTGGTCGGCGTGGTCGGCATGGTCACCGTGACCGGCGTGGTCGGCATGGTCACCGTGGCCCGCGTGATCCCTATGGGCGTCTTGGCCAGGTGCCGCGTGGTCATGTGCCGCGTGGTCATGCTCGGCCTGGTCGTGCCCCGCATGGCCGAGGTGGTGCTCGCCATGGGGCCCGTGCCCGGAGTGTTCGGCGTCGTGACGACCGGCCTGCTCGGAGTGGTGGGCGTGATCCGTGCCCGGCTGATGACCGTTGTGAGGTTCGGGGCGTGTGTTCATGCCGTCAAGATATACCCCCTGGGGGTATATGTCAAGGGTGAGGCGGCCATGACGAAGACGAAAAGGCCCCGACCACGGAACTCATGGTCGAGGCCTTGACGATGCGAATCAGCCCTGCGCGATCAGCTCCAGGTTGTCGGCGACGCGGTTGGAGAATCCCCATTCGTTGTCGTACCAGGCGACGACCTTGACGTGGTTGCCCACCACCCGGGTCAGGGCGGCGTCGAAGATCGATGAGGCGGGCTGACCCGCGATGTCGCTGGAGACGACCGGCTCGGTCTCGTAGACGAGGATCCCCTGGAGCGGCCCCTCGGCGGCGGCCCGGTAGGCATCGAGCACCTCGTCGCGGGCGACCTCGCGGGAGACGGTCGCATTGATCTCGACGATCGAGCCGACCGGCACCGGAACCCGGATCGCGTCGCCGCTGAGCTTTCCATCGAGCTGCGGCAGCACGAGGCCGATGGCCTTCGCGGCCCCGGTCGAGGTGGGAACGATGTTGACGGCGGCGGCGCGCGCCCGGCGCGGGTCCTTGTGCGGTCCGTCCTGGAGGTTCTGATCCCCGGTGTAGGCGTGGACGGTCGTCATGAATCCCTGCTCGATGCCCGCCAGATCGTCGAGGACCTTGGCCAGCGGGGCCAGGGCGTTGGTCGTGCAGGAGGCATTGGAGATGATGGTGTGCTCGGGCTTGTATGCTTCGGTGTTCACGCCGTAGGCAAGGGTGACGTCGGCACCCTTGGACGGAGCGCTGACCAGGACCTTCTTGGCGCCGGCCTCGAGGTGGGCCCGGGCCTTGTCGGCTTTGGTGAAGCGGCCGGTCGCTTCGAGGACGATGTCGATGTCGAGCTCGCCCCAGGGGAGGCTGGCGGGATCCTTCTCGGCGAGGATCTTGATCGCGTCCCCGTTGACGACGAGCTCGTCGCCGGATGTCTCGACGGGGTATCCGAACCGGCCCAGGGTGGTGTCGAACTTGAGGAGTCGAGCCAGCTCATCGGCAGCACCGAGGTCGTTGATGGCAACCACCTCGAGGTCGCTGCCCCGCTCGATCAGTGCGCGCAGGGTGCTGCGACCGATTCGACCGAAACCGTTGATGGCGATGCGAGTCAATGTCACTCCTTGAGGATGGGGAACCTTGTGGGTACACCTCCATTCTCGGCGATCCACGCGATCGACAACAGTGGCCGAACTGCCAGTACACCGAAGGATCTCGCCAGTCTTAATGCCAGAAGTCGCAAGTTTCCGGCCAAACCTCATTCACGGTCGGCGGAGAAGATGTGGCGATACTCGTTGGGCGTTGTGGAGAGGATCCGCTGGAAGTGCATGCGCAGATTGGCACCGGTGCCGAGCCCGACCTGGTCCGCGATCTGCTCGATTCCCAGATCGGTGTTCTCGAGCAGCTCGCGGGCGAGGTCGACCCGGGCGCGCAGGACCCATTGCATCGGCGTGTATCCGGTGTCCTCGACGAACCGCCTGGAGAAGGTCCGGACCGAGACCCCGGCGTTGGCGGCGAGGTCCTTGAGCGTCAGCTCCTCCCCGATGCGCTCGAGCGCCCACTGCCGGGTGTCGGCGAAGACCTCACCCAGGGGCTCGGGGACGCTGCGCGGCACGTACTGGGCCTGGCCCGCACTGCGGTAGGCTGCGGCGACGAGCCGTCGGGCCACCTGGTTCGACAGTCCCACCCCATGGTCGTGGCGGATGAGGTGCAGGCAGAGGTCGATCGCCGAGGCGGCTCCGGCCGAGGTCAGCACCTTCCCTTCCGCGACGAAGAGGACGTTCTCATCGACCTTGATCCTCGGGTAGCGCTTGGCCAGTTCCTTCGCGTGGGACCAGTGCGTCGTCGCCCGGGTCCCGTCGAGCAGGCCCGTGCGAGCCAGGACGAAGGCACCCGTCGAGATCGCCACCAGGCGTGCTCCGCGCTCGAATGCGGACAGGAGGGCCCCGATGACGGCCCCGGACGGTTCGCTCTCCACCGCCGAGGCGGCACCGGGGATGACGATCGTGTCGGCCAGATCGAGGGCGTCCAATCCGCGCGCGATCGAGTACTCGAGCCCATCGGCCCCGGCGATCACTCCGGGCGCGGGTGTGCAGGTTTCGACGTCATAGGGCCAGCTGCCGGGAATCACCGCCCGGCCGCTCGTCATCTCGGCATTGGCGACCAGGGTCGGGCTTGATCCGGGACCGAAGATCTGGGCCGGGATCCCGAGGTCCATCGCGGACACTCCGTCGAGGGCCAGGACGACGATGCGATGGGGCACCGTCCTGGCCCGCTCGCGGGTGCTGGTCCGGGGTTCGACACTCATTCTGCCGTCAAGTCTAGGCAATCCGGCGCCGCTGGGCGGCTCAGGCGACGAAGCTTGCCGCCGTCGATCCCGCCTGCGCGGGAACCGCCTCGGCGATCGCCTCGAACATCGCCAGGGTGCCGTGCTGGGCGGCCAGTCTCACCGGCTCGGGGTCGCTGGAGAACTTGACCCCCACGGTCCGTGTGGCCCGGTCGATGTAGAGCATCTGCCCATGGATGCCGATGCCGACGACGACGTCGCGGCCGGCGGTGGGCACCCAGAACTGACTGCGGTACATTCCGCCGGGATAGGACGGACCCGACGCGGACTGGGCGAACGCCTCGGCGGAGTCGGGTCCTCCGGCGAAGATGTCGTCGATCCACGCCTGGCTCAGGACGCGCCGCCCCTCGGCGGTGACTCCTCCGCGGGCGATCATCTCACCGAATCGGGCGAGGTCACGCAGGGTGGTGCTGATGGCTCCGTCGACGATCGAGCCGCCCCAGTGGTCCTGGCAGACCTGTGCGGAATGGGCGGCGCCGATCTTCGACCACACGTATTCGCTGGCCACGACCGCGAAGGGTCGATTCGTCACTGCTTCGCAGATCCATCCGAGCACATCGGTCTCGCAGCTGCGGTAGAGGAATGGCCCGCCGTGGTCGCGCTCGCGCGTGAGGCCGGTGAGGTACTCCTTGATCCCGTTCGCCGCGGCGGGAGTGCGCGGCACCATGTCGACGGCTTCGAACAGCGCCCGGATCTCGGATCCCTCGACGAGGTACTCCTCGGAGAACCTGACTCCCGACCGCATGTCGAGGACGTCGCGGACGGTGGCTCCGGCGTAGCCGCTCTCGGACAGCATCGGCAGGTAGGTGGTGACGAGTTCGTCGGGACAGATCAGCCCGGCATCGGTGAGGCTGCCGACGACCGTGGAGACGACGGATTTGCTCACGGAGAACAGCATATGGCGGCGTGCCGGCTTCATCGGCCAGGCGTACTCCTCGGCCAGGGCGACGCCGTCGCGGGTGACGAGCCACGCGTCCGTGTAGGTGTCACTCAGCACGTCGCCGACGGTCGTCCAGGTCTCATCGATCGCCGGCCACTTCTCGCGGTCGAGGCCGAGTGCGCGGAAGTCGTTGTCCTCGGTGATGAAGGAGCGGACCGGTCCGATCCCCCGCGGGATCCCGCCGGTGGGGAACAGTTCCTCGATCCGCGTGAGTGAGAAGGCGAAGTACTCCGGCCACTTCCAGGAGTTGAGGTCGATGCGTTCGAGCACCTGCTCCGAGGGGTCGACGATCGCGTCCTCGCTCGCCGAGGTGAGGGTCCCGATCTCCGGCAGCGGCAGCTGCGAGGATGCTCCGTCCCCACTCGGGCCCGCTGGGGCCGCGGGTTCGCCGAGCCGCTCAGACCTCACGGTCGCTGGGGACTCATCGTTCGTCGCATCGACGAGGTCGGAGACCTTCGGTCGTGCCGGTTTCGCGATAGTGGATTCCATGGTGTCGTAGGTGCCCTTGATGCCTTTCGTATTGCCCGACAGGGCTCCGAGTCGACGCATCGAGGGGCTGCCGGCCAAGTCACGCAGGAATTTCCTCACGTCTGCCATGCTCCACCTCCGAAGGACTCGATCAAAGGACGAGCCTACCCTGCGGAGGTGAACTCGGACAGCCGGAATCCGCTGTTCCAGGCGCAATCCCGCGGGGCAGGCTCTCCCTGCAACCGCCCCCACCTGGCGCGGAGCAGAGCGCGGTTACCCAACAGTTATTTGGGTTACATCGGCCGAATGACGGAGGCGCACTGACCACTGCGGCCGGCAGCCGCCTCGGCGATCGGTCTCGCTCACTTCCGATTCCATAGCTGATGAGTGAGACCGCCCTCGGTACCGACCGTCTCGATAGTGAAGCGGTCCTCGACACCCTCCAAGCCGTCCAGCAGCCGCACTCCGGCGCCCAACACGACGGGCACGATCACCAGGTGGAGGAAGTCGATGAGATCGGCTTCGAGGAACTGCCGCACCGTCGTCGGACCTCCACCGATCCTCACATCAAGGCCGCTCGCGGCTTCCCCGGCTTGCCGCAGTGCCTCCTCGGGGGTCGCGTCGACGAAGTGGAAGCTCGTTCCGTTCTCGAATTCGACCGTTTCACGGGGGTGGTGGGTGAGGACGAAGACCGGGGTGCGAAACGGAGGTTCGTCACCCCACCAGCCCTGCCATCCGTCGTCGGGCCATTGCCCGGTCTGGGGGCCGAACTTCCGTCGCCCCATGATCTCGGCCCCGATCCCCTGCCCCCACATGCTCGTCAGCGCCCGATCCACCGTGATCGGAGCGTCGGCGTTGTGCACCCCGTCGATGACTCGCCCGTCGAATCGGCTGAAGAGAAGTCCGGCTCCTCCGATCGGCTGGTCGAATGTCACCCGGTCTCCGGCGGCGAAACCGTCGAGTGAGACAAGCATGTTGTGCACGCGCGCCCGCGGTCTGGCTGCCGACATCGTCTTCTCCCTTGAAGCAGTTGTATAATGCAATCACCAAGCTAGGCGGGAGGTGCTTCAGTGTCAAGGAGATCGGGTGAGCCACGGTCGGGATGTGCGATCAACGCAGCCGTCGAGGCTCTGGGCGATCACTGGTCGCTCCTGGTCCTGCGCGACATCATCTTCGGCGACCACCGCTACTTCCGGGAGCTGCTCAACGGGTCGATCGAGGGGATCGCCTCGAACATCCTCAGCGACCGGCTCAAGCGATTCGTCGACGCGGGGATCCTGACGAAGGAACAGGCCGGACGTGGACAGAAGGCGCGCTACAGTCTCACGGAGGCAGGAATCCAGACCCTCCCGATCCTCTTCGCACTCGGCAACTGGGGACTGGACTGGAGGGACGGCACCCCCGAGCTGCGGGTGAGGCAGGAGCTCATGCGGCAGGAGGGGCCGCAATTCGTCGACGAACTCATGGACGAGCTCCGGGTCCGTCATCTGGGTGCCCCCGCTCCCAAGCGATCAGGACCCGGGCCCCTCGAACGGCTGGAAGCCGCTTACGCGCAGGCGATGGGCGGCTGATCTCAGGCGATCTCCGCACCTGCGGACTTCATCTCCTCGAGCGCCCTCGCACTCGAGTCGACCCCGACGCCTGCGACCAGGTCGTGCAGCACACGCACCGACTTTCCCGCGGCGAGCGCGTCGAGGACGGAGGCGCGAACGCAATGGTCGGTGGCGATGCCGACGACGTCCACCTCGGCGACACCGAGGTCATCGAGAAGCTCGCCGAGCCGCTGCCCGGTGTCGGTGGTGCCTTCGAACGCGGAGTAGGCGGGCGTCCCCTGACCCTTGCGGACGTGGTGGGTCACCGCCTCGGTGCTGAGGAGGTGATCGTACTCGGCACCCTCGGTGCCGGCGACGCAGTGGGGCGGCCAGGTGTCGACGAAGTCGGGGGCGTCGCTGAAGTGGCCGCCGTTGTCATTGTCGGCGTCATGCCAGTCCCGGGAGGCGATGACGGCGTCGTACCCGTCGGCCTCGTCGGCGAGGAAGCGTGAGATCTCCACGGCGACGTTGTCGCCGCCGGCCACCGCCAGGGCTCCACCTTCGGTGAAGTCGTTCTGAACGTCCACGATGAGGAGTGCCTTCGCCATGTCTCGAGCATAGGCCGGATTCGAATCGATGTCATCGGCGATTCGGCCGCCGGCTCGTCACCTCTGCGTCGAGGCCTTCCTCGCCGCTTTCCGAGCCGCCTTCTTCGCGGCCCTCTTGCCCGCACCGGCCCCGGCGACGAGCAGCAGTCCGCCGAGGGCGGCGACGTTCTTCTGGAAATGGGTCTTGTGGGCGGCCGCGTTCTGCTCGTCCATCTCCCAGTAGGCGTGCCCGGCCAGGGTGGTCGGCACCAGCGAAGCGGCGAGCGCGAGGGCGGAGAGCCGTGGCTTGATTCCCAGCAGCAGCGTCGTCCCTGCTGCGAGCTGGAGCGCCCCGTTGGCACGCACCAGCAGTTCATCGTCCTCGGGCAGGATCGGCAGGTACTCGCGCATGGCGTCCAGGGTCTGCCCCGCCATAACGACCCGGCCGCCCGGCTGGGTCAGCGCCGCGTACCCGCCGGTGATGAAGATCGGCGCGGTCAGCATCCGACCGGCGGACTGCAGCAACGATGAACCTAGAGCCATGAGCATCTCCCCTTCGTGGAATCGTCCCGGTCCCTGCCGGGACCGGGCGTCGATGGGTATCGAGCCTAACGCATACGGATGTGCCGCTCAACGCACAAGCTCGCTGGTCACGCCCGCTGGTCACGCCCGCCGGCTCGGTCGGTTTCCGCTCCGCCCGGGAAGCCGCAGCGCGGGCTGCCCCAGCTCGGGCTGCCCCTGCTCGCGCTGCCCCAGCTCGCGCTGCCCCAGCTCGGGGCGACGACGGAACTGACCCGTGAGGATCAGCGCGGCGATGATCACTGCTGAGACGATCCAGCCCGAGACGCCCAGGGCCGCGACCAGCGCCATATCCGGCTCGGGAGCCGAGGCGTCGACGAACAGTCCGAGCAGCATGGCCGACGAACCGTTGAGCGCGCCGTGGGCGAAGACCGCCGGCCAGACGGATCCGGAGCGCAGTCGCAGCCATCCGAACAGGAGGGAGAGCATGATGCAGCCGCCGACCATGAGACCCAGTCCCGTGACGTCGGGGCGTCCGAAATTGTAGCCGAGCAGGATCAGCGGCGCGTGCCAGAGTCCCCAGATGAGACCGATGATCAGCAGTGCGGGCCAGACGCCGAGGGGGCGGAGGCTGGTCAGCAGCCATCCGCGCCAACCGACCTCCTCCCCGAAGGCGAAGGCTGCGGTGACGATCGAGTTGACGATGATGATCGCCGAATAGACGACGATGGCGGCGGGGACAGGCAGCGCTTCGAGGCCGGGCAGTGCGGACAGTTGCGCCTTGAAGCCGGACAGTCCCGCGAGGTCGATGTCGAGCCACCCGAAGACAGCCGACAGCAGGTAGGCGGCGGCGACCAGCAGGTAGGTGCCGATCATCGCCGCCACCGTCAGTCCGAGGACGCGACCGAGAGGCGTGAGGGGCCAGATCCCGAGATAGCGCGTGATCGACGGCGGAGGTTCGGCTGCCGGCGGCAGCCCTGGCCCCGCCGGCAGCGCGGCACGGCGGCGCTGGACGATGAGGGCTAGGACTGTCGCCAGGAGCGGGGTGAGCATGAGCGCCTGCCCGCACAGCTGGACCATGACCAGATTCTCCAGCCCCTCGCCCGAGAGCCACAGCGGCAGGCAGACGAGCCATCCGAGACTCACGGCGGTGGCAACGAAGATGCCGACTTCGAGCCACGGCACTCTGACCGGGACAGGGTTCAGGGGCCGCCCCTTCGAATCGAGACGGGCCGAAGGGCCGAGTGCAGGATCCGCCGGGTTCCCGGTGCCTGTGCCGTCCTCCATGTCTTCAACTTAGACGCCATCAACTCCGCCTGCCACCGCCAGAAGGTGGAGTTCGATTCCGCCGAGCGCCTGACCTGGCGTTCTGGGCTACCATGAGCAGATCAGAATCACCGTCGATTCCCAGACAGGCACCGCACATGACGCACAGCTCCCCCAGCCCCCATCTGTCCGATGACGACCACCTGTCGGTCCTCGGCTACACCGACTCCTTCGACAGGTCGATGAGCCCGTGGGCGAACTTCGCCCTCGGATTCACCTACCTCTCCCCTCTCGTCGGGGTCTACTCTCTGCTGGCCGTCGCCCTGTCGACCGGCGGGCCACCGTCGATGTGGTGGATCGTCATCGTCGCCTGCGGTCAGATGCTGGTGGCCCTCGTGTTCGGCGAGGTGGTGTCCCAGTTCCCCATCGCCGGTGGGATCTATCCGTGGGCGCGCAGGCTGTGGGACAGGCGGTATGCGTGGATGGCCGCCTGGGTCTACATCTGCGCCATGATCGTCACGATCACCGCCGTCGCCGAGTTCGGCGCCGGCTTCCTCGCCGGCCTCTTCGGCCTCGAGCTGACCCGGACCACGACACTCTTCCTGGCCCTGGGTCTCCTCGCGCTGGCCCTGGCCATCAACTTCAGCGGCACCAAGTGGCTGGCCCGGATCGCCCGCATCGGTCTCTTCGCCGAGCTCATCGGCGTCATCGGACTCGGGCTGTTCCTGCTCATCTTCGAGCGCAAGCACTCCTTCAGCGTCTTCTTCGACTCGATGGGCGTCGCCGGGGACGGCAGCTACCTCGGCGCGTTCATGGGAGCCGCTGTGGCCGGCCTGTTCCTGTTCTACGGCTTCGAGGCCTGCGGCGATGTGGCCGAGGAGGTCTCGAATCCTGCCCGCGGCATTCCCCGCGCGATGATCATGACGATCGTCGTCGGCGCGGTGTCCGCCCTGTTCTCGTTCGCCGGCTACGTGCTGGCGGCACCGAATCTCGAGCAGATCGTGGCCGGCGAAGTCGCGGATCCGATCCCCGCGATCCTCGACGGCAGCCTCGGCCCGATCGGGGCGAAGATCTTCCTCCTCGTCGCCATCCTCGCCTTCATCTCCTGCGTGCTCAGCCTCCAGGCCGCGGCCTCCCGCCTGATCTTCAGCTTCGCCCGCGACGGCATGATGCCAGGTCACCGCTGGCTGTCCGCGGTCTCGGAGAGCACGAGGGTCCCCCGCAACGCGCTCATCGTCGCCTGCACGGCGCCGGCGCTCATCTGCCTCCTCATCTGGCTCAATGACGGCATCCTCGTCGCAGTCACCTCGTTCGCGATCCTCGGCATCTACCTCGCGTTCCAGATGGTCGTGCTCGCCGCACTGCGCCAGCGCCTGAGGGGATGGCGACCCGCGGGTCCCTGGTCACTGGGCGGTTGGGGAATCGTCGTCAACGTCGCGGCCCTGGCCTACGGCGTCTTCGCGATGATCCTCCTCGCCCGGCCTGGGGAGTCGGGGTCGTTCTTCACCGACTACGTCGTGCTCATCGGCCTCGTCACCGTCCTCGCCGTCGGGCTCATCTACCTCTTCGTCGCGCGCCCGGACCGGAAGTCGGATGCGCCCGAGGGGGATGCGATCGCCGTCGCCGAGGCGATCCGCAGCCACCGCCGCAGCTGAATTCTGCTTCCGCCGTCCACGGGCGCCTCCGGCACCCGATGCACGCCGCACCGTCGCCTCGCGGGGATGAATAAACATTCAGTGAAATGCATAACAATTGCGTCGATCTGCCGGTTCCGGTGCGACATGAGCCACATCCGGGCAGTAGGCTGAGGACCATGTCGAAAGTACTGTCTTCTCTCCCCATCGGTGAGCATGTTGGAATCGCCTTCTCCGGCGGACTGGATACCTCCTGCGCGGTTGCGTGGATGCGTCACAAGGGTGCGATTCCCTGCACCTACACCGCCGACATCGGCCAGTACGATGAGCCCGATCTCGATGGCGTGACCGCCCGCGCGAAGGAGTACGGTGCAGAGATCGCCCGCTTCGTCGACGCGAAGCGCCTCCTCGTCGAAGAGGGATTCGTCGCCCTCCAGTGCGGTGCCTTCAATGTCCGCTCCGGCGGCAAGACGTACTTCAACACGACCCCGCTGGGCCGTGCGGTCACCGGCACGATGCTCGTGCGGGCGATGAAGGAGGACGGCGTCGACATCTGGGGCGACGGCTCGACCTACAAGGGCAACGACATCGAGCGCTTCTACCGCTACGGCCTCATGGCCAACCCCAAGCTTCGGATCTACAAGCCCTGGCTCGACTCCGAGTTCGTCGAGGAGCTCGGCGGTCGTCAGGAGATGAGCGAATGGCTCGTCGCCCACGGCTACCCGTACCGCGACTCCGCGGAGAAGGCCTATTCGACCGACGCCAACATCTGGGGCGCCACCCATGAGGCGAAGAGCCTCGAGTTCCTCAACACCGGCCTCGACATCGTCGAACCGATCATGGGCGTGCCCGCGTGGCGCGATGACGTCGAGGTCGCCACCGAAGAGGTCTCCGTCCGCTTCGAGGCCGGGCGGCCTGTGGCGATCAACGGAGAGGTGTTCGACGACCCCGTGGCCCTGGTCTTCAAGGCCAACGAGATCGGCGGCCGGCACGGGCTCGGCGTCTCCGATCAGATCGAGAACCGGATCATCGAGGCGAAGTCGCGCGGCATCTACGAGGCCCCCGGCATGGCCCTGCTGCACATCACCTATGAACGCCTGCTCAATGCGATCCACAACGAGGACACCATCGCCCTCTACCACGAGGAGGGTCGTCGCCTCGGGCGGCGCATGTACGAGGGCCGCTGGCTCGACCCGCAGTCGCTGATGCTGCGCGAATCGATGCAGCGCTGGGTCGCCTCGGCGATCACCGGTGAGGTGACGCTGCGACTGCGTCGAGGCGACGACTACACGATCGTCGACACCACCGGCGACAACCTCAGCTACCACCCGGAGAAGCTGTCGATGGAGCGCGTGGGAGATGCCGCGTTCGGACCCGAGGACCGGATCGGTCAGCTGACGATGCGCAACCTCGACATCGCCGACTCCCGGGCCCGACTCGAACAGTACGCGGCGATGGGCCTCGTCTCGGGCCCCACCTCCGAGCTCGTCGGTTCCCTCGAAGCCGGCGGCGCCGAGGAGATCGCCAGCTCGCCCGTCGACGTCGATGCCGCCAGCGACCGCGCCGGGCTGTCCGCCGCGTTCGACACCGGTACGGACTGACATCCGGCCGAGAGGCCGCGAGCTGGGGCATTCCGCCCGGGTTCGCGGCCTTTCGCGTCCTCTGGGCGAGCAGGCACAACAGCCACATCGGTGAGAAGATCGACCCATGGCCGACGTGAACGCCCTCGCCGAGGTGATCGACAGAGAGCTGCGCTCGCGCGGGAGCGCTGAGCGCGCGGTCAGGGATCGGGCCTACCTCAAGAGCGAACTCGACCACTACGGCGTCACCGTGCCGGAGACCCGCACCGTCGTCCGCAGCGCACTCCGCGGCGCGGATCTCGATCATGGCGACGTCATCGCACTCGCCGAAGCACTGTGGGCGCCGTCCGCGGCCGACGGTGGCGCAGGTGCGCAGTCCTCTGCCCATGACGACACGGGCCCACGCACCCCGGCCGGGCCCGTGCATGAACGGCGCACGGCGGCGACGATGGTGCTCATCCAGTCGGCGGACCACCTCGGCGCCGGGGATGCCGAACTCATCGAGCGCCTGCTCCGGGAGGCACGCACCTGGGCGCTCGTGGATCCGCTGGCCGCGGACCTCGCCGGTCCGCTGTCCGAACGCGACTGTGGTTTCGAACCGATCCTCGAGCGCTGGGCAGACGATGACGATTTCTGGATCCGGCGCTCGGCACTGCTGGCCCATCTCGTTGTGCTGCGGCAGGGTCGAGGCGACTTCGACCGCTTCTGCCGATTCGCTGACGCCATGCTCGAGGAGAAGGAGTTCTTCATCCGCAAGGCGATCGGCTGGGTGCTCCGGGACACCGGGCGCAGACGGCCGGACATCGTCTGTGACTGGCTGCTGCCCCGAGCCCATCGGGCATCAGGGGTGACGCTGCGGGAAGCGGTCAAGCATCTGTCGCCCGAACAGCGGGAGACGATCCTCGCCGCACGGTGAGAGGACAGGGATGCGAAAAGCCCCTCACCAGCAGTTTCTGCCGATGAGGGGCTTCATTCGGTGCGCCACGAGGGATTCGAACCCCCAACCTTCTGATCCGTAGTCAGATGCTCTATCCGTTGAGCTAGTGGCGCATGTCGCCGAGCCGATCGCCCTGCAACTCGATCAACTATACACACCCGCTTCCGCCAAGCCCAAATTCCGGCGACGTGCGCTTCACCACACCCAGACCTCCGGGTACGTCAGCGGCGACCGATCCTCGGAAACTGGCGGATCGCGACGGCAATCAGCGATTGAAAGGATGCGTCATCACCTTGCAAAAAGACGGCATGCCAGTGTCCTATTCACGTCACACCTTTGACTCTTGTGACCCAATGCACAGCTTACCGGGCCGAAAACGGCGGATCGGCGCGCCCCGCCCAGACCTACGGTGGAGATGTACCACCGCCCAGCAGCGGTAACCCCGTAACCGATAGACCAGGAGACCACTCATGACCGTCCTCGACCATGATGTCGTCGCTGACCAGCTGAAGACTGCACCGACCACCAACGAGGCAGTGCTGTCGTTCGTCGGACGGATTGCCCGACTGACCACTCCGGACGAGATCGTCTGGATCGATGGTTCCGCTGAGCAGAAGGCGCTCGTCACGGATCAGCTCGTCGCCGCCGGCACGCTCGTTCGCCTGACCGGCACCAAGGACTCATTCTACGCGGCCTCCGACCCGGATGATGTCGCCCGTGTCGAGGGCCGTACCTACATCTGCTCCGAGAAGGAGGAGGATGCCGGGCCGCTCAACAACTGGGTCGCCCCGGACGAGATGAAGGAGACCCTCAACGGCCTGTTCGAGGGCTCGATGCGCGGTCGCACCATGTACGTCATCCCGTTCGTCATGGGACTGGCGGAAGCCGACCATCCGATGTTCGGCATCGAGGTCACCGACTCCCCCTACGTCGTTCTCTCCATGCTCGTCATGGCCCGCTGCGGCACCTACGCCCTCGACGCCATCGAGAAGCAGGACGCTTCGTTCGTCGAATGCGTGCACTCGGTCGGCGCCCCGCTCGAGCCCGGTCAGGACGATGTCGCATGGCCGTGCAACCCCACCAAGTACATCACCCACTTCCCCGAAGACCGCTCCATCTGGTCCTTCGGATCCGGCTACGGCGGCAACGCCCTGCTCGGTAAGAAGTGCTACGCCCTGCGCATCGCCTCGGCGATCGCCCGCGACGAGGGCTGGCTGGCCGAGCACATGCTCATCCTCAAGCTCACCAGCCCCGAAGGCGTCGTCAAGTACATCGCCGCGGCGTTCCCATCGGCCTGCGGCAAGACCAACCTCGCGATGATCGAGCCGACGATCCCCGGCTGGAAGGCCGAGACGCTCGGCGACGACATCGCCTGGATGCGCTTCGGCGCGGACGGACAGCTCTACGCCGTCAACCCCGAGTTCGGTCTCTTCGGCGTCGCCCCCGGCACCGGATACTCGACCAACCCGACCGCGATGCGCGCCATCGAGGCCGGTGGCAACATCTTCACCAATGTCGCCCTGACCGACGACGGCGACGTGTGGTGGGAAGGCAAGACCGACGAGAAGCCGGCCCACCTCATCGACTGGAAGGGCAACGACTGGACTCCCGAATCGGAGACCCCGGCCGCCCACCCGAATTCGCGCTTCTGCACCCCGATCGCCAATGTCCCGACTCTGGCGCCGGAGTGGACGAACCCCAACGGTGTGCCGATCTCCGCGATCCTCTTCGGCGGCCGCCGCAAGACCACCATGCCGCTGGTGACCGAGACCAAGGACTGGACGCATGGCGTATTCATGGGCTCGGTGCTGTCCTCGGAGACCACGGCCGCGGCCACCGGGCAGGTCGGCGTCGTCCGCCGCGATCCGATGGCGATGCGTCCGTTCATCGGCTACAACGTCGGTGACTACCTGCAGCACTGGCTCGACATCGGCAACACCGAGGGCGCCCAGCTGCCGAAGATCTTCTACGTCAACTGGTTCCGTCGCGATGAGGACAACTCGTTCCTGTGGCCCGGTTTCTCGGAGAACAGCCGCGTGCTCAAGTGGATCGTCGAGCGTGTGGCCGGCACCGCCGACGCCGAGGAGACCGCGCTCGGTATGACTCCGACGCCCGGTGCCCTCGACATCGACGGACTCGACATCACCGAGGAGCAGGTGCGCAAGGCCCTCGAGATCAAGCCCGAGGAATGGGAGACGGAACTCGCGTCGATCGAGGAATGGTACGCCGAGCTCGGCGACCACGTCCCGGCCGAGCTCCGCGCACAGGTCGATGAGCTCCGCGATCGACTCGGTCTCGCCTGAGCCTGAGCTTGAGCTTGAGCCTGAGCGCTCTCGCCGCACGCTGAGTTCCGCTCGGTCGGACGACTGAGCTGAACGATCCCCCGATCACCGCCGCGGTGGTCGGGGGATCGTCGCATTCACCCGCCCATCGGCAGTGTGGCCGGCCCCGCGCATCTGCGAGGAGAGGGCTTCTGATGTCGACGTCCTGATAGCAGCAATTCACCTCCATGCAAAGGGAGGAATCAGTGCTGCCGCGATGAGTTGCCGAGCTGCCGGTGCGGAGCAGTGCCAACGGGAGGTATTGCCAAGCTGCGTGTGTGAAGCAGTGTCAACGGGAGGGTTTACGAAGCTGCCGGTGCGAAGCAACGCTGATGGGAGGAATTGTCGATCGCGTCGGGCCCATCACGTCCGCGCGCAGGAACGCCTCTGACCTCGACGCCCCAATAGCAGCAATTCACCCCCGTGCAAAGAGAGGAATCAGCGCTGCCGCGATGGGTTGCGAAGCTGCGCGTGTGAATCAGCGTTACCGCGATGAGTTGCGAAACTGCCGGTGCGGAGCAGTGCTCACGGGAGGTATTGCGAAGCTGCGCGTGGGGAGCAGTGCTCACGGGAGGTATTGCGGAGGCGGCGCTGGAACTCGATGCTGGCCGGAGGAGTTGGAACCGCGATGCGGAACTGCCGAGCGCTCCGATGAGGACGGCAGATGTCCCGGCTCAGGTTCGCTCAGCCGCCGTGCAGGGCGGGGACGATGAGGTAGACCCCGAACAGCACGACGAGTCCGCAGACGCCGAAGACCGCCCAGTAGGCGACCCTGAGAAGGGAATTGCCTCGTCCTTCGTCGATCATGTCGACGTGGGCCGCGCGCATCCGCACAGCGGTGGAGAAGAGCGTGATGACGACGATCGCCGATACCCAGGTGGCGATCGCAACGATGAGGAATGAGCTCCACTCGATCATTTCGCTTCTCCCTTGTCACTCGGAGCATTGTCGGCAGAACCCGCAGCGGGCTCGTCGATGGAGGCATCGCCGGCTGTGCGCGGGGCAACCGCCGCCTCGGCCTGGTGGTTCTCTGCGACCTGGTGGTTCTCTGCGGCCTGGTGGTCGGACTCGGCTCGCACCTCGACACGCTGGGCCTTCGCCGCCTGCTTCGCCTCGGCGCGTTCCGTCGCCGCCTGCTTCTCCTCAGACCGCTTCTCCTCGGCGCGCTTCGCCTCAGCCCGGCTGCGATTGCGGTTCTTGCGCAGCTTGCGCTTGCGACCGCGGATGTTGACCGCCTCGGCGACGGTGTCGAGGTTCGAGATGTCGGTCTCCTCGACCGTGCGGGAGCTGAGGTAGATCCAGAGCACGGCGATGACGGCGATGATCGTGTCGATGATGATGCCGACCATGCCGAAGTGCGCGATACCGGCAGCGATGCCGCCGACCAGTCCTGCCGCCGGGATCGTCAGCAGCCACCCGGACGCGATGCGACCGGCGATCGACCATTTGACGTCGGCGCCCTTGCGGCCGAGTCCCGAACCGAGCACCGACCCCGAGGCGACCTGAGTGGTCGACAGGGCGAAGCCCAGATGCGAGGACGCCAGGATCGCGGCAGCCGTCGAGGTCTCCGCCGACAGGCCCTGGGCCGGTTTGACCGTGGTCAGCTTCGTGCCGAGGGTGTCGATGATGCGCCACCCTCCGACATAGGTCCCGGCGGCGATGGCGACGGCACAGGCCACGACCACCCAGATGTGCGGGCCGGTGCCGTGGGCCTGCAGGTTCGCCGACACGAGGACCAAGGTGATGACACCCATGGTCTTCTGCGCATCGTTGGTGCCGTGGGCCAGCGCGACGAGGGACGAGCTGAAGACCTGGCCGTACTTGAATGGCGCACGATGAGCGGTGCGACCCTCGCCCTGACGCCGAGTGATGGAATACGCCAATCGGGTGCAGAGGTAGGCGCTCACACCAGCGATGATCGGCGCCGCAATGGCGGGGAGAAGGACCTTCGAGGTGAAGACCCCGAAGTCGACCGAGCCGAAGCCAGCGCCGACGATCGCCGCGCCGATCAGCCCTCCGAAGAGCGCGTGCGAGGACGAGGATGGAAGCCCGAAGCGCCATGTCGCCATGTTCCAGACGATCGCACCGATGAGGCCGGCGAGGATGAAGCCCGGGGTGATCTGGACCCCGCCCCCGCCTTCCTTGATGATCCCGCCTGAGATCGTCTTCGCGACCTCGGTGGACAGGAAGGCTCCGACGAGGTTGAGCAGGGCCGCCAGCGTCACCGCCGTCTTCGGCTTGATGGCGCCGGTGGCGATGGGGGTTGCCATGGCGTTGGCCGTGTCGTGGAACCCATTGGTGAAATCGAAGAAGAGCGCGAGGGCGATGACGAGGACAACGACGATGATGATTTCCACTGAGCGACCTAGGGCGTAGACACAATGCGGGCCATGGATGAATGGGCCGGTGAAGCAGCTGACTCAATCCCGAAAAAGTCTACAGGCTGATGCACCCGAACTTCACCAGCTTTTCACCCCGGGTTCATCCGGGCCCTGCTCGGTCAACTTCTCAGCAGGCCGAATGGACGTCACCGGACCGGCGAATGTATCCACACTCACAACGGTCCGGTGACGGCCGGTTCTCAGCTGACGAAGCCGTCGGCGACGTCGAGGGCGCGGTCGAGCACCTCGAGCCCGAAGCGCACGTCCGCGTCCGGGGTGTTCAGCGGCGGCACCACATGGATCCGGTTGAAGTTCGCGAACGGCAGCACCCCACCGGACTTGAGCGCGGCGATGACCTGATTCATCTCCGGCGAGCTTCCGCCGTAGGCGGCCAGGGGTTCCCGTGTCTCTCGGTTCTTCACGAGCTCGACGGCCCAGAAGCAGCCCATGCCCCGAACGTCGCCGACGGACGGGTGGCGCTGCGCGAACTCCCGCAGCGTGGGCCCGATGATCTCTCGACCCAGACGGTCGGCGTTCTCGACCATCCCCTCCTCCCGCATCGCGGTGATCGTCGCGACGGCCGCGGCACAGGCCAGCGGGTGGCCGGAGTAGGTGAGCCCACCCGGGTAGGCGCGCTCCCGGAAGGTGTCGAAGATCTCGTCGGAGATCGCGACACCGCCGAGGGGCACGTATCCGGAGTTGACTCCCTTGGCGAAGGTGATGAGGTCGGGCGTCACGTCCCAATGGTCGACGGCCAGCCAACGCCCGGTGCGGCCGAACCCGGCCATCACCTCGTCGGCGATGTAGATGATGCCGTAGCGCGAGGTCAGCTCCCGCACGCCCTCCAGGTAACCGGCGGGAGGCCCGTAGATTCCCGCGGTGCCCGGCACGGTTTCGAGGATGAGGGCGGCGATGTTGCCCGGGCCCTCGAGCTGGATCATGTCCTCGAGGTGCCGGAGCGCGCGCTGGGCCTCCTCCGCCTCCGTGGTCGCCCCGAAGTACGACCGGTACTGGTAGGCGGGCAGGAAGTGGACGACGCCCTCGGCCGAGTAGTCGTTGGGGAATCGACGGGGATCACCGGTGACGTTGACGGCCAGCTGGGTTCCGCCGTGATAGCTGCGGTAGGCGGAGAGGACCTTGGACCGGCCGGTGTGCAGGCGCGCCATCCGGATCGCGTGCTCGTTGGCGTCGGCACCGCCATTGGTGAAGAACACGTGGTTGAGGTCGCCAGGGGTGATCTCGGCGATCAGCCGTGCCGCCTCCGAGCGGGCATCGTTGACGTGCTGGGGAGCGATGGTGCACAGCCGCGCGGCCTGGTCCTGGATCGCGGCGACGACCTTCGGATGCTGGTGCCCGATGTTGGTGTTGACCAGCTGGGACGACATGTCGAGCAGCTTGCGGCCCTCGCCGTCCCAGACATAGGGGCCCTCGGCGGCGAGAACGGTCATCGGAGCGAACGGACCCTGCGCCTGCCAGGAGTGGAACACGTGCTCGCGGTCGAGGTCGTGGGCGCGCTGTCCGGCCCGGATCTGCTCCTCGCTGATCGTCGTTGGCTCAGGCTTCGCCTCGGCGGGAGCGGATGCCCCGGCCGCGGTGACGGCACCGGCCTTCGCAGAGGCCTGGGCATCGAGGTTGAGGTCTTCTTCGGTGGTGGTCATTTCTGTCCTTCTCAAGAATCGATGTGGATCGCCGAGGCGGGTTCAGCCGTTGGTGGGGAATCCGAGGTTGAGGCCGCCATGGCTCGGGTCGAGCCAGCGGGTGGTCACGACCTTGCCGCGGGTGAAGAAGTGCACGCCTTCGGTGCCGTGGGCATGGGTGTCGCCGAACAGGGAGTTCTTCCAGCCGCCGAAGGAGTAGTAGGCCATCGGCACCGGGATCGGCACGTTGACGCCGACCATTCCGACCTGGATCTCGTTCTCGAAGCGGCGGGCAGCGCCGCCGTCGTTGGTGAAGATGGCGGTGCCGTTGCCGTAGGGATTGGCGTTGATGAGCTCGATCCCGTCGTCGTAGCTGTCGACGCGGACGACGGAGAGGACGGGGCCGAAGATCTCATCGGTGTAGATCGACATGTCGGGGGTGACGTTGTCGAACAGGGTGGGGTTGAGGAAGAAGCCGGCCGGGTCCGCACCGTCGCTGACCTCCCGGCCGTCGAGGACGAGGGTGGCACCCGCCTCGACGCCGGAGTCGATGTAGCCGGCGACCTTGTCGCGGTGGGCGGCGGTGACCAGCGGCCCCATGTCCGAGTCCTTGGCGCCGTCGCCGATCTTCAGGGTCCGGGTGCGCTCGGCGATCTTGGCGACGAGTTCATCGGCGATCGAGTCGACGGCGACGACCGCGGAGATCGCCATGCAGCGTTCGCCTGCGGCCCCGTAGCCGGCGTTGACGGCAGCGTCGGCGGCGAGGTCGAGGTCGGCGTCGGGCAGGACGAGCATGTGGTTCTTGGCGCCGCCGAGGGCCTGGACCCGTTTGCCGGTGGCGGTGCCCTTCTCGTACACGTACTGGGCGATCGGGGTCGAACCGACGAACGACACCGAGTCGACCTGCGGGCTCTCGAGCAGGGCGTCGACGGCCTCCTTGTCACCGTGGACGACGTTGAAGACGCCGTCGGGCAGACCGGCCTCCTTCCACAGTTCGGCCATCCAGTTCGCCGCGCTCGGGTCCTTCTCGGAGGGCTTGACGATCACGGTGTTGCCGGCGGCGATGGCGACGGGGAAGAACCACATCGGCACCATGGCCGGGAAGTTGAACGGAGAGATGACGGCGGAGACACCCAGCGGCTGCCGCACCGAGTGGACATCGACCTTGGTCGACGCGTTCTCGGTGAATCCGCCCTTGAGGAGGTGGGCGATGCCGCAGGCGAACTCCACGACCTCCTGTCCGCGGCTGACCTCGCCGAGGGCGTCGGAGAGGACCTTGCCGTGCTCGGCGGTGATGATCGCGGCCAGTTCGTCCTTGCGCTGGTTGAGCAGCTCACGGAAGGCGAAGAGGATCGAGGTCCGCTTGGCCAACGAGGTGTCCCGCCAGGCCGGGAACGCGGCAGCAGCCGAGGCGATCGCCGAGTCGACGGTCGCCCGCGAGGCGAGAGCGACCTGGCCTGTCACCTCACCGTAGGCAGGGTTCGTGATGTCGGCGTAGCGGGAGTCGGCTCCGGCGTCGACGCCTTCGCCGTTGATCCAATGGGAGACGGTGCGCATCTGTCATCCTCTTTCCGTTTGAGGCCAATGACCTTTCCGTTTGCGGCCAGTGGTCCTTCCGTGGTGCGACCAGAGGTCCTGGTGCGGTTCCGCTGCCGGCGACGTCGCCGAACGGCGGTGGCTCCTTCCATGGTGGGTCAGCGCAGTCAAGAAGAACAGAGACAATCTGTCACAATGGAACCGTGACCGATTACACAGTGTCAGACCTCCCACACCCGACCGCCGAACTCACGATCGAGCATCTGCTCACCTTCGACGAGATCCGGCGCGGCGAACCGGAACTCGTCTCCGGCCACGAGGCCCTCAACCGCACCGTGCGCTGGGTGCACATCGCGGACTCCGAACAGGTCGGACAGTTCCTCGAGGGCGGGGAGTGCGTGCTCAGCACGGGGCTGTCATTCCGATCCTCGGCCGGGGCCGCGACGGCATTCCTCGACCAGCTCGAATCCGTGTCCGCCGCCGGTGCGGTCATCGAGCTCATCGACACCGAGGGCCGGCCCGATGACGACGCCATCGCGATCCTCCGCGCCGCAGCGACGGGCAGACGGCTGCCGATCATCCTGCTGAGTCGGAGGATCAAGTTCGTGCGCGTGACCGAACTCGCCCACCAGGAGCTGCTCAACCGGCAGCTGGCCCGGATGGAACGGGTGAGGAGGGCGCATGAGACCTTCACCCAGCTGAGCCTGGAGCGGGCCGGGGCCGGGGACATCGTCGAGCGCACGGCCGAACTGCTCGGCTCCCCGGTCGTCCTCGAGGACGTCGGCCATCGCATCCTCACCCATGCCGGCGGCGGTCGGGACACCACCCGGATCCTGCAGAACTGGGCGGTGCCGGGGGGCCGCCTCGGCGAGGGCGAGACGACCGGGCAACGGTGGCTGCAGACTCCGGTCGGACTGCGGGAGCGACGGTGGGGGCGGTTGGTCGCTCCGGGCCAGACGGTCGAAGACGAGGAGGCGGCCCAGATCATCGAGCGCGCGGCGCAGGCGCTGACATTGGCGCGGATGGCCGAGCGGGACGAGCAGGATCTCCTGTTCCAGGCCCAGGGCGGGCTCCTCCGCGAGATCTCCGACTCGACCGAACTCGACGAGGACAGCGCGCGGGCTCGCGCCCGGGCCCTCGGCTTCTCCCCGCACGACCGAATGGTGGCGGCGGTCGTGCGGATCGACCGCAGCTCGGCGACGGATCCGACCAGCCTGCAGCTGCAGGAGAGGTCCCTGCTCCAGCAGTTCGTCGAGATGGCCGGCCGCCAGCGCTGCACCACCCTGGCGACGGGACTGCAGTCGGGGTCCTTCGGCGTCGTCCTGGCACTGCCCCGGGGCGCGGACGAGGACGCAGTGCTCGAACGCGTGCTCACGGGCCTGCCCCACCGGGAGACGACCATCGGGGTAGCCCGGTCGAGCACGTCCCTGCTCACGGCGGCGATGCGCCTCGAATCGGCGGCACAGGTCGCCGAGATCGCCTCGACGCTCGACCTGCGCCAGCGCCTCTACTACCGCTTCTCCGACGTCAGGCTCCGCGGCCTGCTCACCTCGCTCGCCGACAATCAGGCCCTGAGCGCCTTCGCCGAGGCGGAGCTCGGTCCCCTGCTCGACGCCGAGGACGAGGAGATGCTCGACTTCCTCGAGCACTTCCTCGCCCACGGCGGCAACAAATCCGCCGTGGCCCGCAGCGGATACCTCTCCCGGCCGGCCCTCTACGCCCGGCTGGCCAAGTTGCAGAAGCTGCTCGGGGTGTCCCTCGACGACGCCGAATCACGGACGGCCCTGCACGTGGCCATCCTGTGGCTGCGACTCAATCGCTGAGCCGGTTCACCTGGTTGCGGTCGTGACCCCTGCGGCCTCGAGCAGTCTGCGCAGCTCCTCGCGATCCTTGTCAGCCAGCGGTTGGACCGGCGCCCGGGCGGGTCCGGCGGGGACCCCGATGAGTTCGAGGCCGGCCTTGACGGCGCCGGCGTAGTTGTGCGACTCGAGGAAGACGCAGATGGGATTGATCGTGGCCCACAGTTCGCGGGCCTTGGGCAGATCCTCATCGACGGCGAGCGCCTGGTACAGGTCGGTGCAGAGGGCGGGCATGATGCTTGCCGCGCCCCACACGCACGCCTTGGCGCCGAGTGCCAGGGCAGCGAAGGTCAGGGTGTCACAGCCGTTGAGGGCCGCAATGTCATCGGCCCGGCCGTAGTGGACCTCGGTGAACTTGGGGAAGTCACCGCCGGTGTCCTTATAGCACCAGACCCCGGTCTCGGCGCCGAGGCGGCCGAGCTGTTCAGGGGTGAGCTCGAGTCCCGTGGCGGCGGGGTTGTTGTAGAACATGATCGGAATGTCCACGGCCTTGCTGATCGCCTGGTAGTGGGCGAGGACTTCGTCGAAGGACGGGGTGCAATAGAACGGGGGCACGATGATCAGGGCGTCGGCGCCCGCGTCCTCGGCGTCCCGGCTGAGCTCGATGGTCTCGGCGGTGCTCAGCGCCCCGGTCCCGGCGATGACGGGAACCCGGCCGGCGGCCGCGTCGACGTAGGCACGGTTGGAGGCCTTGCGCTCGGCGACCGACAGGACAAAGAATTCTCCCGTTGATCCACCGGGGACGAGTCCGTTGACGCCGTTGGAGACAAGGTGCTCGACCTGGGCGTCGATGCCCTCGAAGTCGACCTCGGAGCCGTCGGCGGTGAAGGGTGTGACGCAGGCGGCGAGGATGCCGCGGAATTCTATGGCCATGGGTCTGCCTTTCGCAGGTTGTCCTTGAGTGGAACTGTCGGTCTGAAGGTGCTGGTTCGCAGGTGGAGGTCAGAAGCGATTGGGTGAGACGCGGGCCAGCAGCTCAGGGCCCAGGCTGGGTTCACGATCAAGCATGATGTCGGTGAGGAGTCGCGCCGATCCCGGGGCCAGGGTCAGGCCGAGCATCGAGTGACCCGAATTCACGTACACGTTGCATGCGATGTCGAGGCCGCCGATGACGGGAAGCCCGTCCGGGGTCATCGGCCGCGATCCCGCCCACGCCTCTCTTTCTCCCTCGGGCTCTCCCCATGAGTGGAAGGCCTCGCGCGCCGCGCGGCGGATCCCTTCGACCCGCACCTCGTTGACGCGATCGTCCCTGCTGCCGAACTCCATCGTGCCGGCCAATCGCAGCATCCCGTTGAGCGGGGTGGCCGCGACCCGAGCGTCCTCGAGAGTCAGGGAGGTGCGGAGCTCGACGGGAGGCGGAGAGTAGTCGACGCTGTAGCCCTTGCCCGAGTAGATCGGCAGCTTCTGACCGAGCTGGGCGAGGAGCTCACCGGTGGGCACGCCGGCGGCCACGACGACGGCCTCGGTGGGGAGCACCTCGGCGTCGTCGGTGACGACAGCGGTGACCGTGTCACCGCTGCGCACGAACCGGTTCACACTCACTCCTTCCCTGACGGTGGCGCCGAGCTCATCGAGCTTGGCCAGCAGCGCGCCGTTGAGCGAATCGGGTTCGACCTGCCGGTCGCCCGGGAAGAAGAGCCCGTGCTTGAGGCGGTCGCTGAGCGCCGGCTCCGCCGCCTGCACGGCGTCTCCGTGCAGGTGCTCGGCGATGTGGCCGGCCGACTCGAAGACCGCGAGGCTCTCGCAGTGCTCGTCGAACCTCTCCCCGGTCTCGAAGGCCAGGAGCACTCCCCTGGAGTGCATCTCGAAGTCCATCCCGGAGCGCTGATAGTCATCGAAGAGCTCGTTGGCATCGGCACCGAGGCGAAGATGCAGGTCGAGCCCGGTCTCGAAGTCCCGAGCGTTGCAGTGCAGGGCCATGCGGAGCAGGAATCTGAGATAGCCGGGGGCCAGCGAGGGCCGGATCGACAGTGGACTGTCGGGCTTGAGCATCCATTTGATCCCCTGCAGCAGGACACCGGGGGCCGGGACCGGATTGCTCTCGGCGATCGCGATCTTCGCCGCGTTGCCGTGGGAGGCAGCGGCACCGCACTTTGCCGCCTCGAGGACGATGACCTCGCATCCGGCCGAAGCGAGCTCATAGGCCGTGGTGAGTCCGACGACTCCCCCGCCGACGACGACCGTCTTCATCGAGATCCCCCCTCATTCTCCGCGCGCCCCGGACTCGAGCTCCTCAGCCTCGACCGATTGTATGACAATCACCTGTGATCTACGTTACGCATCGTTCCGGGTCCCGTCAACGGCCTCGTCCCCTCAATGAACTTTTCTCCGTCAATGGCCTTTCGCCGGGCGGGACCGGCCGAGCGCCTGCCGTTCCTCGAGCGAGCCGGAGACGAGGACCGCGAGCTCCTGAGCGCTCCTGATCGTGTGGACCTCCAGTGCCGTTCGGATCCGCGCTTGATCACCACTGCGGATCGCGTCCATGAGCGCGGCGTGGACGGCGTGCGCGCGCCGCACGTCGCGTCGGGTGAACTGGTCATAGGCGAGGATGATGGTCATCTGCGCCTCAACCGCCGGCCAGATCCGCGTGAGCAGGTAGTTGTCGGCCGCCGCCCAGACACCCTGGTGGAAGCGGATATGGGCCTCATGCCGAGCCAGGGGGTCAGAGTCGTCTGCGGCGGTTTCGAACTCCTGCCACGACTTCTCGAGCATGCCCATCCGGCGACCCGTGTCGTCGGCCAGGATCTCGTTGATCGCCTCCGTGTCCAAGGCGACGCGAACGCGGGCGATCTCGAGCAGGGAGTCGACAGGGATGTCGGCGACGCGCAGACCGCGGTAGGCCTCCTGGATCAGGAAGCCGTCCCGGGCCATCTGATTGAGGGCTTCGCGGGCCGTGGGGCGGCTGACCCGGAGAGAGGAGGTGAGTTCGGCTTCGATGATGCGCTGCCCGGGACGGATCTCACCGAGGACGATCCTGCGTTTGATCTCGTCGATGACACGCTGCCGGCGCTCCGTGTTCGAGGCGGGCTGGCGATCGGAGGCCGCCTCGGCACCCTCGGTCACTTCACCCATCGACTCCACTGCGCTTCCTTCTTGATCCCCTCGCCGGTCGCGGCGCCAGCGGCACATGCAGGATTCTCCTGAAGCGTAGCACCGGCAGGCATCTCGCCAGGGCCGCGGCGAGCAGGGCCTCCGGCAGTGCCACCGCCGCGGAGACCATGGTCATCGGCAACAGCACAGCGCTCCCCGCCGGGGCGCCTGTGCTGATCAGACCGCGAGCACTCGACCCGTCACGTTGCCCTCGACCGACCGCACGAAGGCCGCCGCGACCTGCTCATCGGTCACGGGCACCATTCCGGCGAAGGCGTCATGGTAGTGCGGAGAGTTCGCGAGCACATTGGGGCTGACGGCATTGATCCGGATGCCGCGCGGCAACTCGGGGGCCGCCGCCATGACGAAGGATTCCACCGCGCCATTGGCCATGGCCGCGGCGGCCGCCGTGGGCACGGGTTCGCGACCGAGGACACCCGTGGTCACCGTGATCGAACCGCCGTCGCTGAGGTGATCCAGGCCCTGGGTGACGAACTCGATCTGGCCGAGCGTCTTCGAGGTGAATGCCGCCGTATAGTCCTCACGGGTCAGCTCCGTCACCGGCTTGAACGCGGCGGCGCCGACGGCGATGACGATGGCGTCGACACGGCCGACGGCAGACAGTAGCGAGGAGATGGACTCGGGATCCGAGGTGTCGACACCGGGGTCGGTCGAGCGCGAGACAGCAAGGACATCATGCCCGCGGGCTTCGAATTCGGCGCGCGCGACGCCTCCGACGTGTCCTCCGGCTCCGACCAGCAGAATCTTCATCACAGACCCTCCTCGTTGCGATATTGTCAAACGAAATCGGTTCGACTGACACCGCCGAGGCTAGTGGACTCAGGCCGATCGCACCATCTCTGCGGCACGCGAAGACCCCCGTCCCGTCCGATGTGCAACCGGCAGGGCGGGGGTCTGAGAAAAACGCGGAGCCGGTGGGATTTGAACCCACGGTCCCCAGTTCAAGGGACTTCACCTTAGCAGGGTGACGCTTTCGGCCGCTCAGCCACGACTCCAGATTCAATCCGGTGACTCTCGCTGACGAGACTCTCGGATCGGCAGTTCGCACTGCTCGCACTAGCCTATGCGAAAGGAGCCGAGAAGAGCAAAGCGCGGCTCCACACCGTGTCCTTGGTCATAACCGAGGGCCTCCGCGGGGTTCTGCGATGCCCGGATTCGCGGGGCTCACGCCTGCTCCTTACGGCCGCATACACCCCGATTCCAGGATTCATCAATCTACAGGCGTAAAATCGGTCCGTAGTGCTCTGCGGTTTGTTCTTCCAGGAGAGCTGTCGACGACAGCCTGAGGTCTTCCCTGTGCTTGTGGTCAAGCGCACTGAGCAACCATGAGCTGCGAACGTTGAGGAGTTAAGAACTTGCCAGAGATTCCACCTGACAAGCACGGACCGACCGGGGACGACCCCAAGTCCGCGTCTGCCGGTCGCCGTCTCAGGGCATCTTCTCGACCTCGATTCCGCGGCGAGTCCGCCGCGAGCGACGATCAGTCATCTTCCGCGAGCTCCTCCCAGTCGACACCCTCATCACCCTCGTCCGGCGCCGACTTGGGCCGGAGCGACTCGGTCCGGCCGGATTCACCCCGGGATGAGTCGACCCGGCCCGTATCCTCCCGCGCTGACTCCACCTCCGAGCCGAAGGCCCCCACCCCGCGCCCAGTCGCTCCGCGAACACGGCGCGAAGCGCGGATGCTCCGGGCAGCCGCGGCCAGCGGCACCGCTGCCGCCAGCGGCACTGCTGCCGCGAGCAGCGCCGAGGGCCAGGCCTCCTCAGCGCCGAGATCAGCCGCACCGGCAGCCGCCGGCCATCGGCCGCCTGAGGACTTCGTCCCGGGAGGCTCCCGTGCCTCCGGGGACTCCCGTGCCTCCGGTGATTCGCGCACCTCGGCCTCCTCGGCGCCCCGCACCTCCCATGACTCACCAGGCTCCACCGCCTCCCGCGGCGCCGCCGGCGCGACTGCCGCGACGCGCACAGGCGCCGCCGGCGAGCGTGGGACCTCCGGCACCGGCGGGCGCGAGACCACTCCCGCAACCACAGCGATCCACCGGCATTCCTCCCGGGTCGGCGAGACGTTCCCCAGCCTCGTCGGCTGGACCTCGCTGAGTGCGCTCCTGCCGGGCATCGGACTCCTGCGCACCCGGTTCCGTCCGCTCGGCTGGATCCTGCTGCTCGGCTTCATCCTCACTCTCGTCGCCGTTCTCGGCTACCTCCTCATCGAGGGACCGGTCCAGGCGATCGGCACGGTCGTGTCCAATCCGACGCTGCTCAACGTGATCGCGATCGGCGTGGGCATCGTCGGACTGATCTGGGTCGCCGTCATCGTCATCTCCCACCTCGGCCTCCGCAGGGGACACCGCTACACCCCCTGGCAGAACAAGCTCGCGGGGGTCCTCGTGCTGTCCCTGGCGCTGATCATCGGCATCCCCTTCGGCGTCGGCTCGGTGTTCGCCAGGGTCCAGAGCGAAACCGTGGCGAGCCTGTTCGGCAACAGCACCGGCTCCGTCAAAGCGGCGGAGGACCTGTGGGCCGACAAACCCCACATCAACGTGTTCCTCATGGGCCGCGACAGCGGGGAGGGCCGGACCGGCACCCGCCCCGACACCATGCTCGTGGCCTCGATCGACACCCGCACGGGCAACGCGGCGCTGGTCTCCGTGCCGAGAAACCTCGCGTTCCCGATCTTCCCGGAGGGCACACCCCTGGCCGAGCAGTGGCCCAACGGCTTCCGCCCGTCGGGAGACTCCTCCGTCGACCTCATCAACTCGGTCTGGGACTGGGCCGAGCACAATCCCGAGGCGGTCGGCCCCACCGATGGACTCGACCCCGGCATGGCCGCGACGATGCAGGCGGTGCAGGGCTCACTGGGTCTCAACCTCGACTACTGGGCCTCGGTCGACATGGCCGGCTTCGAGGACGTCGTCGACGCCATCGGCGGAGTCCAGATCGACGTGGAACGCCCGATTCCGATGGGCGGCGGCAAGGGACTCAACGGAATGCCCAACAAGGTCAACGGCTGGATCGACCCAGGCCCGCAGACCCTCAAGGGCAAGAAGGCACTGTGGTACGTCCGGTCCCGGCAGGGCGCCGACAACTACGACCGGATGTGCCGGCAGCAGCGCATGATCAAGACGACGATCGAGCAGATCGATCCGCAGGAGCTCGCCGTCGCCTATCCGAAGCTCGCCAACTCCGCGACCCGCAACATCGCGACCTCGATCCCGCAGAACGAGATCCCGGCCTTCATCGAGCTCGCCCTCGCGATGAAGAAGGGCGACGTCACCTCGGTGCAGATCAACAACAACGTCACCCCCACCTACAACCCCGACTTCGACGAGCTCCACGCGTGGATCGACGGGCAGGTGCAGGAGGCCTCCGACGGCGTCGAGCCCACCGGTGAGCCGAGCGCGAAGGGCGACGAGCAGGCCCCCGCGGAGGGCGAGACGAAGGCTCCCGTGGAAGGCGGGATCACCGACAACCAGACCACGGGCGAGGCGCCTGCCGATGCTCCCGCGGACGAGCAGGCTCCCGGCGGTGAGAACGAAGACGAATCGACCGCGAAGAACCCCGGTCAGGCCAACGCCGAGGGCAAGTGCCTGCCCGACGGCTATGAGCCGGGCGACGACTTCCCCGGCTACCCCGGTCCCGGCGCCGGAGACGAAGGGTGACCCGGACCGAACCCCAATCGGTCGCGATCATCGGAGCAGGACCTCGAGGACTCAGTGTCCTCGAGCGGCTCGTGGCGCTGGCCGCCGAGCGCACCACCGGCCCCGACATCGTCATCCACCTCATCGATCCCCACCCTCCGGGGGCGGGGGTCGTGTGGCGCACGGATCAGCCGGAGAGCCTGCTGATGAACACCACGATCGCCGAGCAGACGATCTTCCCCGACTCCAGCTGCTCCTTCCTCGGCCCCGATGCCGCTCCGACCGGACCGACCATGGCCGAATGGTATTTGGCCCAGGGTGGGCGGGAACCGGTCGACTCGACGTTCCCCAGCCGCACCCTCTACGGGCGCTATCTGCGCGAAGCCTATGCGCTCATCCGCGACCGCGCGCCCGAGACCGTGGAGATCGTCGAGCATCCCACCCGTGTCGAATCCGTCATCGACCTGCCTCCCGTCGAGGTGCCCGGCCATGACGACCAGACCCCCGACACACCGCCGGCCCAGGTCGTGCGGTGCGAGGACGGGACCACGATCGTCGCGGCCGCGGTCGTCCTGGCCGTCGGTCACATTCCCAGCGCCCAGAACGAGGAGCGCGCCCGGCTCGCCGCCTACGCCCAGCGCACCGGCGGACTCTACATCCCCCAGGATCTGCCCGCCGAGGCCCCCGTCGCCGAGGTGCGCCCCGGCAGCCGTGTCATCGTCCGCGGGATGGGGCTCAACTACTTCGACCTGCAGACCCTGTTCACCCACGAAAGGGGCGGTCGCTTCCTTCCCGCGGACGACGAAGCGCCCGCGAACCGTCAGGGCACATCGGGGACCGGTCCGGTCGACGGGGAGCTCCGCTACATTCCCAGCGGGAACGAGCCGCTCCTGTACCTCGGGTCGCGCCGCGGGATCCCCTATCGCAGCAAACCGATCTGCCGCGCCCACCCCCGGTCGTTCGAACCCCTGCGCTACTTCACGAAGGAGAACATCGCGCAGCTGGCCAACCTCCACGACCTCGAGGAGGGACGCCGGGCCGGCGCCCGATTCAACGATCAGCTGTGGCCACTCATCCTCGCCGACCTCCGCTTCGCCTACTACCGCACCCTCTCGCGCCTGCGGCCCGAGGTGTTCGCCGGCGATCCGGGTCAGCTGCGTGAGGCCATCGCCGAGGCGGTTTCGCGCCACCTGACCCGCCGCACCTGGCAGGAAACCCACCCCGACGCCGAGGCGGGTGCTGGCCAGTCCACCCACCATCCGATGGAGGCCGCGCGCCCCGGCCGTGTCACCCATGAGGCGCTGGCGTGGGCGGAGATCGAGGAGTCCCTCGTCCCCGACCCCTCCCATCGGATGTCGCTGCACGGGCTGCTCAATCCACTCGACGGACTCGAGTTCGACTCCCGCGGACCGGGCCCGGGCTCGCTCCACGAATGGATGCTCGACTTCCTCCGCACCGACCTGCACAGCTCGCTGGCCGGACCCGAGGGCAGCCCCGAGAAGGCCCTGTTCACCGTGCTCTGGCAGGCCCGCCTGCTGCTCAAGGAACTCATCGTCGCCGGCCACATCGACCGGGTCAGCGTCGACATGGAGATCTGCGGCTGGTTCGAGAGCTTCGTCGCCGGGATCTGCGACGGTCCCCCGCCTCAGCGCATCGCCGAGCTCCTCGCCCTCGCCGAAGCCGGCGTCGTCGGCTTCATCGGCCCCGACATGCGCATCGACGCCAACGAGGAGCCCGAGACCACCGACCCGGACCCGCTGCCGCAGGTCTTCACGGTCACCTCGCCGGCGGTGACCGGGGAGATCACCGGCAGCGTCGTCATCGATGCTGCCTCCCCGACGAATTCGGTCACCCGCGCCGCCGACGTCCTCATCCACGGGATGCTCGAGCGCGGCCAGCTCGCCGCCGCGCGACTGACACTCGACGACGGCAGCCAAAAGCTGCTCACCGGCCTCGCCCTCACCCCGCGCCCGTACCGGACGATCGATGCTGAGGGCAACCCGAACCCGCGGCGCTTCGCCCTGTCCCTGCAGCTCTCGGCCGTGCAGTGGGGTCTGGCGATCGCGGCGAACCCGAACGCGAACTCGACGACTCTCGCCGATTCGCACGCCGCCGCCGAGGCGATCCTCGACCTGCTCTGATCACCCGCCGGGGGCTTCAGGCCATCGCGAGGGCGACTTCGGGCTTGGTGGTGCGGGCGCGGACGATAGCGAGCAGCGACAGCACCGCACCGATGACCGCCCAGGCGAGCAGCCCTCCGTAGGCCCCGCTCACACCGGTGGTTCCGGCGGCGGTCGCCGCGAACCCGTTCATCGCCGGCGTCAGCGGCAGGAGCGGCGCCACGGCGTGGAAGAACTCCGGCACCGCGCCGATCGTGCGCCCTGCCACCGCCAGCACGAGCGCGATCACGGACACGAACCGGCCGACTCCTCCCAACCAGGCCACGAGGGCGAAGTTGAGCACCACGAACACCAGCGCCGAGGCGAACGTGAGCACCACGATTCCAACGGCCTGGCCGGCATCGACGTCCATCACCCAGGTGGCCAGGCCGGCGAGCACCGCTGCCTCGACTACCCCGACGGCGAGGCCGGGGGCGAGTCCGCGCAGCCAGACCGCCGGCGAGGACTCCGTCGACAGCAGAGTCGCGGCCGGGATCGGTCTGAGCACGGTGTAGGTGACGAGGCCGCCGATCCACAGGGCCAGCATGATGAGCAGGGCGATCGTCGATCCCTGCAGCAGGTCGGGCAGGGAATCAGTGGTCGGCGCCTCGATGGGTGAGGAGACCACCTCGGCGAGGGTGTCCCGTTCGGGTGCCGTGTAGGAGGGAACCTCCTCGGCGCCGTCCTGCACGCCCTCGGTGAACTTCTCCATCCCCTCGGCGTACTCCCCGGCGCCCTCGTCGAGGGCGTCGAGGCCGTTCGCCAGGTCCCCGGCGCCCGTCGCCGCGCTCGACACTCCTGACACGTACTGGTCGAGGCCATCGGCGAATTCGCCCATCCCGTCGCGAAGCTGCCCGGCGCCGTCGCTCAGCTGCGCGGAGCCTTCAGCGGCCTGGGCGATGCCGTCGGTGAGATCGGGCATGCCGTCGGCCAGCTGCCGGTTGCCGTCGGCAAGTCCGGCGGCACCCGTGCGCAGGCCCTCGGACGCCTCGAGCAGATCATCGGCGTTCTCCGAGATGCCCTTCATCCCCTCGGTGAGGGCGCCCAGTCCGTCCTTCAGGCCCGTCGCCAGGGAGTCGATCCCGTCGAGCAGGGAGACTCCGGCGTGCTTCTCCTCCAGCCCGGCCGCGGCGCCGTCGAGGGCTCCGGCGGTGCCGCTGAGCAGACCGGTGGCGTACGCGCCCTCCAATCCCCGGCACGTCTGGGCGGGTGTGCCCGTCGGACACAGCTGCGCTCGGATCTGCTCGGCCTCTCCGGTCGTGATCATCCCGGCCGAGACGAGGGAGTCGAGACCGGTGACTGTTCCGCTCGTCGCCAGGGCGCGTGCGTCCTCGGCGTTCTTGACCAGCCCGTCCCGGTAGTCGTGCAGTCCCTGCGACAGCCCTTCGGCGCCGTCGACCACCTCATCGAGGTCGCCCGATCCCGAGCCCGTGTCGCTGAGACCTCTGATGATCTCGTCGACGGACTTGGTGTACTGGTCGACGCCGTCGGAGAGCTCACCGGCCCCGTCGGCGAGCTCGTCCGTGTTCTCGGGCAGGTCCTCGGTCGAGGTCGACATCTCCTGGAGCCCGGCGGAGAGGTCGGAGGCTCCGGTCGCGAGGTCGCCCGTCCCCGTCTCCAGGTCCCCGGCCGCGGAGTTGAGCTCTCCCCCGGCGGTGTCGAGCTCGCCCATTCCCGCGGCCAGGTCTCCGGCGCCGGTCGCGGCCTCGGCCGTGCCCTGCGAGAGCTGGCGTGCACCCGTGTCGAGTTCACCGGCGGCCTCACCGAGGTCGCGCATCTGGGTGCCCATCTCGTTGAATCCGAGATAGATGCTGTCGAGGTAGCTCTTCGTCATCTCCGTGTTGAACGTGGTGCGCGCGGCTTCGGCGACCGCCTGGGAGATCAGCGTGTCGGCGGCAGGTGCGACCCCGGAGACGTCGACGTCGAGCTGCGTCTGGGCGGCCGTGTTCGCATCGTCGACGGAGGTCACGGCGCGGGAGAATCCCTCGGGGATGGTCAGCGCCGCCGCATAGGTTCCGTCCGCCAGGCCCTCCTCGGCCTCGGCGGCGTCGGTGATGACCCAGTCGATGCCGGCGTCCTCCTGCGCGACCAGGCCTCCGGTCAGCTGCCTGCCCAGCGGCACGGTCTGCCCGTCGACGTCCGCGCCTTCGTCCTGGTTGACGATCGCGGCGCTGATCGACTCGAGCCGGTCGCTGCTCTTCCACGTGGCGAGGATGAATCCGGCCGCCACGATGATCGGGATGAGGACCAGGCCGAGGAACGACACCCAGGTGACGGGTCGGTTCGAGTTCGCACGTTCGAGTCTCACGACTGTGCACCTTCCAGTTGTTCGGTGGACGCTGTGCCGGAGGCGGGGGCGCCGGTTCCCGCCTCGTCGAGGTCGAGGAGGAGGACGCCCGTCCCGGCGGGCAGGTCCGGGCCGGTGGTGGGCACGCCGAGCACGACCGCGCTGCCCCTGTCCTGCAGGTCGGTGATGAGCTCCTGCAGCTGTGCGGGAAGCGCAGCGTCGTCGGCGGCGTCGATGACGACCAGGTCCGGCGCCGAGGTGCGCAGCCGGGTGATCTCGCGCTCCCATCTCCGGGCGCCGAGGGCGTCCCTGCGCAGGAAGGGCACGGCCCGACGCACGCGCCCGGCGTGTTCGGGCAGCACCCACCGCCCGATCTTCATCTCCCCCGTGCTCAGGGGCAGGCGGCCGGAGATCGCCAGCAGCAGCGCCGTGCGCGCCCGTCCGGTGACGATGAGGATCTGTCCCGGCAGCACGGCGAGGTCGACGTGGGCGAAGCCGCGCCGGTCCGCACCGGACTCCGCAACTACGCCGATGTCGTGACCGTAGATCCGGTACGGCGAGTCCGGCTGGGGCCAGTCGCGCAGGGCCACCTCGTGGGCGAGCCCTTCGCCTTCGACGTCGAGCCGGGGCAGCCGCTTCTCCAGCCATCCCGGCAGCCACCAGGCCCTCTCCCCGAGCAGCGCCATGATCGCCGGGACCAGGGACATCCGCACGAGGAACGCATCGACGAAGATCCCGACCGCGAGCGCCAGGGCGATCGATTTGATGATCGGCTCTCCGGTCGGCACGAAGGCCGCGAAGACGGAGAACATGATGACGGCCGCCGCGGCCACGACCCGGGCGGAGCCGAGGTAGCCGATCCTGATCGCCTCCCGAGCGTTCGCCCCGTGCACCCAGGCCTCGCGCATCCCGGAGACGAGGAACACCTCGTAGTCCATCGCGAGCCCGAACAGGATGCCCATGAGGATGATCGGCAGGAAGCTGATCACCGGGCCGGTCTGGTCGAGGCCCAGGGGCCCGGCGAGGTGGCCGTCGTGGAAGACGAGCACCACCGCGCCGAAGGAGGCGATGACGCTGAGCAGGAATCCGCCCGTGGCCTTGAGCGGGACCGCGATGGACCGGAACACGACGGCGAGCAGGATGATCGAGAGCCCCACGACGAAGATCCCGAAGGGAAGCAGGGCCTCGCCGAGGCGGTCGGAGACGTCGATCTGGATCGCGGTGGCCCCCGTCACCGAGGTGTGGAAACCGTACTCGTCCTCCACCTCGTCGCCGATCGCGCGGAGTCGCTCGACGGTCTCGAGAGTGGTCGGATCGGCCGAGCTCGTCGTCGGGATGATCTGGAACAGGGCCGTGGTGACGTCCTCATTGGGAGTGGCGAGGACCACCTGCGAGACGCCCGGGTCGGCGGCGATGCGGTCCTCGATCCGCTCGACGTCGCCGAGCGGGTCATCCGAGGTCACGATCTCGCTGGTCATGATCAGGGGACCATTGAAGCCGGGGCCGAAGTGCTCGTCGATGAGGTCGAAGGTCGTCCGGGCCGGGGTGCCCTCCTCCTGGCTCCCGGCGTCGGGGAGGGAGAGCTGGAGCTGCCCGGCGGGGATGGCGAACAGGGAGAGTCCGCCGACGATGACGATGATCGTGAGCACCGGCACCTTCGTCACGGCCCGCAGCCACCCGTCGAAGAACCGATCCATCGCCGGTCGCCGCGGTGGGACGGCGTCGCCCGCAGCGCGCGGTCGGGGCCTGATCTTCTCCTTCGCGAGCCCGAGCAGGGCGGGGATCATGGTCAGGGCGATGAGCACCGCGATCGCGACCGCGCCGGAGGCGGCGATGCCCATCACGGTGAGGAAGGGGATGCCGGCCAGCGACAGTCCGAGCAGGGCGATCATCACGGTCATGCCGGCGAAGATGACGGCGGAACCGGCGGTGGCGGTGGCCCGGGCGGCCGCCTCGTCCGGGTCGTGGCCCTCGGCCTGGAGGCTCCTGGCGCGGGAGACGATGAACAGGGCGTAGTCGATGCCGACCGCGAGCCCGAGCATCAGCGCGAGCATGATCGAGGTCGAGTTGACCTGGCCGAAGGCGGTGGCGCCGACGACGAGGAGCACGGAGATCGCCACGCCGATGAGCGCGGTGAGCAGGGGCATGCCGGCGGCGCGGAAGGAGCCGAGGGTGAGCAGCAGGACGATGAAGGCGATGACGACGCCGATGCCCTCGACCCAGGAGACATGCACCCCGGTGATCTGGAAGAGTTCACCGCCGGCGTCGACCTGGGCGGCGGGCAGCGAGTCGCGGGTCTCGGCGAGCGCGTCGAGGAGCTGGTCGGGCGCCTCCTCCCCGACGTCCTGCTGGGTCCCGTCGTATTGGACGGAGATCAGGGCGGCGGATCCGTCGGGGCTGATCGAGCCCTCCACCATCTCATCGAAGGGCGAGGTCACGGCGTCGACGTGGGGAAGCTCGCCGAGGCGATCGGCGGTCTCCTCGATGGCCGCACGGTACTCGGCGTCGACGACCCCCTCCCCCTCGGCGGCGACGACGATGACCGTCGCGGACACCCCGGCGGCGGAGGGGAAGGTGGTGCGCATCGAATCGAGGGCCACCTGGGCCTCGGAGCCGGGGAGGGTGAAGTCGTCGTCGAAGTCCTCGGCGAAGAGCGCGACACCGCCGGCGACGAGCGCGAGGAGCACCAGCCACCCGGTGATGAAGCGCAGCGGGGCGTGGTAGGCACGGCGGCCCAGAGCGTAGAGGAACGTCGACACAGCAGACCTCGATGCAGTTTCGTCTCAGGTTCGATACAGTTGTGTATCCGATACAGAAATGTATTCTCGCCGACGCCCGACTCTGAGGCAAATGGCTGCGGCTACACTTCTGACTGGAGCAACCATGAACCCAACCTCTCCCGATACCGTGAGCGCCCGGCGCCGGCAGACCCGCTCGACCCTCGTCGAGGCGGGCATCTCGGTGTTCGCGGTCAAGGGCATCGACGGCGCATCGATCGAGGAGATCTGCGAGGCCGCGGGCTTCACCCGCGGCGCGTTCTACTCGAACTTCGCCAGCCGCGACGACCTGGTCCTGGCCACGATCGAGCAACGCACCTCGGAGACCCTCGACCGGCTCGACCGCACGATCGAGCGCTGGCGCGATCAGCTGGGTGCGGCGCAGTGCTCCGACATCGAGACCCTGCTGACGACGTTCATCGACGACACCTTCAGCGAGAAGCGTGAGACGGTGGCCGAGACGATCGCCGAGCACGAGATCGAGCTCTACTGCCTGCGGGTGCCGCACCTGCACGCACGCTTCCAGGAGCTCAACTCCTATCAGCTCGAGCGGCTCGAGTCCCTGGTCCGCACCGCCCTCGACATCGTCGGCGCCACGACGAAGATCCCGCTGCCCGACCTCCTCGTGGTCCTCATGTCCATCTACTCGCAGGGCTCCCTGCAGGCCGCGGCGGGCAAGGAGCTGCATGAGACCGTCGAGCTCGACCCCAGGCCCACGGTCCAGGTGCTCATGGCGCTGCTCGAGTTCCGCACCGACGGCGACTGCGAGAGCCGCTGACGCCGAGCAAGGCACTATGGTGGTTGGGGTGAGTGAACTTCAACGCGAGTACGCAGCCTTCCTGTCCAACATGGACGTCCGCCTCGGCGCATTCATCCTCGCCGACCTCCCTGAGTCCTTCCAGCAGGAGGACGGGACGCAGGCGCCGTTCCCCAAGGACCTCAGTCCACAGTCGCTGCCGATGATCGAGCACTTCGTGCTCTCGAAGTTCTCCACCACCGCCGAGGTGGTGGCGGAGGAGAACCGACGCTTCGTCGAGGGGCTCATCCGCTACCTCGGCGAGACCTGCCTGCGCGCCGTCGGCGGCGCGTGGGACCACGACGAGACCACCGGCAACGGGCTGCCCTTCATCCGACCCGACTCCGAGGAGGGCCCGCTGCGGGGCGAACCGATTCCGCTTGTCGCCGTCGTCCTCACCGCTGTCGAGCAGCGCAACGGCGGCATCTTCACGGCCGTGCTCAACCAGGCCCTGGCAGGATTCGGCGACTCGGGAAAGCCTCGGCGGGCCTGCACGGGACTCGCCCTCGGCCTGCTCAATGCGAACAACTCGAGCAAGGATGAGGTCGAATTCCTGTCCCGCTTCATCGGCACCGTGGAGCCGGGCATCGCCGCCTGGACGAAGGAGCAGGCCGATCCGACCCTCTGGTCGTTCGACCGTGAGAGTCTGGAGCGTCTGGGCAGGCAGCTGTCGGTGCGCTACGAGGCGCGGGACGAGATGATGGCCGAGGACGAGATCTCCTTCGTCGGCGGGGCCATGCGCTTCATCGGGGAGACGATCCGCAGGCATGGCGGCGGGCAGTGGCGCTACGGTGCCGAGGTCGAATCCGACGACCCGCGGTATCAGCAGCCCTACATCCGATTCACCATCGGCGACCAGAACCTCGACATCGTCCCCTGGAAGCTGGCTCAGGCCGCGCTCGATGACGCCGAGGCGATCGCCTCGGCCCTCGACACCATTCTTGAGATGCGCGCCGAGGAGGCAGCGGCGAAGGAGGAGGCCGCCGCCCAGGTCGACACCGCCGCGATCGACGAGGCGGCCCCGGAGTCGAAGGACCAGGACTGAGCGACGGCACCAGGACGGGGTCGGCGGGCGAGTCAGAGCTGGAAGCGCTGATTGCGCCCGAGCCCATCCGCCGGTGATCCGGGTGCGAGGTCGATCGTCCGGGCCGCGGGATCGATCTGGACGGTGACGAGTGTCGCCGAGCGCTCCCCGTAGACCGCTCCCGGCTCGGGTGCACAGCACACCGGCGGCTCCCCCGGTCCCGAGGTGAGGGTCTGCACGAGGTCGCCGGTGGTCTCCGGCGCCGCGGCCGCGCCGTCGGGTCCGAGGCTACCGGCGATCTTCGCCGCGAGATGGTCGTAGCGGGCCCTCGACGTCGCGCCCGGGCGCAGCTCCAAACCGCCCGGCTCCAGGTCCGGGTGCAGGAAGTGGTTCGTGTGGAGCAGGTAGCCCTCCCCGCGTCGTTCCGCCTTCCGCGCGTTCGCGATCTCCACCTGGACCACCTCGTCGGCGGTGACCACGGTGATGACCGACGACGAGGATGTCGGGGCCGAGTGGATGATCTCGAGCGCCTCGGCCAGCGTCCGTGCCCGTGAGAGCACCCGTTCGAGGACCATGTGGATCGGCACTCCCCCGGGCTCGTCGCCTTCGTGTTTGAGGATGTTGAGCAGCACGCCGACACCGGCCTCGTTGAGGCCGACCTTCCCGAGCATCCCGTATTCGGTGAAGCCGCAATGGCCGAGCTGGCCCGGGTGATCGGGGGACGCGCCGGGGACCCCGCCCACGTCGTTGAGGTGCCACAGGGTCGAGAAGTCGGCCACCCAGTCCCAGTTCTGCGCGGCCAGGGAGGAGCCGCGGCGGGTGAAGCTGACCGTCGAGCATTCCGTCGGGGCGACCGGCGCCAGGGTCATGATCTCCGTGCGCGCGATGATCGTCATCAGGGCGGTGACGGTCAGACCGGCTCCCTCGGCGACCGCATCGATCTCCTCGGCGGCCTCGGCGTCCCAATCGCGCAGGGCGGCAAGGCTCGCGGAGGCGGCGGTGCGCACGTCCGCCTCGACGATCCGCAGGTGCTCGAAGTACCGCCGGTAGCCGGCGAGCGTTCGCCCGATCCCTTCGCTCAGCTCCTGTCCGCGGAGCAGACCGCGCTGCCGCAGGTCAGGGGCCCGGACCGTGAAGATCTCGGGCTCGATGTCGGCTGCGGGTACGAACTCTGCCGTGGTCATGGACTTCTCCTGGGCTCAGATGTGCGGGCTTCTTCATGCGGCGCTGCCTCCCACATTAGCCCCGAGAGGCAAGGACCGCTTCGCGGTTCGCCCTCACGTCTCGGCGAGCGCGGCTCGACCGTCATCGGCCGTGCGCGATCGTTCGGGCCTCACTTCGCGGCCTGCGCGATCGTTCCGGCCTCACTTCGCGCCGAGGGCGCCCGCTCCGACCTCGAGGCCGAGGTAGTGCATGTGCGCGGCGGTCTCGGCCAGAGCGGCGAACAGGTTGAAGTGATGGAGCTCGTCGAAGCCGCGGGACCAGTGGAGGCCCTGCGCGATCGAGTAGACGCTGTGGTCGCCGGTCTCCTCCATCCGCGCCCTGATCTCGGCCAGCCGTTCGTGATGATGGGCGACGAGTTCGCGAGCCCGGTCGTGGAGGCCGCGGAAGCGGAACCCGTGCGCCGGCAGCACGGAGGTCTCGGGAGTCAGCGTGCCGATCTTGTCGAGAGAGCGGAGATAGTCGCCGAGGCTGTGGGTGATCGCGGCACTGTCGAGGCCGATGTTCGGGGTGATGGTCGGCAGCACATGATCGCCGGAGAACAGCAGGTCATCGTCGTCGCGGACGAACACGGAGTGACCGTAGGTGTGTCCGGGTGTCCACAGCGCACGGATCGTCCCGCCGTCGATGGGCAGCGCGGAGCCGTCGTCGAGGACGAGGACGTTCTCGGGCATCCGGTCCAGCTGCAGCACGGAGGCCATCTTGCCCCTGCCCAGCAGGAGGCTCTCGATCTCGGTCCAGCGCTCGCGGGGCACCCCGTAGGATCGCGCGATATCGACAGTGGGATCGACTCCGGTTCCCATGTCGACGGCTTCGGTGCGGAACCGTTCGAGGGCCCGGATGTCCTCACCGTGCATCGCCACCCACATGTCCGGGTTCGCGTTCAGCAATGCCGGCACGAGACCGATGTGGTCGCGGTGATAGTGCGTGATCGCGACCCCGCGGATGTCCCGGGCGCCGAATCCCAGGGAGTCCAACGCCGAGGTGAGCGCCCGGTGCTGCTCTGCTCCGTCCCAGCCCGCGTCGATGAGTACGACGCCAGAGCCGTCGGCGATGGCGTAGCTGTAGGTGTAGACGAGGGGATTGTCGGGGATCGGGACCGGGATCGCCCAGACTCCCTCGCCCACGGATTCGACCTCGGGCAGCACGCGGTCCTTCCAGGCCGTCGACTGTCCCGGGCTCAGCGCTTCGATCGCCATTGATGCGTCCACCTTTCCTCTGATCCGTCATCCATTCGTCAACCTACCCGCATTCCTCTTATTACTGAAGGGTCGTTCTGATAGGGAAGACCCGCGTCATGCGGCAGAGTCACCTCGGCGAGCGCACAAGAATGCGTTTACAGCACTGACCTCGACTGATTCCGTCGCTTGAAGCGGAGTTTCGGTCATTAGTTATTAATTTTTCGTGATCCAAGTTTCGTTTTCCGCAATCATGCACTATCGTCTGGGAGGCAGATCACACTCTGCGCCCTCACATCAGCACCGGGTCGAACCGGCGCGCGACACACGACAATACTCATTGGGGAGGATTGATATGGCTGGTTCAGGCACGCTGAAGCGTAACCTCGGACTGTGGTCCATCGTCGGACTCGGACTCGGTTACATGACACCGACGGTCGTCTTCGACACATTCGGGATCGTCTCGGACGAGACGAACGGAGCGGTGCCCGCCGCGTACCTGGCTGCGCTCATCGTCATGATCTTCACGGCATTCAGCTACGGGAAGATGGTCAAGGTGTTCCCGACCGCGGGATCCGCCTACACCTATACACGCGAGACGATGACTCCCGGCCTCGGCTTCCTGGTCGGGTGGACGTCGCTGATGGACTACCTCCTGCTGCCGATGGTCAACTGCCTGATCATCCGCCTGTACATGGAGTCGATGGTGCCGGATGCCCCGGTATGGATCTGGGTCGTCGCCTACACGGTGATCATGACCGGGATCGTGCTCACCTCGATGCGGGGCACGGCGAACCTCAACGGGGTCCTGCTCATCTTCGCCCTGGTCATGGTGACCATGTTCTGCGTCCTCGCGTTCTTCCAGCTGCAAGCCGGCGAGGGAGCCGGACTCGTCGTCAGCGCCGAGCCGTTCATCCACGAAGGCGTGCACATGTCAGCGGTGCTGACCGGTGCGACCGTCGTGTGCTTCTCGTTCATCGGATTCGATGCCGTGACGATGTACACCAATGAGGCGAAGTCGGTGAGCACGATGCCCAAGGCCATCATGCTCACGGTCCTCGCCGGTGGGGCGATCTTCCTCGTCGCCTCCTACTTCGCCCAGCTGCTGTTCCCCGACAACTCGCAGTTCACCATCGTCGACGATCCCCTGCCGGAGATCGGTCAGATCACCGGCGGCCCGATCTTCGCGCTGTTCTTCCTGGCCGCGGCGTTCGCCGCCACGGTCGCCTCCGGCCTGGCCTCGCATGCCTCGGTGTCGCGGATGCTGCTGGTGATGGGACGCAACGGGGTGCTGCCGCGCAAGGCGTTCGGCTACATCAACCCCCGCACGCACACCCCGGTGTTCAACATCGTCCTCGTCGGTGCCGTGTGCCTGTTCGCCATGACGTTCAGCCTCGAGTTCATCTCGGCGCTGATCAACTTCGGTGCGCTCATCGCCTTCACCTTCGTCAACCTCACGGTGATCGCTCACTATGCGTTCCGGACCAAGCAGGTCATCGACGTCAAGTCCGCGTTCAACTACGTGGTGATGCCCGGCCTCGGCGCGATCCTCACCGGCATCCTGTGGTCGAGCCTGCACGGCACCGCCCTCATCGGCGGACTGGTCTGGCTGGCAGCCGGTGTCATCTACCTGGCGGTGCTGACCCGTGGCTTCAAGCGCACGGTGCGCAGCTTCGACGATCCCGAGGCTGACGCCACCATGTCCGAGCCTGCCCTCGACGAGAAGGCAGACGACAGGGAACCGGTGTGATCACTGGCTGAGCCTGTCGAATCCGCAGAAGGTCCCGGAGAGAGCTCCGGGACCTTCTGCGATCCCTGCCACGGCTCACCCGCCCGCACCGACCAGGGCCCGCCGAAGTGAGTCGTCGGTGGCCCCACCTGGCCGCGCTGGGCCCAGTTAGCCGCGCTGGGTCCAGTTGGCCGCGGTGGACCCGCGTTTCGTCGCGCTGGCCCCGGTTAGCCGCGCAGGGCCCAGTCGTAACTCGGGCCGTCGCGCCTGAGCGTGCCGTCACGGTCGGCGCGCCCGGAACGTGCCCGAGTCCCGCAGAGTCAACCCAGCCGGAAATGAGAAATGTGCCGCGACATCGAGTGAACGATGTCGCGACACATTTCCCCGCAAGCGGGAAGCACCCCGCATTTTCGGCGGAAGCGGTGGTGTCTGGTTTCAGGACATCGTTCACTCCTGTCTCACGACATGCTTCCCTCAATGTGTCACGACATCATTCACTGCCTGTGTCGAGACATCCTTCACTACATGTCTCACGACATCGTTCACTCATG
>JAPSIC010000212.1 GCA_031179165.1 Brevibacterium sp.
CAATGTCCGCGAGATCGACCCGGGTCTGCTCAACCTCTTCGGCAGCGGTTCCTTCTGGGCCGGCGGCACCTACCTGGCCGTCATCTCCTCGCTCGCCTGGGGCCTGGGCTACTTCGGCCAGCCGCACGTCATCGTGCGCTTCATGGCGCTGCGGACTCCTGCCGATGCCAAGGTGGCGCGTCGCATCGGCGTCGGCTGGATGGCGATCTCGGCACTCGGTGCCATCGCCACTGCCATCGTCGGCATCTCCTACTTCTCGCAGCATGCCGATCTCAAGCCGACCGACCCCGAGACGGTGTTCCTCGACCTGGCACAGATCATGTTCCACCCGTTCATCGCGGGACTGGTCCTGGCGGCCGTGCTCGCGGCGATCATGTCGACGATCTCCTCGCAGCTGGTCGTGTGCTCGTCCGCCCTCGTCGAGGATCTCTACAAGATCGTCGCGGAGCGGACCGGCTCGAAGCGGACCCTTGCGGACAAGACCTACGTGCTGCTGGGCCGCCTCGGCGTCCTCGTCATCGCGGTCGTCGCCGTCCTGCTCGCGCTCTCCCCGTCGAACAGCATCCTGGACCTCGTCGCCTTCGCCTGGGCCGGATTCGGTGCGTCCTTCGGGCCGATCGTCCTGCTCACCCTGTTCTGGAAGAAGCTGACCAACTGGGGTGCCCTGGCGGGATTGGCCTCGGGCGCGGTCGTCGCCTTCGTCTGGGGACAGGTGAGCACGCCGCTGACCGACGCCATCTATGAGATCATCCCCGGCTTCGCCGTCAACCTGATCGTGGCGACGGTGGTCAGCCTGCTCACCCACAAGCCGAACCCCGAGGCCGACGAGGAGTTCGACGAATCGGTCGAACTCTCCAAGGTGGAGTGACTCGGGTCGGGTGATCGGCGGCGCCTCGGCGCTCCGGCACCGAGCGCATCTCCTGCAGCCAGCGGCACAGCACAGGGTGTTGTGCCGCTGACTGCATGCCGGGAAGAGGCGCAGGCTGTCGGCGCCCCCACCGCACTCGAGCGCTTGCGGCACCCCGCGGATGCACTTCAGGCGGGCACCCAGTGGGTGCCCGCCTGAAGTGTCTCAGCCCGAAGCCGGGCTCAGGACAGCGAGTGGACCTTACTTGGCCTCTTCTGCAGCTTCCTCGGTCGAAGCCTCTGCAGCCGAATCCTCGGTGGTCTCCGCGTCATCGGCAGCAGCGTCGTCGGCTGCGGCGGTCTCGGCGACCTGCTCGGCCTCCTTCACGGTTGCCTGCTTCGGCGAGTACGGCTCGAGGACCAGTTCGATGACGGCCATCGGGGCGTTGTCACCGGAGCGCGGGCCGATCTTGGTGATACGGGTGTATCCGCCAGGACGCTCGGCCATGGTGTCGGCGATCGAGGTGAAGAGCTCGTGGACGATCGACTTGTCGCCGATCTGACCGAGCACGCGACGACGGGCGGCCAGGTCGCCCTTCTTCGCAGCGGTGATGAGTCGCTCCGCCACCGGACGCAGGCGCTTGGCCTTGGTCACGGTCGTGGTGATCTTCTTGTGCTCGAACAACTGGGCAGCCAGGTTGTTGAGCATCAGGCGCTCGTGAGTGGGCGAACCGCCGAGGCGGGGGCCCTTGGTTGGGATTGGCATGGTGATTTACTCCTAGGTCTTGATCAGTACTGTTCGTCTTCGACGTAGGACTGGTCCTCTTCAATGAGACCGGACTCGAATCCGGCGGGGCTGTCCTTGAGGCTCAGGCCCAGCTCGTTGAGCTTGGCCTTGACCTCGTCGATCGACTTCGAACCAAAGTTGCGGATATCCATCAGGTCGGCTTCGCTGCGAGCAACGAGCTCACCGACCGTGTGGATGCCCTCACGCTTGAGGCAGTTGTAGGAGCGCACGGTCAGATCAAGATCTTCGATGGCCAGCGCCAGATCGGCAGCCAGAGCCGCGTCAACCGGCGAGGGACCGATCTCGATGCCCTCTGCTTCGACGTTGAGCTCCCGCGCCAGGCCGAAGAGCTCGACCAGGGTCTTGCCCGCCGACGCGATCGCGTCGCGGGGGCTCATCGACGGCTTGGTTTCGACGTCGAGCACCAGTCGGTCGAAGTCGGTGCGCTGTTCCACACGGGTGGCTTCGACCTTGTAGGTGACCTTGAGAACCGGGGAGTAGATCGAGTCGACCGGGATCCGGCCGATCTCCGCGTCCGCGTTCTTGTTCTGAGCGCTGGAGACGTATCCGCGTCCACGTTCGATGGTCAGTTCCATGTCCAGACGGCCTTCGCCATTGAGCGTGGCGATGTGCAGATCCGGGTTGTGGATCTCGACTCCGGCCGGAGCCGAGACATCGGCGGCGGTCACGGTGCCTGGTCCCTGCTTACGCAAGTAGGCAACGACAGGTTCGTCGAACTCCGAGGACACGACCAGGGACTTCAGGTTGAGGATGAACTCGGTGACATCCTCCTTGACTCCCGGAACGGTGCTGAACTCGTGGAGCACACCGTCGATCCGGATGGAGGTGACGGCGGCACCTGGAATCGACGACAGCAGGGTGCGACGAAGAGAGTTGCCGAGGGTGTAGCCGAATCCTGGCTCCAGCGGTTCGATGGCGAACCGTGAGCGGTTGTCGGAGACGACTTCTTCCGTGAGCGTGGGGCGCTGTGCAATGAGCACGTGGGCTTCCTTTCAGCGAACATCCGCTATATGACGTTCGCACTGCACGTCATGGCCGCAGCGGCCATGATGAACGGTTCGGGTATTCGTAGAATCCGCTCTGCATCCCCGGGCGCGACGAATCGCCGCCCCGGCGGTGCAGATCACACGGAAAGGGTCAGCCGCGGCGGCGCTTGGGAGGACGGCAGCCGTTGAACGGAACCGGGGTGACATCCTGGATGGTGCCCAGTTCCAGACCGGCGGCCTGCAGGGAGCGGATCGCGGTCTCGCGGCCCGAGCCCGGTCCCTTGACGAAGACGTCGACCTTCTTCATGCCGTGCTCCTGCGCCCGGCGGGCAGCGGACTCCGCAGCCATCTGCGCGGCGTACGGGGTCGACTTGCGCGAGCCCTTGAAGCCGACCTCACCGGAGGAGGCCCAGGAGATCACAGCACCGGAGGGATCGGTGATCGACACGATGGTGTTGTTGAAGGTGGATTTGATGTGGGCCTGGCCAGCGACAATGTTCTTCTTGTCCTTGCGACGAGGCTTACGCGCTGTTGCGGCGCGTGACTTGGGAGGCATGGTTTTTACTCCTGATCGAGGTGGTTGATGCGAGTCAACCGGGTGAGCATGTTACTTCTTCTTACCGGCCACGGTGCGCTTCGGTCCCTTGCGGGTACGCGCATTCGTCTTGGTCCGCTGTCCGCGAACCGGCAGTCCACGGCGGTGGCGCAGGCCTTCGTAGCTTCCGATCTCCACCTTGCGGCGAATATCGGCGGCCACCTCACGACGGAGGTCACCCTCAACCTGGAATGTGCCCTCGATGTAGTCACGCAGCTGGACGAGCTCGGCATCGCTCAAGTCCTTCACCCGAGTATCAGGGTTGATCCCGGTTTCCGTCAGGGTCTGGCGCGCACGGGTGCGGCCCACACCATAGATGTATGTCAAGGCGACTTCCACGCGCTTTTCACGCGGAATGTCGACTCCGGCAAGTCGTGCCATAGGTACTAACTCCTGTTGTTGTTACGGAGGTGCTGATGCAGACC
>JAPSIC010000086.1 GCA_031179165.1 Brevibacterium sp.
CGAGGTGGGCGTGGAGGAGCCGGTTGAGCTCGGCCAGGTGCGAATCGCAGTCGATGCGCAGCACATCGGGATGCAGACCCACGACCGACGGGTTGACCAACGGGACGAACGAGGCCGAGCGCAGATCAGCGCCGACCGAGGACATGCCCACGCCCCATCCCATCGACCGGGCCTGGCGCACCGCGCGGAGGACGGAGGCCGGGGACGAGGACACGCGCGAGGCGTCGAGCTGGAGGATCACCGACCGGTCGGGTTCGCCGGTGCGGTCCTCCAGGGTCGCGAACGACTCCTCCTCGGCGTGGAGGAAGAGTCGGCTGGACGTGGACAGTCCGGCCGCCTCGGCGGTCCTGATCGCGGTCTCGCGCAGGGAGGCGTCGATGTCGCCGATGAGCTCGGAGGCATGCATGGCGCGACGGAGATTCTCCGATTCCGCGTGGCCCAGGGCGGGATCGCCGACCGGCGCCTGGAAGATCTGGTAGCCGACTCTGTCGAACGTGTAGGAGTCGATGACCGGTGCGAAGTAGGTCTCTATCCCACCGGAGCGCACGAGCTCCTCGAGATCCAGCCTCTGTTCGTTCATCGTCTCAGTCAACGTGCGTCCTTCCGTGTGCGACCTGCATCAACAGTCTTCCACACAAAGGACACCCCGGATTGTCTAAACTCCGTAACATTATTGCGCTCTCGGCTAAGCGGAACGCCCGCGCCGGATCTCGGTCAGACCGACGAATCCCGCCAGAATGACGACAACGGAGATTGCCGCGAACGACCAGATCATCGCCGCGTCCCAGTCGCTGGCCGCGACCACCGCGAAGGCCAGCGCCGTCATGATCGCCAGCCCTATCGAGGTGCCGATCCGCTGGCCGGTCTGGAGGACTCCCCCGGCCGAGCCGGCATAGCGCAGCGGCACCTCCTGCAGAGTCAGGGTCTGGTTGGGGCTGATGACCATTCCCTGGGCGATTCCGATCAGGCTCAGGGTCGCGAGCATCCACCACTCGCTGCCGATGCCGAGGGTGAGCAGCCAGACGACCCCGATCGTGGTGACGAGACCGGCCAGGCAGGTGAGGATGCCCCAGACGACGAGCTTGCGACCGATCTGGAACACGAACCTGCCCGACAGGTCGGCCGACACCGCCGAGAGCAGGGCGGCGGGCAGGCCGATCATCCCCGCGGCCAGCGCCGTGTGCCCGAGCCCCTGCTGCATGTAGACGGCGACGAGCACCCAGACGCTGGTCACCCCCATGAAGTACAGGGTGATGATGATCGACCCGCTGCTGAAGCTCCGCGTCCGGAACAGGATCAGATCGACCATCGGGGTCCGGCCTCGTGCGGAGTAGGATCGCTCCCATCTCACCCAGCCGGCGATCGTCGCCAGGCCCAGGGGCAGCACCAGCCACACCACCCAGCCGCCGGAGGATTCGACGAACGGCAGCAGGATGAGCAGCACCCCGAGCCCGAGCAGGATCGTGCCGATCGGGTCGAGGTCGTGCTTCTTCCGCACCGCCGGGTCGTCGCCGTCGTCGACGATGGCTCGCCACGCCGAGGCGGGCAGCCATTTCCTGGCGAGCAGCAGGGACAGCACGGCGAAGGGCACATTGACGAGGAAGGCCGCCCTCCACCCGAGGTCATCGCCGAAGACGGCGATGAGAACCCCGCCGAGGACGGGTCCGATCGCGACCGACACGCCGACCACCGTGCCCATCAGTCCGAAGGCGCGACCGCGCTGGGGGCCCTGGAAGTACTGCTGGAGGAGGCCGACGACCTGCGGGTTGAGCAGACCCGAGCCCAATCCCATGAGCACCCGGGCGAGGTTGAGGACGAGCGGATCGGGAGCGAGCCCGGAGATCAGGGAGGAGAGCCCGAACAGGCCGACGCCGATGACGAAGAGCTGCCCACGACCGAACACGTCACCGGCTCGGCCGGCGGCCACGAGGACCACGCCGAAGGACAGGGCATAGCCGGTGAGCACCCATTGGAGCTCAGAGGAGGAGGCGCCGATGGTGGTGGAGATCGCCGGCAGCACGACGTTGATGATCGACACCGACAGCAGCGACATGAACAGCGGAACGAGGGCGATGATGAGGATGCGCTTCTGGGTCTGGGTCAATCGCTGCTCATCGCTCACACCTCAGCTCTACCCCGAACCTCGCCGAGGTGCAAGCCTCCCGGCGGCGCGTCGTCCCGGGCGAGACCGGTTCACGGCACCGCTCGCAGGTCTGTTCACGCCGAGTGTCCCTGGACGGGTCCCTCCGTGTTCGGCTTCCAGCCCAGGGCCGGGGCGACATGGTCGGCGAATGACTCGAGGATGTGCAGGTTGTAGTCGACTCCGAGCTGATTGGGCACCGTGAGCATGAGGGTGTCGGCGGCTTCGACCGCCGGGTCGGCTCTGAGCTCGTCGATGAGTCTGTCGGGTTCGCCCGCGTAGGTCTTGCCGAATGTCGAGCGGAGGCCGTCGATGATCCCGATCTGGTCGCTGTCGGCGCCGCTGCGACGGCCGAAATAGAGGTCGTCGAGGTCGGTGGTGATCGGGAACACGCTGCGGCTGACCGAGACCCGGGGTGCCCAGTCATGACCGGCGGCCCTCCAGGCCTGCCGGTAGCGGTCGATCTGCTCCCGCTGCAGTTCGCCGAAGGAGGCGCCGGTGGCTTCGGTGAGCAGAGTCGAGCTCATCAGGTTCACGCCCTGCTCGCCCGCCCATTCCGCGGTCGAGCGGGAGCCGGCTCCCCACCAGATGCGACGGTCGAGGCCCGGCGACTGCGGTTCGATGGACAATCGGGCGCCGGGGCCGAACTGTGCGGGGTCGGCCGGCGCGATCTGGTCACCCCGGATGGCGGACAGGAAGCGATCGAACTTGGCTCGGGCCAGGTTCGCGCCCTTGGCATCGTCGTTGTCCTCGTACCCGAACGCCTCCCAGCCGCGCAGGGCCGGCTCCGGTGACCCCCTGCTGATGCCGAGCGCCACCCGTCCGTCCGAGAGCAGGTCGAGCGCGGCGGCCTCCTCGGCGAGGTGGAGCGGATTCTCGTATCTCATGTCGATGACCCCGGTGCCCACCTCGATGCGCTTCGTCCTGGCGGCGATGGCGGTGAGAAGGGGGATCGGGGCGGCGGCCTGCTTGGCGAAGTGGTGGACGCGGAAGTAGGCGCCGTTGACGCCGATCTCATCGGCCCCGACTCCGATCTCCACAGCCTGCTGGAGCGCCTCTCGCGCCCCGAACTCGCCTCGTGCCGCCCCGGCGCCGTAGTGGCCGAAGCTCAGGAATCCGAATGCCTTCATGCACCGTCAACCTGGTTGATCGTTCAATTATTCCGCTGCGACGGTGATCCGGCGGATGGTGCGGGCGGGATTGCCCGCCGCGACGACGTCGGCCGGGACGTCCCTGGTGACGACGGAGCCGGCTCCGATCACCGAGTTCTCGCCGATGGTGACGCCGGGGCAGACGATGACGCCCCCGCCGAGCCAGACGTTGTCGCCGATCGTGATCGGCTTCGCGGCTTCGAGCCGCTCACGTCTGCGCTGCGGGTCGATCGGGTGGGTCGGGGTGAGGAGCTGGACATTGGGGCCGATCTGGCAGTCCGTGCCGATCGTGATCGGTGCGACGTCGAGTGCCGTGAGATTGGTGTTGACGAAGGTCCGGGCGCCGACCCGGAGGTTCTCGCCGTAGTCGACGAACAGGGGCGGCTTGATGATCGCATCCGGACCGAGATGTCCCAGCAGGGCCTCGAGCAGACCTCGTGCAGCGGAGTCTGCCGCCAACGTCGCCCGCAGGTAGGCATCGGCCAGCCGGGCGGCCCGCTGCGCGCGGCGCTCGTTCTCCGGGTCATCGGCGACGTAGAGGTCACCGGCGAGCATCCGCTCCCGATTCGTGCGGGGATAACCCTCGAAGCAGTCCGTCATGGAGACCACGCTAGTACGAACCCGGCGATGATGCGGGCTGTGAGCCGAGAAATGCGTCGAACGACTGGTCGATGCCGAAGTCGGGGCGCAGAGGGCACGGGAGGGGTGACGCCGCCTGGACTAGCGATGATCGCCGGACACGGCCACTGAGGCGGCAACTCCGATGATAGAGGCTCCGCCGACTCGGCCGATGGTGATCATGCGCCCAGGAGACTTCGTCAGCCATGAGCGGGCACGCCCGGCCGCCAATGCCCAGGCTCCATCGGTGATCAATCCGATCAGCATCGGCACGAGTCCGAGGGTCAGCATCTGGAAAGTGGCGGCGCCAGAGTTGATGAACTGCGGCACGATCGCAGTGAAGAGAACGAAGCTCTTGGGGTTGGTCAGCCCGACGACGATGCCGGTGCGAACCGCCACCCAGGGAGTCTCGCTGCTCCCCGTGTCAGTGCCCGAAGCTGTACCAGTGCCCGCAGCCGTGTCGTGGTCGGTGGCGATCGGGCCGGCGTGACGGATGGCCCGGATGCCCAGGTAGACGAGGTAGAGGATGCCCGCCCACTTGATCGTCTGCAACAGGATCTCGGAGCGTTCCAGCAGTGGGCCGAGGCCAAGGGCGATGACGACGCCGACGCTGTAGCAGCCGAGGGCGTTGCCGATGACACTGCCGATCGCACTGCTCCGCCCGCAGCTCAGTGCGCGTCCCACGACGAACATCACCGACGGTCCCGGCACCGCGATCAGCACCACACTGGCCAAGGTGATGCCGACTGCCTGCTCGAACGAGATCATTCGCGCAGTCTACTTCGCGCCAATGCCCTGATGTCCTCTCGGCCACTGGCAGGCTCCACGACCAAGCAGACCTCGGATGCAAACAGGGAAGGCCGCCCCTGCGGGCGGCCTTCCCTAGACTTCTGCTGCGATCAACTTACGCGAAGTAAGGTGATCGTGGCTCCCCCGGCTGGGCTCGAACCAGCGACCCTTCGATTAACAGTCGAATGCTCTGCCAACTGAGCTACGGAGGACGGGCGCAGTTGCCTGCGCACGAGTAGACAGTCTAGCAAAGGGCGTCACGACGAGCCAAAGCCGCCTCGAGTGGTTTCGCTCACACTGGGGTTGACCCCGCCGGCGAAGTGGGGATCACCCCACAGTTGCCCATCCGTCGCTCTCCGGCCGTCTCGTCGCCGCCGCTCCATTGTAAAATCGACATGTTCTAGCCGAATGTTCCCCACAGCGGAAGAAGCTCAAGTGACCTTAGTGGCGATCGTCTGCGCGGTTCTGGCGGCCGTGGCGCTGGCCTATGGGGCACTGTTCCAGCATCAGGCGGTCGCCGATCAGGACGAATCGCACAATGGGCTGAACTGGGCCCACTTCAAGGAACTGCTCGGCAGTCGGAGATGGCTGCTGGGACTGCTCATCCTCGGACTCGGCACCGCCGGGAACTTCGTCGCCCTCGCCCTGGCCCCGGTCATGGTCGTCCAGCCGATCGGCGCATTCTCCCTCATCGTCTCCGTCCTCCTCGGCATCTGGCACCGGGACCTGCAGGTCAACCGGCGTCTGGTCGCAGCGGTGGCCGGCTGCATCATCGGGGTCACCGTCTTCGTCGCCCTGGCCGCGACGACGGCCCGCACGGAGGTCCACCTCGGTCCGGACGCCCTGCCGCTGGTCTGGATCTCGGCCATCGTGGTCGTCGCCGGCCTGGCGATCATGACCATCTGGCGGCACGCGCCCCAGCTGGTCCTCATCAGCTCGGCGGGACTGCTCTTCGCCTGCGTGGCCACCAATGCCCACCTCGTCAGCGTCCAGTTCCTCCGAGCCGGACCCGAGCACGTCACCTGGGCCAATGTCGCCTGTCTCATCGCCGCGGCCGCCATCGGCTCGTGGTTCGTCCAGAACGCCTATGCCGCCGGTCCCCCTGAGATGGTCATCGCCGGCCTCACCGTCGTCGACCCGATCGCCGCGGTGGTCCTCGGCGCCGTGGTGCTCGGGGAAGCCTCCACCGCACCGGCAGGCCTCGTGGTGGTGATGACGATCACAGGATTGGTCGCGTGTCTGTGCGTCGTTGTATTGTCGCGATATCACCCAGACGTCCAAGACCGAGAAGAGGAACGCCGAGTCGCTCGCCGCACTGACTTGCCGACCGACACCGAGGAGTGCTGAATCCTGTCCGAGCATAGAAGCCCCCGAGCACGGCGCATTCTCATCCCCTCCGAAACCTACGCCCCCGAAGTCAACGGCGCCGCCAAATTCGCCGAACGCCTCGCCGCCGGACTGGCGGCCCGCGGCAATGACGTCCATGTCGCCTGCCCCTCGGCCACCGGCAAGGCCTCGGTCAGCGTCGAGGACGGCGTCACGGTCCATCGCCTGACCTCTCACCGCTGGCCGCTGCATCCGACCTGGACGATCTGCATGCCGTGGGAGACCAAACCGGAGATCGCCCGCCTCCTCGACAGTCTGCAGCCCGAAGTCGTCCACACCCAGGCTCACTTCGTCATCGGCCGCTACGCGTTCTCCGAGTCGATCAGCCGCGGAATCCCCGTCGTGGCGACCAACCACTTCATGCCCGACAACGTCCGCCCCTACGTCCGCGCCCCCAAGAAGCTCATCGACGGCGGCACGGCCCTGGCCTGGTGGGACCTGCGGAGGAAGTTCCAGTCCGCGGACTTCATCACCGTTCCCACCCAGCTGGCCGCCGATCTGCTGACTCAGAACGGCTTCACCTCCCCGATCAGAGCGGTCTCATGCGGGATCGATCTGCAGAAGTTCTCCCAGGTCAGGACCAATGGTCTCGGCGGGGACGTCACCCCCGGGGGCAGCGGGAAGACCGCGGCCGCGCCCCGGGTGCTCTTCGTCGGGCGGCTGTCGGCGGAGAAGCACGTCGACGACATCGTGCGTGCGGTGGCCGCCACCGATCCCGCCCTCGGCCTCGAGTTCGACGTCGTCGGCGGCGGCGATCAGGAGGAGCCGCTCAAGGCACTGGCCGCCGAACTCGGAGTCGGGGATCGCGTCCACGTCCTCGGCAAGATCAGTGACAGAGCGCTGATGGAGGCCTATCAGCGGTGCACGTTCTTCTGCATGCCCTCGACCGCCGAGCTCCAGTCCATCGCGACCCTGGAGGCTCTCGCCTTCGGCAAGCCCGTGGTCCTCGCCGACGCGGTGGCCCTGCCCCACCTCGTCCGCGACGGCGCCAACGGCTACCTGTTCCCTCCCCGGGACATCGACGAGCTGGCCGAGCGCTTCACCCGCATCTGCACGCAGACCCCGGAGCAGCGTATCGCCATGTCCGAGGCGTCCCTCGACCTCGTCGCCACCCACGACATCGAGCACACGCTCGACACCTTCGAGTTGATCTACTCCCGCGTCATCGAGGAGAAGGTCAGACCGGCGGCCTGAACACGGTCGGCTCGCGGCTCATCCGCTCGAGGTCGAGACTCTCGATCATGTCCTCCATGTGCTGCCACGGCCGGCCGCCGGTCCGCGCGCCCAAGCCCAGCGACTCCCCCACCCAGGCGAACACCTCGGCGGGACTCCAGCCGTGCTGCCGCAGCTGCTGGTAGGTCACGGCCCCGTCGCGTTTGGCCAGTCGCCGGCCGCTGGTGCCCAGCACCAGGGGGACATGCACCCATCCGGGCACGGGCAGATCCAGCAGCTGCGCCAGGTGGGCCTGGCGGGGCGCCGAGGCGGCCAGATCGTCTCCGCGGACCACCTCGTCGATCCCGCTCGCCCCATCGTCGACGACCACCGTGAGGTTGTAGGCGAAGACCCCGTCTCCGCGGCGGAGGACGAGATCGTCGACGACCGCGGTGACCGGGCCGAGGAGGACGTCGCTGACGGTGACCGCCCGATTGGCCGCCCGCAGCCGCAGCGCGGGCCGGCGGCCGAGGGAGGCGAGGCGCTCGCGGCGGGATTCCCGCTGACCCTCCGTCAGGGAGCGGCACGTGCCCGGGTAGGCGCCGGGAGGAGCGTGCGGAGCGCTCGGTGCCTGCTGGATGTCGCGCCGCGAGCAGTAGCACTCGTAGACGAGGCCCTGATCCTCGAGCTCGCGGATCGCCTCGGCGTAGGCGTCCAGCCGGGTCGACTGCACGAGCGGGGGCTCGTCGGGGGTGACGCCGAGCTCGGCGAACACCTCCAACTGGGATTCCGCGGCCCCGGCCCGGACCCGGTCGAGGTCCTCGATGCGCCACAGGAACCGCCGGCCGGTCTGTCTCGCCCGGGCGTACGCGAGGAGACCGGAGCGGATGTTGCCGATGTGCAGGTCGCCGCTGGGGCTGGGAGCGAAGCGTCCTGCCCCCGTCGACCGGGCGCTCAAGCCGACGCGACGAGGTCGCCGTACTGCGGGAAGCGGCGCAGATAGTCCTGGACATAGGTGCACGTGGGAACGATCCGACCGCCTTCGGCGCGGATCCGATCGAGAACATGGGTGACCAGGGTCCGGGCGAACCCGCGCCGGGAGAACTCCTCGGAGATGATGGTGTGCTGGAGCTCGAGCGTCGTGTCGTCGATGACCCGGTAGCCGAGGAAGCCGATGAACCGGGCGGGCTCATCGGCGGTGAAGATCTCGAATCGCTCCCGCTCGGGGTGCTGGATCACCGTGACCGGGGTCGGGTTGAGTTCCGGCTGCATGCGCGACTCCTTGATGTCGTCGAACGGAAAACGCCACTACTGACAAACATACAGGCAGACACGCACCAGCGGCTGTCGGTGCCGGAATCGGGGGCGACGGCCGCTGGTGGTGGTGCGTGGACGATCAGGTCACCGTCGCGGTCGACAGGCCCTCCGCGTCGACATGAGCGGTCGCCTTGCGCTGCAGGTGCTTCTCGAGCCACCGCGCGATTCCCGCCACGATCATGTTGATGATGATGAACAGCACCGCGCCGACGAGGAACGTCGGCAGCAGGTTGTTGTACTCCCGCCCGATGAGATTCACCTGATAGAGCAGATCCTGGTAGGTGACGATGAAGCCGAGGGCCGAATCCTTGAGCAGGACCACGATCTGGGCGATGATGGTCGGCATCATCGCCCGCAGCGCCTGCGGCATGAGCACGGTGCTCATCACCTGCCCGGGTCGCATCCCGATCGCCATCGCCGCTTCCTTCTGCCCCTTCGGCACGGCCAGGATCCCGGCGCGGATGATCTCCGCCAGCACCATTCCGTTGTAGAGCGTGAGCCCGATGACGACGGACCAGAAGGGCCCGATGGTGTTGCCGAAGATGAGGAACATCGCGAAGATGAGCAGCAGCACCGGAACGCCGCGGAAGAACTCGAGCACGATGGTCCCCGGCAGCGAGATGATGCGCCGGCTCGAGAGCCGCAGCAGGGCGAACACGACGCCGACGACCAGCGCGAGGAGTGAGGCGACCACGGCGACCTTGAGAGTCGCGAGCATGCCCTTGAGCAGGACCAGCTGGATCTGGGCGAAGGTGAATGGGTACCACTTGCCGGCCTCCAGCTGCCCCGCGTCCGCGAACTTCCAGATCGCGAAGGCGATGAGGCCCGCCAGCACGAGCGCCGAGACGATCGAGAGGATGACGTTGTTGCGTCGGGCCTTGGGGCCGGGTGCGTCGAAGAGCACCTCTGTCGGGGCGGTCATCGCAGGATCACCAGCTTCCTCTCCAGGTAGTCGAAGACCCGACCGAGGATCAGCGCCAGCAGCAGGTAGCCCAGGGCGGTGCCGAACAGGATCGGGATCACCAGGTCACCGCGCAGCTCGATCGCATTGCGCATCGCCGAGATCAGCTCTCGGTTGTTGAACGCCGAGGCGATCGAGGTGTTCTTGAGCATGGCGATGATCACACTGCCCAGGGGTGGGATCACGGTCCTGAACGCCTGCGGCAGGATCACCTCGCCCAGGGTCTGACCGAAGGTCAGCCCGACGGCGCGGGCGGCTTCGGCCTGGCCCACCGGGATCGTCGCGATGCCCGACTTGAGGGTCTCGGCGACGAAGCAGGCGGTGTAGGCGGTCAGGGCGATGGAGGCGTAGATGAACGAATTGAACGAACTGGACGCACCGAAGCGGATGTCGAGGAACGGCAGCCCGAAGGCGCAGAAGAACATCACCAGGGTCAGCGGGGTGTTTCGCACCACATTGATGTACGTCGAGGCGGCGATGCGCAGCACCGGTGTCGGCGAGACCCGCATGCCGGCCAGGATCGTGCCGAGCACGAACGATCCGATGAGAGCGACGAAGAAGAGCTCGAGCGTCCCCCACATGCCGCTGAAGAAGAGGCGGAGAAGTTCGGGAAGGTCCATACCGGGTTCCTTAATCGATGCGAGGGCACCCGCAGGTGCCCTCGCATCGTGTCAATCCGTGCCGGAGGTCAGTACCGGTCGATCTCGGGCATCTTCACGTCGTCTGCCGGGCCGAGGGTGTACTCGAAGGCCTCGGTCCACTTCCCGTCGTCCATGCCCTTCTGCAGGGCATCGTTGACCGCGTCGCGCAGGGCCTTGTCGTCCTTGGGCAGTCCGACGCCGTAGGGCTCCTCGGTGAAGGGCTTGCCCACGACCTTGAACTCACCCTCGAACTGAGCGGCATAGCCGCGCAGGATCGCGTCATCGGTGGTCACCGCGTCGACGGAGCCCGACTGCAGATCGGTCACGCACTTCGAGTAGGTGTCGTAGGTGACGAGTTCGGCGTCCTTGTACTTCTCCTCGATGTTCTGCGCCGGCGTCGAGCCGTCGACGGAGCAGACCTTCTTGCCCGCCAGGTCCTCGGGCCCGGCGATGTCGGAATCGGCGGCGACGAGCAGGTCCTGGCCGGCCACGTAGTAGGGGCCGGCGAAGTCGACGACCTTCTTGCGCTCGTCGTTGATCGTGTAGGTGGCGACGACCATGTCGACATTGCCCTGCTGCAGGAACGGCTCCCGGTTGGCCGAGACCGTTTCGGTGAACTTGATCTCGTCGGGGGCGAATCCGAGCTCCGCGCCGACCATCTTGGCGATCTCGATGTCGAAGCCCTCCGGCTGGTCCGAGCCGGTCGAGACGTTGCCGAGACCCGGCTGGTCGAATTTGACGCCGACCTTGAGCTCACCGGCGTCCTTGGCCGCCTGCCAGGTCTTCGAATCCGCGACATCGGCGTTCTCGTTGACGGGGTATTCGGGGGCGGCCTGGGACTCTCCGCCGCCTTCGGCCGGCTCCTCGGGGGTGCCGCCCTGGCCGCAGCCGCCGAGGACGAGCAGTCCGACCGCGGCAGAGGCGATTGAGATGCTGAGCTTCTTCATTGCTTCTCCTTGTGAGATTGTGCAGAAATCGGTGTGGGGTGGGAATCTCGGGTGGGCCGAGGATCAGTGGGTGAGGATCTTGGACAGGAAGTCCTTGGCGCGGTCGCTCTTGGGATTGGTGAAGAACTCCTCCGGCTCGTCGACCTCGACGATCTCCCCGTCGGACATGAACACGACGCGGTTCGCGGCCTTGCGAGCGAACCCCATCTCATGGGTGACCACGACCATCGTCATGCCGTCCTTGGCGAGTTCGACCATGACGTCGAGGACTTCGTTGATCATCTCCGGGTCGAGCGCCGAGGTGGGCTCGTCGAACAGCATCACCTTCGGCTTCATCGCCAGCGCTCGCGCGATCGCCACTCGCTGCTGCTGCCCGCCGGAGAGCTGGGCCGGGTACTTGTCCGCCTGGTGGGCGACGCCGACCCGTTCGAGCAGGGTCATCGCCTGCTCCTCGGCCTGCGCCCGCGAGAGCTTGCGGACCTTGATCGGGCCCAGGGTGACGTTCTCGAGGATCGTCTTGTGGGAGAACAGGTTGAACGACTGGAACACCATCCCGACGTCCGAGCGCAGGGCGGCCAGCTCCGCGCCTTCGGCCGGCAGCTCCTTGCCGTCGATCGTGATCGTGCCCGAGGTGATCGTCTCGAGCCGGTTGATCGTCCGGCACAGCGTCGATTTGCCGGATCCGGACGGACCGATCACGACGACGACCTCACCGTGCTGGACGTCGAGGTTGACGTGCTTGAGCGCGTGGAAGTCGCCGTAGTGCTTCTCCACATCGACCATTGACACCAGTACCTGTGATTCGGCTCTCATAGGCACTGATCTTAGTGTTCGCAGCGCGCGCCGGAGAAACTCGGACATTTCTCAGGAGAACTGCAACCGACTTGTGACATGCGAAGTTGTCGTCGGGTGGATGAGACCTCAGCTCGCCGAGGTGCGCTGGGCGATCCTCTCCCCCTCCTCCCGCACGACCTTGCGGATCTTGCCCGAGACCGTCATCGGGAAGGAGTCGCGGACTTCGACGTAGCGGGGGATCTTGAAGTGGGCGAGCTCTCCGGCGCAGAACTCCCGGACCTCCTCGGCCGTCAGCGTCTCGGCGCCGTCCTTGAGGATCACCCATGCCATCAGCTCCTCCCCGTACTTCTCGTCGGGAACCCCGATGACCTGGACGTCCCTGATCTTCGGGTGGTGGTAGAGGAACTCCTCGATCTCTCGCGGGTAGATGTTCTCCCCGCCGCGGATGACCATGTCCTTGATCCGCCCGGAGATGTCGACGTAACCGTCCTCGTCCATGATCCCCAGGTCGCCCGAGTGCATCCAGCGGGCCGCGTCGATGGCCTCGGCGGTCTTGTCCGGCTCCTCCCAGTAGCCGAGCATGACCGAGTATCCGCGGGTGCAGAACTCGCCCTTCTGCCCTCGCGGCACCGTCAGCCCGGTGACGGGGTCGACGATCTTGACCTCAAGGTGCGGCATCACCCGGCCCACCGTCTGCGTGCGGGCGTCGAGGGAGTCGTCGACGCGCGTCATCGTCGAGACCGGTGAGGTCTCGGTCATTCCGTAGCAGATCGCGACCTCGGTCATGTTCATGTCGTCGATGACCCGGCGCATCACCTCGACCGGGCAGGGCGAGCCGGCCATCACCCCGGTGCGCAGGCTGCCGAGCTCGAAGGCCGGGAACTCGGGATGCTCGAGTTCGGCGATGAACATCGTGGGCACCCCGTAGAGGGAGGTCGCCTTCTCCTCGGCGACGGCTTGCAGACTGGCCAGAGGGTCGAAGCCCGGGGACGGCAGGACGATGGAGGCGCCGTGGCTGAGGGCGGCGAGATTGCCGATGACCATTCCGAAGCAGTGGTAGTACGGGACCGGGAGCACGACGACGTCGGCGGGGGTGTAGGAGAGCAGCTCGCCGATGAAGAAGCCGTTGTTGAGGATGTTGTGGTGGGACAGCGTGACTCCCTTCGGGAAGCCGGTCGTGCCCGAGGTGTACTGGATGTTGATGGGGTCGTCGGTCGAGAGCTCTCCCATCGCCTGCCGGAGGCGGATCGCGTACTTCGCATTCGGATCCCCGAGGAGGCGCCGTCCGAGGTCGAGGAGGAGGGCGAAGGACTCCCGCTCGCCGATGACGGCCTCGCCGAGGAGGTCGTGCGGCAGCGTGTCGAGGAAGACGAGGTCCAGCCCCGCCACCTTGGCGGCCACCTCGGTGGCCATCACGTGGTAGTCCGAGTGCGGCGGGGCGGTGATCTGGGAGACGAGCAGGCGCATCCCCGACTGCCTGACGACGTATTCGAGTTCGTGCGTCCGGTAGGCGGGGTTGACGTTGACGAGGATCGCACCGATCTTCGCCGTCGCGTATTGGATGAGCGCCCATTCGGCGACGTTCTGGGCCCAGATGCCGACCCGGTCCCCCTTGGCCACGCCGCGCTCGAGCAGACCCACGGCCAGGGCGTCGGTGTCGCGGTCGAACTGCCGGTACGTCCAGCGTCTGCCCGAATGACGGTCGACGAGAGCCTGGGCCTCGGCATGGGCCGCCGCGGTCAGCGTGAAGTGGGCGGGGATGGTGTCGCCGAGCAGGGGCCTGGTCGAGGGGCCGGAGGCGTAGGAGAGCTCTGCCACGTCAGGTTTCCTTTCCGAGATGAGTGTGATCTGCTGCACAGTATTCCATCCCGCCCGCGGCTGCCGTCACCTGGCTACCGGGTCCCGGCACCTGGCTACCCGGTCCCGCCGTTCCCGGCCGTCGGGGCACCCTGCCCGGTCAGGAGACCCGCGCGGTCGGTGGCGGCGAAGCTCGCGAGGAAGTCGTGTCCGGCCGCGCCCGGCTGGGGATGCACGGCCCCGACCGGGGCGACCAGGGCCGCCGCCCCGGAGTCGACGAGCACGAGGGTGGAGGCGAGTGCGGTGACGTCATCGACGTCGTGGGTGATGAGCACGGCGTTGCGCCCCTGCAGGGTGCGGGCGAGCACCCGGCGGGTCTCGACCTTGACGTCGACGTCGAGGGCGGCCAGGGGTTCGTCGAGGAGCAGCAGCCGGGGGTCGATGACGAGGGCGCGGGCCAGGGCGATCCGCGCGGCCTGACCGCCGGAGACCGCCTCGGGACGCCGGTGCGCCAGGTGGCCGACGCCGAGGCGGTCGAGCATCTGCTGCGCCCTGCCCCGTGCCTGCGATCGGGTCTCCCCGTGGGCCCTGGGACCGAAGGCGACATTGTCGATGACGCTGAGGTGGGGGAACAGCAGCGGGTTCTGCCCGAGGTGGACGATGCCACGGGCATGGACCGGCGGCCACAGGCCGGCGTCGACGTCGAAGATCGTCGTCTCCCCGATCCTCAGCTCACCCGAGTCCGGGGGCAGGGCGCCGGTGAGGATGGCGAACAGGCTCGACTTCCCTGCGCCGTTGCGCCCGATCAGCGCCGTCGTCGAGGGTCCGGGCAGCCGCAGGTCGACGTCGATCCCCCGTTCGGACAGCCGTGCGCGGAAGCGGATGCCAGGTGACGGGTCTGC
>JAPSIC010000087.1 GCA_031179165.1 Brevibacterium sp.
TTGAGCATCTTCCCGGTCCACTTCGGCCACCAGAAGTAGAATCCGGCGAACATCGCGAACACGACGGTGCCGAAGACCACGTAGTGGAAGTGGGCGACCACGAAGTAGGAGTCGGAGACCTGCATGTCGAGGGCCGGGCTGGCCAGGATGATGCCTGTCAGGCCGCCGAAGAGGAAGGTCACGAGGAAGCCGATCGCCCACACCATGGGCGTTTCGAAGGTGATCGACCCTCTCCACATGGTGCCGAGCCAGGCCAAGAACTTCACCCCTGTCGGCACAGCGATGAGCATCGTCATGAACGCGAAGAACGGCAGCGCGACCACTCCGGTGACGTACATGTGGTGGGCCCAGACGGTCACGGACAAGGCCGCGATGGCGATCGTCGCGAACACGAGGCTCTTGTACCCGAAGATCGGCTTCCGGCTGAAGACCGGGACGATCTCGGTGATGATGCCGAAGAACGGCAGAGCGATCACGTAGACCTCCGGGTGGCCGAAGAACCAGAACAGGTGCTGCCACAGGATCGGTCCCCCGTTGCCCGGGCTGAACACATGGGATCCGAGGATACGGTCCGAACCGAGCACCAGCAGGGCGGCGGCCAGGGGCTGGAAGGCCATCAGGACGAGGAGTCCGGTGATGAGGACGTTCCAGGTGAAGATCGGCATCCGGAACATGGTCATGCCCGGGGCACGCATCGTGATGATCGTGGTGATGAAGTTGACCGAACCGAGGATCGTGCCGAATCCGGACAGTCCGAGTCCGAGCACCCAGAGGTTGCCGCCCGCCCCCGGTGTGAATGTCGTGTTGCTCAGCGGCGCGTACGCGGTCCATCCGAAGGATGCCGCACCCTGCGGGGTGAGGAATCCGGAGAGGGCGATGAGGCTGCCGAACAGGAACATCCAGAAGGCGAAGGCGTTCAGACGCGGGAACGCCACGTCGGGCGCACCGATCTGGAGCGGCATGATGACGTTGGCGAAACCGGCGAACAGGGGCGTCGCGAACATCAGCAGCATCAGCGTGCCGTGCATCGTGAACAGCTGGTTGTACTGCTCTTTGGTCTCGATGATCTGCATCCCGGGCTCGAAGAGCTCCAGGCGGATGATGAGCGCCATCACCCCGCCGACGCAGAAGAAGAGGAACGACGCGATGAGGTACATGTACCCGATCGTCTTGTGGTCCGTCGACGTGATCCAGTCGACGATGATCTTTCCCTTGCTCCGCGGAGTCAACGGAGCGTCAAGGGCCGGCTGGTTCATGGTAGCCGTCATTGCTGCGCACCTTCTTTCGGGTACCAGTTGCGGTCGTACTCCGGTCCGAGACGGCCTGTGTTGCCTTGGTCGGCCAGCGACTGCGTGTACTCTTCGAATTCCTCCTGGGAGACGACCTTGACGTTGAAGAGCATCTCGGAGTGGTACTCACCGCAGAGCTCGGCGCACTTGCCGACGTATTCGCCTTCCTTCTCGGCACGCAGGTGGAGGCTCTGGTCGTGGCCGGGGATCATGTCGCGCTTCTCAAGGAAGGCGGGGACCCAGAAGGAATGGATGACGTCGCGGGAGCGGAGACGGATCTCCAGGTCGGTGTCGACAGGCAGATAGAGGGTCGGGGCGCTCTCGCCGGGCTGTTCGCTGCCGTCGAGACGCACCTGCGTGCCCGCGTAGTAGACGTCCTCGGTGATGTAGTTGAAGTCCCACGCCCACTGCTTGCCGGCGACTTCGATGACCTGCTCGCCGGGAGTCCGGTCATCGGTGGTCTTGTCCATGACCTGCACGGTCTGGAAGAAGAATCCGAGGATGACGATGATCGGCGTCACCGTGAACAGGATCTCGATCGGCATGCTGTAGCGCAGCTGCACCGGCAGACCGCGATCGTTCTTGCGCCGCCGGTAGGCGATCATCACCCACAGGATCAAGCCCCACACGATCAGTCCCAGTATCAGCGAAGCGATCCACGCGCCGTTCCACAGCGAGGTGTAGGCCTCGGTGTGGTTGGTCGCACCCTTCGATTCGACGGGGAAGAATCCTGTTGCAATCTGCTCTTTCGTGCAACCCGATAGAAGCGCCGGTATAGTCACGGCGCCCAGAATGCCGAGCCGCTTCGCCCAGGACCTCTTCGGTCCCGGCTGATTCGGAGAATCCACGTGCAGCCTTTCACAACCTTCTTCGCCTCGCAGACGCGCTGAGAGGCGAATCCTTACTTTGTCATCTAACAGACTACCGCTACAGGCGGTAGAAATTCACATGCAGATGATCAATTGTTGAGAATAGCCTGACAGTGGTCGCCGCGGAGGGCGGAATCTAGCCGCGCGGAGTACTCGAGGCCGCTGATCTCCGACACGCCGAGGGTGGCCAGATGTGGCGTCTGCCACTGTGTGTCGATGATCCATCTGGTGCTCGACTCGGGTGCATCCGCCGAGGTGAGAGCGGGTACATTCGCCGAGGTGAGGGCGGCTTCGGACGCCGAAGCAGGGGCGGGTTCAGACGCCGAGGTGGGGGCAGGTTCAGACGCAGAGGCGGGGGCGGTCCAGGAGGGGTTCTCGTCGAGCAGGCCGACGAGGCGGGCCAGCGCCGCCTTCGAGGCGTCGCGCTCGGCGTGGAACATCGATTCGCCGGCGAAGAGGGAGCCGATCGCGACCCCGTAGAGACCTCCGACGAGCCTTCCCTCCGACCACACCTCCACGGAGTGCGCCCAGCCGCTGCGGTGGAGGTCGGTGTAGAGGCGGATGATGTCGGCGGTGATCCACCGGCCGGGGCGGGAGGGGTCGGCGCAGGCGCGGATGACCTGGTCGAAGGCCCGGTCGACGCTGAACTCGAATCGGCGGGCTGACTTGCGCAGGCTCGTGCTGACCTTCAGGCCACCGGGCAGGAGCACCCCGCGACGGCGAGGGGCCCACCAGCCGATCCTGCCGGTGCCGCCCTCCCCGATCCCCATCGGGAACAGGCCGGCCCGGTACGCGGAAAGGACCTGGGGCTGCGTGGCCGTGGTCGAGACGGCACGCAGATCCTCCAGGTCCATCACCGGTGAGTCTGTCTCAGCTGCTGCTGGTCAGTGGAACGAATCGCCGCAGGCACAGGAGCCGCCGGCGTTCGGGTTGTCGATCGTGAAGCCCTGCTTCTCGATCGTGTCCGAGAAGTCGATGGTCGATCCGTTGAGGTAGGGAACGCTCATCCGGTCGACGATGACCTCGACCCCGTTGAAGTCCCGGACGGCGTCGCCGTCGAGGTAGCGCTCGTCGAAGTACAGCTGGTAGATCAGGCCGGAGCAGCCGCCGGGCTGCACGGCAACCCGCAGTCGCAGATCGTCGCGGCCCTCCTGTTCGAGAAGGCTGCGCACCTTGTCGGCAGCGGCAGGGGACAGATCGACCTCGTGGGTCGCAGCATCGGTTTTGGTCGCGGTCATCGTTTCTCCTTCATTGCTCCTGGCCTCAAGCCTACATGGCCCTCAACATCACGTGGGCGGACCCTATTCCCACCAGTTCACGGAATCTCGGGTGACGGACTCGTCGGCGCGAGACGTTCGAGCAGCAGCACCTCGGCGAGGATCGCCGCCTTGAAATCGGGCAGGTAGAGCGATTCGTTGGCGCTGTGCGCGCGGGCATCTGGGTCCTCGATGCCGGTGACGAGGATCGACGCCTGCGGAAACACCTCGAGGAGGTCGGCGATGAACGGGATCGATCCGCCGATGCCCATCGTCACCGACTCCACGCCCCAGGCGTCGCTGAGCGCGTCTCGTGCCGTCTGCACGACGGGGTCGTCGAGGTCGGCCTGCCACGGGCTGCCCCCTTCGGTCGCCCCGATCGTGAGGGTGGCGCCGAAGGGCAGGTGGGCGCGCAGGTGATCGGTGACGGCCCGGACGGCGTTCTCGGGGCTGTCACCCGGTGCCAGGCGGATGGAGAGCTTGGCTCGCAGACTCGCCTGCAGGGTGTTCGACGACATCGCGACGTCGGGGATGTCAAGGCCGATGACCGTGATCGACGGCTGGGACCACAGGCGTGAGGCCAAGGTGCCCGTGCCGATGAGCGAGGTCGTGTCGAGCACGCCCGAGTCTGCGCGGATCGTCTCCTCGTCGTAGTCGATGTCGGTGTGCGTGTCCGCCTTCAGGCCGGCGACTGCCACCGCACCGTTCTCGTCGTGCAGGCTTGCCAGCACCCGCGTCATGGCGAGCATCGCATCTGGCACGATTCCGCCGTACATTCCCGAGTGCACCGCGTGGTCGAGGGTCGAGACCTCGAACTCGAGTGAGCACATTCCGCGCAGGCTCGTCGTCAGGGCCGGGGTGCCTGCCGCCCAGTTCCCCGAATCGGCGACGACGATGACATCGGCGGCCAGCTTCGCCTGATGGGTCTCGAGGAAGCTGCGGAAGCTCGGGCTACCCGCCTCTTCCTCCCCTTCGATGAACAGGGTGACACCGATGCCGAGGCGATCGCGCAGCAGCCGCAGAGCCGTGAGGTGGACCATGATCCCGGCCTTGTCGTCGGCGGCGCCGCGTCCGTAGAGCCGGTCGCCGACCTGCGTCGCGGTGAAGGGGTCGGTGTTCCAGGCCTCGGGCCGGCCGGGCGGCTGGACGTCGTGATGAGCATAGAGGAGCACGGTCGGGGCACCGGCGGGGGCGGGAATGGATGCGACGACAGCCGGGTACCCCTCGGACCCGTCGGGTGTCTGGGCGGTGAGGATCTCGGTGTCGAGCCCGAGGTCGCGGGCGAGCCCGGCGACCGCCTCGGCGCTGGCGCGGACAGTGCCGGGATCGAAGCTCGGCCAGGCCACGGAGGGGATGGCGACGAGTTCGCTCAGCCGGGCGAGCACCTCGTCGAAGATCTCGTCCAATTCGGCCCGCAGTTGTGCACGCTCGGGTGCTGATGTCGATTCGCTCATCCTCCAACGGTAGTATTCATTGGGTGTTCGGAAGCAAAAAGACCCCCGAGGATGCGGAATCCTCCAATCAGCCCGTCGACCCTTCAGCTGACGCCGCTGCCGCGCGCCGTGCGGCAGAGCAGAAGAAGGGGCGTCCCACCCCCAAGCGCAGCCAGCAGGAATCCGTGCGCCGGCAGCCCCTGGTCTCGAAGGATCGCAAGGTGGCGAACCAGAAGGCCAAGGAGCAGGTCCGCCGGGAGCGCGACCGCGCGCGCATCGGGATGATGAACGGCGAGGAGAAGTACCTCACCCGGCGGGACCGCGGGCCGCAGCGCCGCTACGTCCGCGACTACGTCGATGCCCGGTTCTCCATCGGTGAGCTCTTCATCCCCGCCGCGATCCTCATCCTCGTCATCGCCTTCACTCAGCCGGTGACCGTCCAGCAGTACTTCACCTATGCCGTGTGGGGTCTGCTGGCGCTCGTGATCCTCGACGGGTTCATCCTCAACTACCTGCTCAAGAGCCGCCTGCGGGCGAAGTTCGGCGAGGTCGAGCGCGGGCTGACGTTCTACGCGGTGATGCGCAGCGTCCAGCTGCGGCCCCTGCGCATGCCCAAGCCGCAGGTCAAGCGCCGCCAGTACCCGCAGTGAGCCAGAGTTCTCTGTGATCCGAGGCTGCGGCCCGACCTCGTCATGACCCGAGGCCGGATCGGCGCGGCGAAGCCCGCTCGGCGATGCCGCATCGCTCTCCTGCGCCTCGCTCTCCTGCCCCGCTGATATCGCGCACCGACCTCACGGTCGACCGGCGGTGCCTATTTCGCGGCGAGCAGTCCGCGTGACCGCGCACCGCGGATGATCCGGCTCGGCCAGAACGGGCCCGAGTAGATCATCTCGGAGTAGACCTGGACGAGGTCCGCACCGGCGGCCAGGCGGGCGCGGACATCCTTGGCATCGGCGATCCCCCCGACCGAGATGACGGTGAGCGCGTCACCGGCGGTCTGCCTGACCAGTCGCAGGACCTCGAGGGACCGGTGTGCCAGGGGCCGGCCGGAGATGCCGCCGGCCTGGGATCGGGCGAAGTCGGCCTCCTCCCCCTCGAGGACATCGCGATCGATCGTCGTGTTGGTGGTGATGAGCCCGTCGACGCCGAGGCGGACCGCGAGGCGGCAGATCTCGACGACGTCGTCGTCATTGAGGTCGGGGGCGATCTTGACGAGCAGGGGGACGTGACCCAAGGTCGATCGCGGACTCTCGACCACCTCGGCGGCGGTCGACTTCACGGCGGTGATGATCGGCTCCAGGCTCGAGACCGACTGCAGATCGCGCAGCCCCGGGGTGTTCGGAGAGCTGACGTTGATGACGAGATAGTCGGCCAGCGGCGCCAATGCCCGGGCCGAGGCCGCGTAGTCCTCGACGGCGTCCTCGGCGGGCACGACCTTCGTCTTGCCGAGGTTGATCCCGATGACGGGGCGGGCGTGCGCGGGCAGCGCCGTCAGTGCCCGGCGCTGCTCCTCGATGTTGAATGAGGCCTGCCTGGCCCCCTGGTTGTTGAACCCCATCCGGTTGAGCAGGGCCAGGTTCTCGCGGAGGCGGAACAGCCGGGGCCTGTCGTTTCCGGGCTGGGCATGGGCGGTGATGGTGCCGACCTCGATGTGCCCGAAGCCGAGCGCGGACAGCGCCCGGACACCCTCGCCGTTCTTGTCGAACCCGGCGGCGAGCCCGACCCGATTGGGGAACCTCAGCCCCAGGACGTGCGTCTCGTCCCTGGTGCCTCGGCCCAGGATCAGACGCATCAGTCGATTGACCACCGGCAAGGCGTCGAGGAATCGCAGTGCGGCGAACGACACGTGATGTGCGCGTTCGGCGTCCATCGGGACGAAAAGGAGTCTGAAGATCAGTGAGTACACGCATTACACAATACAAGGGGCGAAGTCCCGGTTATGACGCACCGTTTGAACTTCGCTTCACGATTGGCATTAGGATCGACTCAACGCCCATCGACGATGAAAGGGATCACATGCCTGGTGCTTCCACCCCAAGCAGCTACGCCTCGAGCGCTCCCACGAAGACCGCGGCATCGGTTCTGGTGCTCGGCGCCGCAGACGGCGCGGTCCTCGGCCTCGACTCCGCGAAGTCGGCTCGGGCCTCGCTGGACGACATGATGCGAGCCATCGAGTTCACGGGCAAGGCCGGATCGACGGCCCGCATCCCCTCCCCCAAGGGCTTCGCCGCCGACAGCGTCCTCCTCGTCGGCCTGGGATCGTTCGATCCCACCGGTTCGGGTCCCGAAACGGAATCCGCGAACCAGGAGGCCCTGCGCCGGGCGGCCGGCACCGCACTGCGCGGACTCAACGGCGCCGACCAGATCGCGGTGGCCCTGCCGGCCGCGACCCCCGCCGACGTCGAAGCCGTCACCGTCGGCGCTGACCTCGGCGCCTACCGCTTCCTCGACTACGTCAGCGACGACGGAGACAAGGCGCCCGGCGCGGTCACCGTGCTCGGTCCCAAGGGCCGGCCCTTCGCCGCCGCCCACAAGGCGGGAGCGACCATCGCCGCGGCGACCAACCGCGCCCGCGACCTCGTCAACACTCCCCCGCTCGACCTCTACCCCGAGACCTTCGCGCAGCTCGTCAGCGACCAGGGCAAGGACCGCAGGCTCAAGGTCACCGTGCTGACCGAGAAGGAGCTGCAGGCCGGCGGCTACGGCGGCATCCTCGGTGTCGGTCAGGGCTCGACCCGCGGGCCGCGCCTGGTCAAGGTCGAATACGCCCCCAAGGGCGCCCGCCGCCACCTCAGCTTCGTCGGCAAGGGAATCACCTTCGACTCCGGCGGCCTCTCTCTCAAGCCGGCGGCGAGCATGGAGGACATGAAGTCCGACATGTCCGGCGCCGCGGCCGTCGTGCAGGCGGTGTTCGCGATCGCCGAGCTCGGGCTTCCCGTCCGCGCCACCGCGTGGCTGCCGCTGGCGGAGAACATGCCCGGCTCCTCGGCCATCCGCCCCAGCGACGTGCTCAAGATGCGCAGCGGCAAGACCGTCGAGGTCACCAACACCGACGCCGAGGGCCGTCTGGTCCTGGCCGACGCGCTGGCCGATGCCGACGCCGAGAACCCCGACCTGCTCGTCGACGTCGCCACCCTCACTGGTGCGCAGGTCGTCGCCCTCGGCACCCGCACCTCGGGCGTGATGGGAACCGAGAGCGCGCGGACCGCGGTCACCGAGGCGGCCGCGGCGGCCGGCGAGGAGATGTGGGCGATGCCGATCCCGGAGGAGATGCTCACCGGATTCGAATCGAATGCCGCCGATCTCAAGAACTCCGGCCCTCGCCACGGCGGAATGCTCGCGGCTGCGGCGTTCCTGCGCGAGTTCGTCGGCGACGAGACCGCCTGGGCCCACATCGACATCGCCGGGCCCAGCTTCAACACCGCGTCCGCGTTCGGCTACACGCCGGTCGGCGGCACGGGTGCCGCGGTGCGGACCCTGATCGAGCTGGCCAGAGATGCCGACTGACCGCGTGATTCTACACATCGTCGAATTCGACGTGATCATGCACACCTTGGTCGAAACAGACGGCCTGTGCTTTCACCACCCGCGATAAAAGTGGAAAGATAAAGAGGAAAGCTGCCGGCGGCAGTTTCATTCGTTAGCTACGAGGAGTAATCCGTGAGTGATTCATTGACCTACGACCTTGTCGTCCTCGGCGGCGGAACCGGCGGCTATGCCGCGGCTCTGCGCGCCGCAGAGCTCGATATGAAGGTTGCTTTGATCGAAAACGACAAGGTTGGAGGCACATGCCTTCACCGTGGCTGCATCCCCACCAAGGCGCTGCTGCACTCGGCAGAGGTCGTCGAGTCCGCCAAGGAGTCCCACAAGTTCGGCATCGAAGCCGAGTTCAAGGGCATCGACATCGTCAAGGTGCTCGAGTACAAGGACAGCGTCATCACCCGCAACTACAAGGGGCTGCAGGGTCTGGTCAAGGCCCGCGGAATCGACACCTACTTCGGCACCGGCAAGCTCTCCGGCCAGGACACGGTCGAGGTCAGCGGTGAGGACGGCAACCAGACCGTCAAGGGCAGGAACATCCTCCTGTCCACCGGCTCCACCTCGAAGACCCTCGGTCTCGACGTCACCGACCGGGTGCTCACCAGCACCGAGGCGCTGCAGCTGCAGGCCGTTCCGAAGTCGGTCATCGTCCTCGGCGGCGGCGTCATCGGCGTCGAGTTCGCCAGCGTCTGGAATTCGTTCGGCGCGAAGGTGACCATCGTCGAAGGTCTCAAGCACCTCGTCGCGAACGAGGACGAGACGATCTCGAAGAACCTCGAGCGCGCATTCAAGAAGCGCAAGATCGACTTCAAGCTCGGCGTCATGTTCAAGGGCGTCGAGGAGACCGCCGACGGCGTCAAGGTGACCCTCGAAGACGGTTCCGTCCTCGAGGCCGAGTACCTGCTCGTGGCCGTCGGCCGCGGACCCGTGACCTCCGGTTTCGGCTTCGAAGAGCAGGGCATCCCGATGGACCGCGGATTCGTCCTCGCCAACGAGCGCCTGCACACCGGCGTCGGCAACATCTATGCCTGCGGCGACATCGTGCCCGGCCTGCAGCTGGCCCACCGGGCCTTCGGCCAGGGCATCTTCATCGCCGAGGAGATCGCGGGCCTCAACCCGGCCCCCGTCCCCGAATCCGGCATTCCCCGCGTCACGTACTGCGACCCGGAGATCTTCTCGGTCGGCCTCACGTCCAAGCAGGCCGAGGAGCAGTACGGGGCCGACGGCGTCGAGTCCATCGAATACAACCTGGGTGGCAACGGCAAGTCGGTCATCCTGGGCACCACTGGTTTGATCAAGGTCATTCGGGAGAAGGAAGGACCTGTTGTCGGCATCCACGGCATCGGCGCTCGACTGAGCGAGCAGGCCGGAGAAGCCCAACTGATCGTCAACTGGGAGGCGTTCCCAGAGGAAGTCGCGCAGCTCATCCACGCGCACCCGACGCAGAATGAAGCGCTCGGCGAGGCCCACCTGGCCCTTGCCGGCAAACCCCTGCACTTCCACTCATAAGATCCGAGGAGACGAAAGACATGTCGAATTCCGTGCAGATGCCGGCTCTCGGTGAGTCGGTGACCGAAGGCACCGTCACCAGGTGGCTCAAAGAGGTCGGCGACGAGGTCGAGGTCGACGAACCATTGCTCGAGGTGTCGACCGACAAGGTCGACACAGAGATCCCCAGCCCCTATGCAGGAGTCCTGGAGAAGATCCTCGCCGACGAAGACGATGTCGTCGAAGTCGGCGGCGATCTGGCCTACATCGGTGACGGCAGCGGCGCCGATTCCGGTGGGGACGCTCCCGAGGAGGAGTCGGCCGGTGAGGCCTCCTCCGGCGAGCCCGCCGAATCGGGTGAGGAATCCGCACCGGCGCAGGACGATTCCGAGCAGGCTTCGGAGCCCGCAGAGGCCCAGTCCTCCGAGAGCGGCTCCGGTGGATCCTCCGACGGCGAGGGAACCGAGGTCACGATGCCCGCACTGGGCGAATCGGTGACCGAGGGCACCGTCACCCGCTGGCTCAAGGAGGTCGGCGAAGAGGTCGAGGTCGACGAACCTCTCCTCGAGGTCTCCACCGACAAGGTCGACACCGAGGTGCCGTCGCCGGTCGCCGGTGTCGTGCAGAAGCATCTGGCCGCCGAGGACGAGACCGTCGAGGTCGGCGCCGCCCTGGCGATCATCGGTTCGAGTGCCCCCGCCGAGGACGAGGCTCCGGCCGACAAAGCCTCTGCCGAGGAGAAGCCCGAGCAGGACAAGTCCGCCGAGGAGAAGCCTGCCGAGGAAGCCCCCGCCGAGGACAAGCCTGCGCAGGACAGGTCCGCGCAGGCAGAGCCCGAACAGCAGGAGGCCGAGCCGGAGAAGCCGACTCAGATCAAGCCGTCCGGGGACAAGTCGACCCAGCAGAAGCCCGATTCGGCCTCCGAACCGGCTGAGGCCGAAGCGGAATCGATCGCCGCTCAGGAGTCGCAGGTCGCGTCGGAGTCGAAGCCGGAGTCGGCCCAGGCCGCGGCCGCTTCGCAGGCTGCCGAGACCGTCGGTGAGAACGCCGCCTATGTGACTCCGCTCGTGCGCCGACTGGCCCGTGAGAAGGGCGTCGACCTCGGCTCGCTCACCGGCACCGGCGTCGGCGGACGCATCCGCAAGCAGGACGTGCTCGACGCGGCGGCCAAGGTCTCCGCCCAGCCCGCGGCCGCATCGGCCGGCGGCGCCCAGGCGCCGTTCAAGCTGGAGATCCCCGAAGAGGCTGCGAAGCTGCGGGGCACCACCGAGAAGGCGTCGCGCATCCGCAAGACCATCGCCAAGCGGATGAGCGAGTCCCTCGAGGTCTCGGCGCAGCTGACGCAGGTCATCGAGGTCGACATGACCCGGGTGGCCAAGCTGCGTCGGGTCAACAAGGACGCGTTCCAGTCGAAGCACGGCGCCAAGCTCACCTACCTGCCGTTCTTCGCGAAGGCCATCGTCGAGGCGCTGAAGCAGCACCCGAAGGTCAACGCCCAGTACGACCTGGAGTCCCAGGAGATCACGTACTTCGACTACGAGCACCTCGCCGTCGCCGTGGACACCCCGCGCGGACTGCTGGTGCCCGTCGTCAAGAACGCCGGCGACATGAGCATTGCCGGGCTGGCCAAGGCCATCGATGACGTCGCCGAGCGGACTCGCAACAACAAGATCCAGCCGGACGAACTCTCCGGCGGAACGTTCACGGTGACCAACATCGGGTCGGTCGGGGCCCTGTTCGACACCCCGATCATCAACCAGCCGCAGATGGGCATCATCGGCACCGGTGCCATCGTGCGTCGCCCGGTCGTGGTCAAGACGGCAGACGGCGAGGAGTCGATCGCGATCCGCGACATGGTCTACCTGCCGCTGACGTACAACCACCAGCTGGTCGACGGAGCGGATGCGGGACGATTCCTGCAGACGATCAAGGCACGTCTGGAAGAGGGCAACTTCCAGGCGGATCTCGAACTCTGATCCCAGCGCACTGCCGCGGGAGGGGCCCGGCACCCAAGTGAACCGCCCCCCCCCGTCATTCACCGGCACACCATTCACCGGCCCACCACTCACCGGCGAACCACTCACCGGCCCACCAGCCACCAAGCTCAGTCATCGCCGGCTCGACTCGATCACCTCGGCGACCTTCCACTCCCCTGAGTGCACGGACAGATGGAATTCAACCTGCCGCGCATCGAAGCTGACCACCTCACCGTCGACCGCGGCCGACGTCGTCATGCGGGCGGCGATGACGAGCTTCGATCCGGAACGGTCGGTGACTCTCAGGGAGTCCACGTCGATCGTGTAGTCGTTCCCGGCGAAGGCGCCGACATCGATGAGCTCGTCGGCGACGGCGGCAGTCGACTCCGGCACCGTCAGCTGCCTGAGTCCGGAGGCGTCTCCGTCACGCAGCGCCTGCGCCCGCCTGGCGCACAGATCCTCAAGCAGGCCGAAGGCCTCCTCGTCGCTCACCTGCGCGGCGGGGCCGCCGCCCGGTGGTGCGGCCGTCCCCGCCGAGGCGCGGGTGCCCGTGGGCGGGGACGAGCCGCCGCCGTCCTTGGCTGCCCCGCCCTCAGCGGCTGCCTCATCATCCGCAGGTGCCGCCCCGGACGTGTCCTCAAAGGCCCCGGGCTGCGAACTCCACGACTGGACCATGACGGTCGATCCGAACAGCGCGATGCAGACAGCGATGAGAAGCAGGATGCCCGAAGGCCGAACCGGCCAGGTCATCCGCCGTGGCAGCGAGCCGAGGAGTCTGCGTCCGGGCGCCTTCCTGCGACTGGCCCGGCGCAGCCGCCGGGCGGGATCGGTCGGCGGCTCCTCACCGTGACGGCCGCCCCGTGGACTCGGACTGCTGCCGCCTGCCTCCCCGGTCGCCGGCCCGGGGCCGGTGCCCCTCCGGGTGGCGTCGGCTGTGCCCGAGACACGGGACGTCGCCACGAGGGGACGATCGGTGCTGGGACGCCGGAGTCCGTCGAGCACGCTGCCTGCGCGCAGGCGGGCCGTGAGGGCCTGCCCGGGGTCGAGGTCGCGTTCGGCGGGCAGGAGCGGCAGCGGAATCGGTTCGATGCTCGACCGCAGGCAGGCGCTGACCTCGGCGAGAGCGTCGTCCACGCCCGCCGGGGAGGCAGGGAGCGTCGACGGTCGACGAGCGTCGTCGGGTGGTGGGTCGTTGAGCAGGTCCGCGACGAGGTGCCGCAGCGGCTCGGGATGCTGCTGAAGGGCGATGTCCACCGGCAGCAGGGTCGACTTCCAGGGCGCTCCGAAGGCCGCGTGATAGAGCATCTCACCGAGTGCCCGTCGCGCCGAGGTGGAGGGATCTCCCCCGACGCCCGGGATCAGCCGCGGGTGGCCTTCGGCGTCGAGGCCGAGGCACTCCAGCGTGAGGCGGGAGCCGGGCCGGGCCACGCTGCGCAGCTCGTCGCCGAGGCCGAGGAAGAGCGTGCACAGCTCTCCGCTGGTCAGTCCCTGATAGGACCGGACGATGTCGAGGACGAGGCCGCCGGGGAGAGGGTCGACGAGGAGCAGTGCGGCGGGCCCGGTGGGCAGGTCGACCTCGACCGTGCCGCCTGCCCGTGGATGATCTTCGTCCCTGCCCTGGTGGTCGACGCCCCAGACGACGGCGCCCGAGTCGCTGCCGAGGCGGTGGATGTGGTCGGAAAGAGTCCTCTGGTACCGCCAAGTCATAGTCCGTCATCTCCATCGATGCAGTCAATGCTGTTTGATGTCGTTTAATCATCCTCGATGATGACTGGGAGGTCAAGAGCGGGGCGAAACGTGTTCTGGATCATGCTGGCCGAAATTGAACACCCGCACCAAGCGGCCTAGTGTTGAGTCATGCCTCTGGCCACAGAAACGCTGGGTTTTGCGCCGAACTTCTCGGATTACCGCCGAACCTGGGACTTGCAGAAGAGATATCACGAAGAAGTGATCGCCGGGACCCGGGACTCGACGATCCTCCTGCTCGAGCATTCGCCGGTGTACACTGCCGGGAAGCGGACGGAGGATCACGAGCGGCCGGTCGACGGCACCGAGGTCGTCGACGTCGACCGCGGGGGAAAGATCACGTGGCATGGGCCGGGACAGCTGGTCGCCTACTTCATCTACCGGCTCAACGACCCCAAGGACGTCCGCCTGTTCGTCTCCCAGCTCGAGGATTCGATGATCCGCCTCCTCGGCGAATACGGAATCGAGGCCACCACGGTCGAGGGCCGGGCGGGAGTCTGGATCCTCGGTGACGGCCTGCGGCGGGACCGGAAGATCGGTGCGATCGGCATCAGGATCCACGAAGGGGTGACGATGCACGGACTCGCGCTCAACTGCAGCAACGACCTCGGTGCGTTCTCCTCGATCATCCCCTGCGGGATCACGGACGCCGACACCACCACCATCAGCGCCGAACTCGGCCGCAGCGTGACGCCCGCGGATGTCGCGGACAGGCTCGACGAGATTCTGCACGAGACCATCACAGCCTAGGAGATCAGACGTGACGATTGCGCCCGAAGGCCGCCGAATGCTGCGTGTCGAGGCTCGGAACTCGCAGACCCCGATCGAGCAGAAGCCGGCATGGATCAAGGCCAAGGCCCACATCGGACCCGAGTACACCTCGCTGAAGTCGCTGGTGCGCAAGCAGGAGCTGCACACCGTGTGCGAAGAGGCCGGCTGTCCCAACATCTTCGAATGCTGGGAGG
>JAPSIC010000213.1 GCA_031179165.1 Brevibacterium sp.
ACCGTCATCGACACGGCCAGGGTGAGGACGTAGTCGACGAGGAGGGCCGCGGCCACGATCAGACCGGCGCGGGGGCCGAGGTTCTTCGACGCCACCTCGTAGTCGCCGCCGCCCGAGGGGTAGGCCCGGACGTTGAGCCGGTAGCAGGCGACGATGACGAGGATGACAGCGCCCACGGCGACGCCGACCCAGGGGGCCACGCTCACGGCCAGCAGTGAGGTCAGGGACAGCGCCAGCAGGATCTCGTCCGGGGCATAGGTGACCGATGAGAGCATGTCGGACGCGAAGACGGGCATCGCGATGCGCTTGTTCAGCGCAGGGACTCGCCTGTCCTCACTGCGGAAAGGCCGTCCAACGAGTAGTCTTTTGACGGCATCAGAAAAACTGCTGGCCACGGGCACCAATGGTAGAACACTGCGGAGAGGAATACCCCATGCACTTCGTCATCATGGGCTGCGGCCGAGTCGGGGCTTCCCTGGCCAAAGCCCTCGACGGAGGCGGCCACACGGTCGCCGTGGTCGACCGCAATCCCGATGCCTTCCTCAAGCTCGGTCGCGACTTCTCCGGTGCGACGATCACCGGGATCGGCTTCGACCGGGAGACCCTGACGCAGGCGGGGACCGCCGACGCCTTCGCCTTCGCCGCCGTGTCCAGCGGCGACAATTCCAACATCCTCGCCGCGCGTGTCGCCCGGGAGACCTTCGGGGTCGCCAACGTCGCCGCCCGGATCTATGACCCGCACCGGGCTCAGGTCTTCGAGCGCCTCGGCATCCCCACGGTGCCCACCGTCCGCTGGACCGCGGAGCAGGTGATGCGCAAACTCGTCCCGCAGGGCTCGATCACCGAGTATCGGGAGCCCTCGGGCAAGCTGGTGCTCGCCGAGGTCCATCTCGATCCCGGCTGGGTGGCGCGACCGATCCAGCAGATCGAGACCGCCACGAAGGCCAGGGTCGCCTATGTCACCCGGCTGTCCTCGGGGGTCGTCGCCCATGACGATCTCCTGATCCAGGACGGGGACCTCGTGCACCTCATGTGCCCGGTGGGTCGCCTCGGCGAGATCGAGAAGATCCTGGATGAACCGCCCGCCCCAGCCATGGAGGAAGAATGAGAGTCGTCATCGCCGGAGCCGGATCGGTCGGCCGGTCCGTGGCCCGGGAGCTCCTCGACAAGAAGCACGAGGTCCTGCTCATCGACCAGAACAAGGACGCGCTCGGCCACGAGCGCATCCCGGGCGCCGAGTGGCTGCTCTCCGACGCCTGTGAGCTCTCCGGGCTGGGCGAGGCGAAGCTCGAGGAGGCCGACGTCGTCGTCGCCGCGACCGGCGACGACAAGACCAACCTGGTCCTGTCGCTCCTGGCCAAGACCGAGTTCGGAGTTCCCCGCACCGTGTCCCGGGTCAACAACCCGAAGAACGAATGGCTCTTCGACGACAACTGGGGCGTGGACGTGGCGGTGTCGACCCCGCGCCTGATGACCGCTCTCGTCGAGGAGGCCGTGGAGGTCGGCGGCCTCGTGCACCTGATGAGCTTCGAGCGCGGGCAGGCGGGGCTGATGGAGTTCACCGTCCACGAGTCCTCGGAACTCGTCTCGTCGCGGATCGGCGCGATCGCGTTCCCCGTCGACACGGTGCTGGTGGCGATCATCCGCAATTCGCGGGCCTTCGCCCCCAGCTCGGACGATGTCATCGAGGCCGGGGACGAGCTCTTCTTCCTGTCCTCACCGGAGCAGCAGGACGCGCTGCTCAGTCTGCTGCAGGCCTCCGCACAATGAGCCAGGTCATCCACAGCACGACGGCGGTCAGCGGCAGGCCCATCACGAGCTTCGCCGTTCCGAGGTAGGTCGTCAGACCGGCGAGGTACAGGGGCACCTGGACGATGAGACGGGCTGCGAACAGTCCGACCCAGATCCAGGTGACCAGCGCATAGCGGCGCAGCTCGACGGGGTCGCTGCGCCAGTCGAAGAAGCCCTCCGAGGAGCTGCCGGAGCGTCTGAGGGCGGCCACGACGATTCCGATCGCGGGATACCTGATGAGGATCGAGACCGTCAGCGCCAGGGCGTAGCCGACGTTGGCGAGCAGTCCGAGCGCGAAGAAGTCCTCACTGCGCCCTGTCGATCGGGCCACCAGTGCGCACACGAGCACCCCGAGGAGTCCGCCGATGGACTGGGAGATCGGCCTCCGTGCGAAGAGGGACACGACCAGGACCGCGAGGCCGGCGCCGACCGAGGAGATGAGGGTCGTGCGCAGGTCGTCGGTGACGGTGTAGACGATGACGAAGACGAGGACCGGGATGATCGACGTGACGATTCCCCACACCCCGCCGAGGCCCGCGAGCACCGAGGACTCGGCCTTGGCCAGGGAGCTCGAGGCCGCCGCCTTCGTCAGCGCCTCCGGTCCGCCGGCGGCGCGGTCGCCTTCTCTGGCCGAGGTGTCGCGGTCGCCTTCTCTCGCCGAGGTGTCGCCCGGCTCGGCGCCCTCGGGGGACGGTTCGGTCTCATTCATGGTCGTCCCGGGTCTGGATCAGTTCGTACACCGGGTTGTGGGCACGCAGCTCCCCGTCGTGTTCGCAGAAACGGCCTTCCAGGACGAGCAGGGCGCCGGGTTTGACGCCGCTGATCTCCCGCCGCCCCAGGAACTGGGCGCGGACCTGACCGGTGCCGTCGGAGACGGTGACGGTCAGTCGCGGATTCTCGCCGACGCAGGACCGGGTCACCGCGCTCACGACGCCGGCGACTCGCGACATCTGCCGCGGGGTGAGATCTTCGATGCTGCCGACTCCGGGGATCTGACTGGCCAGACGCAGATCGGCTCGCACCTCGGCGTCGCGGGAGCCGTAGTCCCGCACGAAGCGGGTGATGAGGTTCAGCATGGGGATCAGCGGATCTCCGTGATCTCCGGGCCGCGTTCGAACGGGTTGAGGTCCTCGTCCGAGTCGTCCGTCGGTCCCTGCTCTCCGTCGACCTGCGGCGGGGTGAGGGCGATGAGCTCGCGCGGGGCCATCGCCTCGTCGCCGCGGTCGACGACGACGCCGCGGAACAGGGCGCTCAGCTCCGCCCGCACCTCGTCGTCGGTGACGGCCTTGCCCGAGAACACAGCGCGGACGAACCAGCGCGGACCGTCGATGCCGGCGAACCGCATGGCGCGCTTGCCCGGGCGTCCGTCTTCGGTCTTGGCCGGGATCAGCGCGGTCAGCTCCTTGCCCAGAGGCGTGTGGAGCTCGCTGCTGTCCCCACCCTGGTCGGCGATGCTGGTCGCCAGCTGCCGACGCACCGTGTTCCAGAGTCCTTCGGAGCGCGGCGTCGCGAAGGCCTGCAGCTGGATTCCCCCTCCTCCGTGGATGAGGGTCACGGCGAGCACCCGCTGCGAGTCGTCGGTGTCGAGGCGCACCTGCATCCCGTCGACGACGGGGACCTTGAGGGCGCCGAGGTCGAGCCGGTTGAGCTCGGGATAGTCCTCGGAGGCGTCGAAGGGTCCCTTCTCCGCACGGTCGAACGGCGCCGATTTGCGCAGCAGGGCCTCGTCCTCGTCGTCGTCCTCTGCGGGGGCTTCGGCCTCGGCATCCGCCTCGTCGGCGTCATCGCGCACGGCCGAGTCCTCGGTCGTCTCCTCGTCGGCGGCGGTGTCGAGC
>JAPSIC010000214.1 GCA_031179165.1 Brevibacterium sp.
GGGCGGGGTGAGCTGGACCACGGCCGTCTGCCGATCGCTGCCCCGCGATGATTCGCGGAAGCCGCGACTGCGCCCGTGGGACTTGTTGTATTGTCGATTGGCAAGTGATTGATTGTTCGATACCCAGCCCAAGGAGACCCGGCACCGTGCGTTCAACAAACGGCCGCAACAACATCCTCCGCTCGGCGCGTGACACCTTCGCGACGAAGGGATTCGACGGGGCCTCCATCCGCGACATCGCCCAGGCGGCGGGTCTGAGCCTTTCCGCGCTCTACTACTATTTCCCGTCCAAGCAGGACGCCCTGTTCGAACTCGTCCACACCGCCTACTCCTGGTACATCGAGCACGGTCTGGCCGTCATCGCCGAGGCGGGCGACGACGTCCTCGACCGGTTCGCCGTGTCGGTGCGCTACCTCGTCCGCTACCGGATCGACAACGTCTCCGTGTCCACCGTGCTGCTGCGCGACACCGAACGACTCGAAGGTGAGAACGCCGCCAGGGTCAAGCAGCTGCAGCGACAGGCCCGCGCCGTCCTCGGAGACGTCATCGCCGCCGGCGCCGACGCCGGGAGGTTCACGGTCGGTGACCCGCAGCTGGCCACCCGTGCGGTCCTGTCGATCTGCAACTCGCTCTCGATCTGGTATCGCCCCACGGGCGAGCTGACCCCGGGGCAGATCGAACGCGATTTCACCCTCTACGCCCTGCGCATCGTCGGCGTGGAGCCCGGCGCCAAGGAGCTCGACCGCCTGCTCGAGCTCCCGATCAGCCAGGCCGGAATCCTCGACTTCATCTCCGACGCCCAGAAGTAGGCCGGCGCCGGTGGTCGAGTCGACCACCGCGCTCAGGCAGCGGGCCCACGCAGGGTGCGGGCGAGCTCGCGGCGCTCGGCCTGCTCGATCGGGTCGGGCACCGGCAGCGAGGCGATCAGTCTCTTCGTGTAGTCCCGGCTCGGTGCGCCCAGCACCTGCTCCCCGGTCCCCTCCTCGATCAGCTCGCCGCGGTAGAGCACCCCGATGCGGTCGGCGAGCATGTCGACGACCGCCAGATCGTGGCTGATGAACAGCGCCGCGAAGTCGAACCGGTTCTGCAGTTCGACGAACAGCTCGAGCACCTTCGCCTGCACCGACACGTCGAGCGCCGAGGTCGGCTCATCGGCGATGAGCAGCTCGGGGTCGAGCGCGAGCGCCCGCGCCAGCGACGCTCGCTGCCGCTGCCCGCCCGACAGCTCGTGCGGGTACCGGGCGGCATAGGCGGCGGGCAGCTGGACGGAGTCGAGCAGCTCGAACTCCTTCGCCCGCTGCTCCGCACCACTCATCTCCTTCCGGTGGATGACGAACGGTTCGGCGACGCACTCTCCGATGGTCAGGTGCGGATTGAACGAGGCCGCCGGGTCCTGGAACACGAATCCGATCCGACGCCGGATCGCGGAGAAGCCCCGTTCCCTGAACCCGACCATCTCATGCTCGAGGACCCGCATCGAGCCCCCGCTCGCCCTGGTCAGGCCGGCGATGGCCCGCCCGATCGTGGTCTTGCCCGAACCCGACTCCCCCACCAGGCCGTAGACCTCGCCGGCCCTGATGTCGAAGCTCACCGACCGCACGGCATGGAAGTCCGAGCGGCCGAATCCGCCCGGATAGACGATGTCGAGGTCGCGGGCGATGACGACCGAGTCACGGCCGTCCCGGCCCGCCCGGACATCCTGGTCAGCCTGACCCGTCTGGCCCGCCCGGACATCCTGGTCAGCCTGACCCTCCCTCGCCGAGGTCGGTGCAGCTGCCTCGGCCCGCGCCTCCTTGCGACTTCCCGCCACAGTCGATCCCAGCCTGGGCACGGCGGCGAGAAGGTCGCGGGTGTACTGCTCCCGGGGATCGGTGAACAGCTGCTGCACCGGGGAGACCTCGACGAGGTCACCGCGGTACATCACCGCCACCCGGTCGGCGAGATCGGCCACGACACCCATGTTGTGGGTGATGAGCACGATCGCCGTGCCAGTTCGGTCGCGCAGATCCCGCAGCAGGTCGAGGATCTCCGCCTGGACGGTGACGTCGAGGGCCGTCGTCGGCTCGTCGGCGACGATGAGCTTGGCGCCCAGGGCCAGTGCCATGGCGATGACGATGCGCTGCTTCTGTCCGCCGGAGAACTGGTGCGGGTAGTAATCGAAGCGGTTGCGCGCGTCAGGGATCCCGACCTGCTCCATCGCCGCGACGGCCCGGTCCTTGAGCCAGGCCCTGCTCGCGCGCCGGTGGTGGGCGCGCAGCCCCTCGGCGATCTGCCAGCCCACGGTGTAGACCGGGTTGAGGGCGGTCGACGGCTCCTGGAAGACCATTGACACATCGGTCCCCCGCATCTCCCGCAGCTCCTCTGCCGAGACCTGGAAGATGTTCCTGCCCGACAGGACCACGGCCCCCGAGCGCTGCGCGGTCTCCGGCAGCAGGCCGAGGATGCTGCGCGCGGTCACCGTCTTCCCCGACCCCGACTCACCGACGATCGCGAGCACCTCACCGGCCCGGACCTCGAGGCTGACATCCTTGACGGCGCGGACGTCACCGCCGTCGGTGGAGAAGGTGACGTCGAGGCCGTCGACGCGCAGGACGGCCTCGTCTCCCTGGATGGCCTGGTCTCCCTGGACGGTGTCGTCGCCCTGGACGGCCCGGTCCCCTGCGGTGTTCGTCTTCCTGGAGCTGTTCACAGTCATGCCTCCACCGCCTCGGCGGTCGTTGTGCCGGTTGTCGTCGTCTTCGCCTTCCGGCGCACCCGCAGGCGCGGGTCATTGAGGTCGTTCATCGATTCCCCGACCAGGGTGATGCCCAGCACCGTGAGCACGATCGCCGAACCGGGGAACACCGAGGTCCACCAGACCCCGCTTGTCACATCGGGCAGGGCCTTGTTGAGGTCGTAGCCCCATTCCGCCGCCGAGGTGGGCTCGATTCCGAATCCCAGGAACCCGAGACCGGCCAGGGTCAGGATCGCCTCGGAGGAGTTGAGGGTGAAGATCAGCGGCAGCGTCCTGGTGGCGTTGCGGAAGATGTGCTTGGAGATGATCCGCGTCTTCGAGGCGCCGAGGACGATCGCGGACTCGACGAACGGCTCGGCCTTGAGCCGGAGGGTCTCCGCGCGCACGACCCGGAAGTACTGCGGGATGAAGACGACGGTGATGGAGAACGCCGCCGCCGCGATCCCGCCCCAGGCGCTCGACTGCCCCCCGGAGATCGCGATCGCCATCACCAGTGCCAGCAGCAGCGTCGGAAAGGCGTACACCGCATCGGCGATGACGACGAGGATGCGATCGAGCCACCCGCCGAGGTAACCGGAGACCAGGCCGAGGATGACCCCGGCGAAGATCGAGGCGATGACGGCGACGATGATGACCGCGACCGCCGTCTGCGCGCCCCAGATCACGCGGGAGAACACGTCGTAGCCGCCGACGGTCGTGCCCCAGATGTGGTCGGAGTTCGGCGGCACCCGGGAGCCGAAGTTGCCCTCCGAGGTTCCCAGCTGGTTGAACCCGTAGGGCGCGATGAGCGGCGCGAAGACGGCGCAGGCGAGGACGAGTGCGCACAGGATCAGCCCGGTGATGAGCATTCCGCGCTGCAATCCCACCGAT
>JAPSIC010000088.1 GCA_031179165.1 Brevibacterium sp.
TCGATGGCGCGGGCATGGTCCGCAGGTACCGAACCGAATCGGGCCTCGACGGCCTCCCCGGCAACGAGTATTCCTTCCTCATGTGCACCTTCTGGCTGATCGAGCAGTACGCCCTGTCCGGCCGCCGGGACGAGGCCGAGGCGCTGCTCGACCGGACCGCCGGCTACGCGACCGATCTCGGTCTCCTCGCCGAGGAGTACGACGAGGCAGGCCGACGCCTGGCCGGGAACTTCCCGCAGGCATTCAGCCACCTCGGCCTGATCCGGGCCGTCGATGCCGTGACCGGAATCGACCGATCCCCGGAGACGGCCGAGGATTAGCCGGCGGATCAGACGACGCTGAAGTTCGCCATCATCGCCATGTCCTCATGTTCGAGGTTGTGGCAGTGGAGCATGTAGAGCCCGCGGAAGTGGGTGAACTTCACGAGCACGTCGACGACGCCGTAGGGGGTCACCCTGACCGTGTCCTTCCACCCGCGCTTCCGGGGGTCGGTGTCCCCGTTCCGGTCGAAGGCGACCTGGAAGTGGCCGAGGTGGACGTGGACCGGGTGGTCGAAGTCCGAGGTGAAGGTCCACTTCTCGACGGTGCCCAGTTTCGGGTCGGCCAGTGAGCCTCCGGGATCGTACGGTTCGCCGTTGATCGTCCACAGGTGGTTGCCGGACAGTCGGAAGTCGAAGGTCCGCTCGGCCACCACCTCGGCGGCGGTGAGGGTCTCGAAGTCCTCTCGCAGCACCGTCGGCAGGGGCCCGGGCTCCTCGACGCGGCCGGCCACGTCGAAGGCGAGGACCCGGTCGAGTCCGTCGGCCCCGTCGTTGCGCAGTTCGACCCTGGCTCCGTCGGGCAGGGACGAGAAGTCGACGAGGAGGTCGAGCCGCTCCGCGGGAGCCAGGTCGACGGCCTCGACCTCGACCGGTGCGGGGAGGAGTCCGACGTCGGAGCCGATGACATGGAACGGCAGATCGGGTCCGGATTCCGGACGCAGCCGCAGCCGGAGCTGACGAGCGTTGCAGGCATTGAGCAGGCGCAGGCGATGTCGACCGCGAGTCACTGTCGTCCGCGGGGTCGGGGCGCCGTTGACGAGCATGACGTCGCCGGTGACCCCGTTCATGAACGGGTCCTCGACTCCGGGAGTCCGGAGCAGCTCGGGATCCCGGGCGGGATAGAGCAGCTGCCCGTCCTCGTCGAAGGCTCGGTCGCTCAGGCACAGGAGCAGCTCCCGGTCATCGCGGGGAAGCTCCAGGCCATCCTCGGTCTCGTCGCGGACGAGGAACATCCCTGCCAGTCCGCGCCACACCTGAGGTCCCGTGAAGTCCATCCGGTGATCGTGGTACCACAGCAGCGCCGACTCCTGGACCATCGGATAGTGATAGGTCCGGGCCCGGTCGTGGAGTGTCCAGGGCACGGCGTGATGGGCGTGGGAATGCCCGTTCCCGGGGTCCATCGCCGCGTGACCGGCGGCCATCGCCTCGTCGAGGACCGCGGGGTCGAAGCCGCGGGGAATGATGAGGTCGAGTGGGCCCCCGTCGGAGTCCGGCGGCTGGATTCCGCCGTGCAGGTGCGTCGAGGTCGGGACCTCGAGCTCGTTGCGGATCGTCAGGTGAACGGGACTGCCCTGCCGCGCCTCGATGGTCGGCCCGGGGAAGAGCCCGTCGTAGCCGAGGATCTCGGTCGACATTCCGGGCAGGATCTCCGCCGAGGCGGCCCTCTGGGTCATCGTCAGCCGGCCCCTCCCGTCCGGGCGAAGGACCGGCACCGCGGGCAGGTCCACGGTGTACGGTGCCGGGATCGGGCATCTGCTGCGCAGAGGCACGAGCTGCGGAACCTGGGCGGGTGACCGCAGCAGGCCGGAGTCGCACGCGGACAGGCCGAGGATTCCTCCGCCGAGGAGGCCGGCGCGCAGGATCGTGCGACGATCGCAGATCATCGCAGGTCACCTTGTGCCGATTGCAGGGTCCGTGGACGTCGTGCCGGGCGCGGGACGTGCCGGCGGCGCCAGAGTTCGATGCAGGTGATGAGGGCGAGGGCGAAGACGAGGACCCCGCCGACGATGTGGACTCCGACGATCCGGGTGTAGCCGAGGGTCATCTGCATGGTGACGAGGAAGAACAGCGCCGGGAGAACCACCAGCGGCCACCACGCGCCGCGGGCGACGATGGCATTGAGGAGTGCCACCGGGAATCCGACCATCAGCGGCAGGACGAGGAGCGCGCCGTTGAGGCTGTGCATCGAGAACCAGGAGGTGCTTCCCGAGACGAATCCGGCGGCGAATGCGACCTGGAGGGCGATCTGGGCGAACCACAGGGTCATGACGATCCGCAACGACCACCACAGCCAGGCCGACCGGTGCCAGGCACCGGCGGGTGACGTCCGCCGCGGCTCAAGGGAGGGTGCTGTATCCATGACTCCATTGTTTGCGTAGACGCAAGTAAATGCAGTGGGGTTTTCCCCCGGCCGTGCTCCGGTTCCCCCGCGCACCTGCCGGTCGGTGGTCGGATGTCTGGCCGACGGGTATGAGATATTGGCTCAGTGACGGACCGAGACCCGCAGCACCAGGACCCCTCCCAGACGGTGCGCGCCTATCTGGCGTCCCAGATCCTCTGGGGCATCCACGTCGCCTCCGCTCACAAGCTCCTCATCAGTGAGTACGCCACCCTGATGATGCTCCAGCTGGCTGGGACCGCCACCCCTGCCGAACTCGCGGCCGCCACTCGGCTCAGCCCCGCCGCCGTGTCGCGGATGATCTCGCGATTGGCCGAGCGCGGATTCGTCGTCCGCGAGAAGGACCCGGGCGACCGGCGTCGGACCATCATCTCGATCTCCCCCGACTGGGTCGAGACCGCCGAGGAGGCGGCCCGACCCCATCGTGAGGCGAACATGGAGGTGATGTACTCCCTCACCCCGGCCGAGCGTGCGGCCGTGTTCCAGTGGATGGGCCGCGCCACCTCGGCGAGCCTGGCCGCCCTCGACCAGGAGTGAGCACGAGGCCGGCCTCGACGGGGAGTGAGTTCGAGGCCGGCCTCGACGGGCTCCGGCGCCGCCGATCGCCGCATCCCCCCGCAGGCGGATGTGGTCCGGCGTCCGCGCTGTCTAAGCTGAGGGGATGGCAGAGAACACGGCAGCCTCGGGCACCCTCACGGAATCGGCGGACCCGGCCGTTCCCACCGAAGACGAACGCCGCGTCCAGCGCAGCGACTGGTACCTGACGTTCGGACTGGCCCTGTCCTCGGTGGTCTTCGCCGTGCTCTACTTCGCCGCGGGGAACTGGCCGTTCGAGGCTCCCCTGTGGGTCGCCTGCCTCACCTCGGTCCTCATCTCCCTGCCCCTGCTCTATCGCCGCCGCTACCCGAGCCAGGTGGCCTGGACCCAATCGGTCGTCTACGGCGTGGCGATGATCTTCAGTGCGATGGAGCCCGGGGTGTCCCAGATCATCGTGTTCATGGGCATCTACTCCATCGGCGCCTGGCAGATCAACCGCCGAGCCGCCTTCATCTCCCGCGTGTTCCTCTACATCGCGATGTTCATCCTCTTCATCGTCGGAATGGTCATCCAGTTCAACGACTCGGACACGATGACCGTCCTCCAGTACGCGGCCAGCCTCGGCGTCGCGTTCCTCATCAACATCGCATTCTTCGGCGGCGCGTGGGTCTTCGGCGACCGGGCCTGGAACCAGCGCCGGCTCGTCAACGACCTGCGACGGGCCAACGAGGAGGTCCATGCTCAGGAGCGCCAGCTCGCTCGGCAGGCCCTCGACCTCGAGCGGGTCCGCATCGCCCGCGAACTCCACGACGGGGTCGCCCACCACATCGCCGGGGTCGGGATCCACGCGGCCGCCGCCCGGAGGAGCCTGGAGAAGAGCCCCGAGAAGGCCAGGGAGTCGCTCAAGATCATCGAGGACTCGACCCGGCAGACCATCGACGAGCTCCGGACACTGGTCTACACGCTGCGCGAGACCGGCCCGGGCGACGCGGACCCGGTCCTCACCAGCGGCGACACCACCCCGGTCGACGACCCCGCCTCAGCCGACGACCCCGCCTGGGTCGGCGCCGGCGTCGGCGAGGCCACCGGGGACGATGGGACGCATGCCGGGGGCGGTCCGCATCGGACCGGAGACGGTGAGCGCGGTGACGTACACCGTGTCCCGTGCCTCGGCGACCTGCCCGAACTCATCGCCGCGGCCCAGACGACCGAGCGGAGGGTCGAGCTGACCACGATCGGCGAACCGCGGTGCCTGTCGCCGGTGACGGAGACCGCGATCTACCGCATCGTCCAGGAATCGCTGACCAACAGTCAGCGGTACGCGGACCCCCACGCCGAGGTGCAGGTGCGGCTGCGCTACGGCGACCATGCCGTCGAGGTCGAGATCAGCGACTCCGCCTCCGCCGGGAGCACCCAGCCGTCGAAGGGCACCGGCATGGGCATCATCGGGATGCGTGAGCGCATCACCGCCCTCGACGGGACCCTGCGGGTGGGCCCGAAGTCGCGCGGCGGCTGGCTGGTCAGCGCGAGCATCCCCTACCCCCGCACCGGCGCCGTGGCGGATACCGACCGCGGCTGTCCACCCCGCGAACTCGCCTCCTCCGCGGCCTCCCCCGAGGACACCCGTCCGCACCGATCCGAAGGACACCAGTGATGATCCGAGTCCTCCTCGTCGACGACCAGTCCATGGTCCGCACCGGCTTCCGCACCATCCTCGAGAGCGAGGACGACATCGCCGTCGTCGGAGAGGCCGAGAACGGCCAGCAGGCGATCGATCAGGCTCTCGCCCTGTCCCCCGACGTCATCTGCATGGACGTCCAGATGCCCGTCATGGACGGCCTCGTGGCCACGGCCGAGATCGTCCGTCGCGGCGCGGCCGGGGCCGTCCTCATGCTCACGACCTTCGACCGCGACGACTTCCTGTTCCAGGCCCTGTCCGCCGGGGCCGGCGGCTTCCTCCTCAAGACCGCCGAGGCCGAACAGCTGATCGCGGCCATCACCGCACTGGCCAATGGGGATGGGCTGCTGTCGCCCGAGGTGACGAGACGGGTGATCGAACGATCCGTCCGGACGCCGGAGGCCGCGACCCCGCGCGATCCCAAGTTCAACCTGCTCACCGACCGTGAGGTCGAGGTCCTCCACCTCGTCGCGTCCGGGCTGAGCAACTCGGAGATCGCGGCCGAGCTCTTCCTCGGCGAGGCGACCGTGAAGACGCACGTGTCGAACCTGCTCACCAAGCTCGAGGTCCGCGACCGCACCCACGCCGTGATCTGGGCCTACGAGAACGGGGTCGTCCGACCGCAGGCCCAGGAGGCGCAGGCGGGGCACCCGAGACTGAGGTGAGACCTGGGCTCGTCCGCACTGCGGAGGGTGAAATAGCCCGCGCGGCTGAGGCGGTCGTCACACGACGCGCCTAACGTGGAGGCATGATCACCCTGGACAGCATCACCCGCAGCTTCGGCTCGACGACCGTCCTCCACGACCTCAGCTTCACCATCGAGGCGGGCCGGATGACCGGGTTCGTCGGCTCCAACGGTTCCGGCAAGACGACGACGATGCGGATCATCCTCGGTGTGCTCGCCGCGGACTCCGGCCGCATCACCGTCGACGGGCACGACATCACCCCCGCGCACCGCAGCGCGATCGGCTACATGCCCGAGGAACGCGGCCTCTACCCGAAGATGCCGATCATCGACCAGCTCGTCTACCTCGCCCGCTTCCACGGCCTCAGCCGCTCGACGGCCCGCCGGAGGGGACTCGAGCTGCTCGAACAGCTCGACCTGGTCGGCGAGCCGAGCGACACGCTGGAGTCGGTCAGCCTCGGCAACCAGCAGAAGGTCCAGATCGCCGCGGCCCTGATCCATCAGCCGCAGGCCCTCGTCCTCGACGAGCCGTTCTCCGGACTCGACCCGGCCGCGGTCGAACGCACGCTCGACGTCCTCAAGGGCTTCGCCTCCACGGGTGCCCCCGTCCTCTTCTCCAGCCACCAGCTCGACCTGGTCGAACGCCTCGTCGACGACATCGTCATCATCAATCGCGGGCGCCTCGTCGCCACCGGCAGCACCGACGAGCTCCGCCGCCTGCGGAGCCGAGCCGAGTGGACGCTGCAGGGCGGTGAGGACATGGCGTGGGTGCGCGACCTCCCCGACATCGACGTCATCGAACTCGACGGCAGCTGGGTGCGCTTCGCCGCCTCGCACTCCGACGCCGCCGAGGCGGTGCTGCGCGAAGCCCTGACCCGCGGCTCCGTCTCCTCCTTCGCACCCCACCATCTTCCCCTCAACCGACTCTTCCAGGAGGTCACGCAGTCATGAGTGCGCATCCGAACCCGACCATGACCGCCGCGCGGGCCGGCTTCACGACGGCCATGGGCCTGGTCATCGAACGCGAGATCATGGTGCGGCTGAAGTCGACGGCCTTCATGATCTCGACCATCCTCAGCATCGTCCTGTTCGGAGCCCTCGTCGCCGTGTCCGGGGCGCTGCCCTCCCTGTTCTCCTCGACGGACAAGGTGGCCGTCACCTCGGCGGAGGCGGCCGAGGCGCTGGCGGACATCGACGATGTCGAAGTCGTCGACGTCGGCACCGTCGCCGAGGCCAGGGAGCTGGTGAGCGGCGAAGACGTCGCGGCAGCGGTCGTCGACGACGCCGAATCGCCCGTCGGGCTCACGGTCATCGCCCAACGCTCGGCGCCGGACTCCCTCGTCAACGCGCTCAGCCGCGTGCCCACCGTCGAGCTCCTCGATCCCGATGCCCCCGATCCGGCGCTGACCTATCTCATGGGGCTGGGCCTGGGACTCGTGTTCTTCATGTCGGCGGTGACCTTCGGCTCGACCATCGCCTCCTCGGTGGTGGAGGAGAAGCAGTCACGGATCGTCGAGATCCTGCTCGCGTCCACCTCGGCGCGGGCGCTGATGTTCGGCAAGGTCATCGCCTGCACCATCCTCGCCTTCGCCCAGATCGCCCTGACTGCCGTGGCCGTCCTCTTCGGGGCCGCGATCAGCGGCAACGACCTGGTCCTCGGGAAGATCGCGGAGCCGATCGCCTGGTTCATCCCGCTCTTCGTCATCGGCTTCGTCATGGTCGCCGGGCTCTACGCGGCGGCCGCCTCGATGGTCTCACGCGCCGAGGACCTGGGGTCGACGAGCACACCGATCATGATGACCATCTTCCTGCCCTATATGGCCGTGATCATCTTCTCCGACAACGAGGCGGTGATGGCGGTGCTGTCCTACATCCCGTTCTCCGCCGCCGTCGCCGTGCCGATGCGGGTCTTCCTCGGCACGATCGCCTGGTGGGAGCCTCTGGTGTCCCTGCTCATCCTCGTTGTCACCACCCTCGGGGCCCTGCTGCTCGCGACCCGGATCTTCGAACGCTCCATCCTCCGGTCGGGGCCGAAGCTGTCGTGGAAGAAGGCCCTCACCGAGGCGTGAGGGTGAGCGGAGCGAGGACGGGCCTCGTCCCGCTCAGGCACGGATCGCACCGCCGCTCAGGGGCGGATTCCGCGGTTCAGGTGCGAATTCCGCCCTCTCGCGGGTCGATGGCACGAGCGGATCCGAACCGCTCCTCGAGCAGGGCGGCGGCTGCCAGCAGCCGGCCCTCGCCGAAGCGGGGCCCGATCAGCTGCACGCCCGCGGGCCACCCGTCGCCGTCCCCGCCGACGGGCAGGGTGAGGCCCGGCAGGCCGAGGACCGGCAGGCAGGTGGCAGGCCATTGGGCGTCGATCATCTCGGCGACCCCGGCGGCGTCGGCGACATCCGCCCCCTGGGCGAAGGGCAGCTGCGCCGACGGCGGGGTGAGGATCAGGTCCGTGTGGTCGAGGGCCGTGAGCGCCCCGGCGAGGAGCTCGTTGCGCCGTGTCCAGGCGTCGACCAGTGCCGGGCGGCTGTCGGCGTCGGGCCACAGGTCGTGCACGTATCCGCGCATCCCCTCCATCGCGGTGAGGGCGTCGGAATCGCCGATGTCCGCCATCTCGGCATGCATCGCCTCCATGTCGTCGAGCAGCAGCATTCCCCACAGCCGAGCGGTGGCGGCGAACACCTCGCCCGGAACGTCGACGACCTCCAGCCCCGCATCCGCGAAGGCCGCCGCCGCCCTGTCGATCGCCCGGTCGAGTGTCGGGGCGGTCTGGATCGAGGAGACGGAGCGGACGACGCCCACCCTCCTCGGCAGCTGCGCCTCGCCGTCCTCGACGGCGGGAACGGACTGCTGATCGCGGGGATCGAACCCCCGCATCGCCTGCAGTCCGGCACCGAGGTCGGCGACCGATCTCGCGAGCGGACCCTGGGTGCTCATCAGCTGACGCGCCAGTGAGGGACGAGCCATGTGCCTGCGCCCTCCCGCGCGGGCGGAGATCAGGCCGACGGTGGGGCGCAGGCCCGCGATCCCGCAGGCATAGGCCGGGTAGCGGACCGAGCCTCCGATGTCGTTGCCGTGGGCCAGCGGCAGCATCCCGGCTGCCACCGCGCTGGCCGCTCCTCCGCTGGACCCGCCGGGCGTGCGATTCGGATCCCAGGGATTGAGGGTCGCGCCGTGCAGGGCGTTGTCGGTGAACCAGCGGAAGGAGAAGGCGGGGGCGTTGCTCCGGCCGACGAGCACGGCCCCGCTGCGACGGATCGCGGCGACAACCTGGCTGTCGGCCGACGGCACGTCGTCCGCGTAGGACGCGACCCCGTTGGAGGTGGGGGATCCGGCCTGGTCGACATTGATCTTGATCGTCGTGGGCACTCCGTGCAGGATCCCGACCGCCTTGCCCGCGCCGAGTTCGGCATCGGCGCGGGCAGCCGCGGCCAGCGCCGATTCCTCGTCGACCTCGACCAGGGCGTTGAGGGCGGGGTTCGTCTCGGTGATGCGCCCGAGCACCGAGGTGACGAGCTCGACACTCGAGATGCGCCTGGTCCTGATGGCCTCGGCCGCCTGCAGCGCCGTCCACCTCCAGAGTTCGGGGTCGGCGGGCGCGGGACCGTTTCGGTGCGGATCGTCGGGAAGCGGAGCGTGCGGGGTCACCTCAGTACCCCAATCGCGCGTTCTCGAGCACGGGAACGGCCTCGGCGGCGCGGTCGCTGAGCTCGGTGTCGATGTCCACGATCGCCAGCGACTCCCCGCCGTCGAGTTCCGCGATCACGTGGCCGAACGGATCGGCGACGAGGCTGTGGCCGACCCCGGTCGGTGCTCCCGCCGGAACGTCGACCCCGGAGACCTCGGGGTCGGCCTGTCCCAGCGCGATGACGAACATGTTCGAGTCCAGCGCCCGGGCCCGGGCCAGGATCTGCCATTGCTCGACCTTCCCCGGCCCCGCACCCCAGGACGCGGACACGATCGCGACCTTCGCTCCCCGGCGGGACAGCTCGGCGAACAGTTTGGGGAATCGGATGTCGTAGCAGACGGCCATCCCCACCCTGGTGTCGCCGAGGTCGAGCACCGAGAGTTCCTCTCCGGCGGCGACGGAATCGGATTCCCTGTACCCGAAGGCGTCGTAGAGATGGATCTTGGCGTAGCGGCTGCAGCGCCCGTCGGGGAAGTAGGCGGCCAGGTGGTTGACCACCCGCTCCCCCGAGCGCTCGAATTCGCCCACGATCACGATCAGCCCGGTCGTTGCGGCGAGCTCGGCCATGCTCTCGCGCCAGGCCGGGCCCTCCTCGTCGACTGCTGCCTTGAGGTCGGTGCCGAACGCCGACATCGACGCCTCGGGAAACACGACGACCTCGGCTTCCTGCTCGGCGGCCCGGCTCGTGTACTCACGGATCTTCGCCATGTTGGCGGCGACATCCCGGCCGGTGTTGATCTGTGCGAGTGCGAATCTCATGACGAATCCTCCAGGGGTGGCAGTTGCGGTCTCGACGCTCAGAAGACCCAGGGAACGGCGTCGTGGTTGAAGTCGTGGAAGGAGCCGAACTTCCCGGCGTTGAACACCAGCTCCGCCCCCTTCCGGTCCCGGGCATGTCTCACCTGACCGAAGAAGACGTGGTGGTCGCCGATGATGTGATCGCTGACGACCTCGCACTCGAGCTGGGCCAGGGCCCCGGTGATGACGGGAAGCCCGCCGGGCGTCTCGTCGAAGCTGCCCTCGGCGAAGCGCTCGCCTCCCCGGGAGGCGAACTGCCGGGCCACCGATTCCTGCTTGACGCCGAGGATCGACGCCGCGAACCGGCCGCTGCCCTTCACCCCGTCGAGGGTGCGGGTGTTGAAGTTGAGCGAGATCATGAGGATCGGCGGTTCCAGGCTGATGGAGGTCAGCGAGCTGATCGTCATCCCCGAGCGCTCACCATCGCATTCGGTGGTGATGACGGCGACGCCGGTGAGGAAGTGTCCCATCAGCTGTCGCATCGCCATCGCGTCGGGTTCGACGAAGTCGTGCGCCAGGGCCATGGTCACTCCTCCTCGGTGCGATAGTAGCGGACCTCGAACATCTTCGCGCCCTCTTCGGACACCCAGGGGCCGTGCTCCATTCCGGGCGGACGGACCGCGAAGTCACCGGCGCCGAAGGTCTGATTGAGGCGGGTGTCGACGAAGGATCCCTCGAAGATGAACACCTCTTCCCAGAAATCGTGGGTGAGGACGCCGTTGGGTTCGGTCGAGGTCCCGGGCTCGAACTTGAGCACACGGGTGACGCTGTCGTTCTTGTCGTCGCGGGCGAGTATCGCTTCGCTCAGGCCCTCGATCGGGGGGTTGCACGGGGTGAATTCGTAGTCGGTGTAGGGGTTGAATTCGCGTTCTGGCTTGGCCATGGTTCCTGTCCTTGTCGATCAGTTCGTCGAGCTGTAGCTGGCGAGGAAGTCGTCGACTTCGGCGACGTGCTTCTCGTATCCGTAGTTGCGGAAGGCGTAGACGCCCTTGACCACGAAGGGCGCGCCGGCGTAGAAGAGTTCGTACTGCTGGTGGCGGCCGCCGAACTCCGAGCCGATGATGTCCCAGGCCAGCCGGAAGAGCTTGATCCGGTCCTCACTGGAGACGCCGGTCGAGGCGACGTAGCGCTCCACGTCGCCTGCGGTGACGGGGCTGTGCATGTCCGCGGAGCTCGACGGCATCTGCAGCACGCCGCCGCCGACCAGGTCGCGCACGATCTCGATGACCTTCGGGTAGGTCTCGTTCTGCAGGCCCATCGCACCGTAGAGTGCTCGTTTGCCGGGCACGAGCATGCCCGCGTCGTCGGCTTCGGCGGTGTACTCGGCGGCGAGGACGGCCGACTCGACCGAGCTGATGGTCGCGGCGAGTTCGCCGAGCTTCTCCTGCACACCCGGGATCCGGTCGGTTCCGTTGGTCTGGGTGACCTTGCGGGCGACGGCCCCGATGAACTGCATCTTCGTGGACAGTCGCGTCTGGGCCTGCCAGTTGCCCAGGGCGTGGGCGCCGGTGGCGAAGAACTGCTTGCGCAGCACGTCGAGGTCGCGGTCGACGAACACCCGGTCCCAGGGAACCAGGACGTCGTCGAAGATGACGAGGGAATCGGGCTCGTCGTAGCGCGAGGTCAGAGGGTAGTCGAAATCGCTCGTGGCCTGCGGTGCGTAGGGGCGACGGCACATGAGCTTGAGGCCCTCGGTCGCCACCGGCAGGGCGAAGCTGACCGCGAAGTCGACGTCGTCGGGTCCCAGCGGCTTGATGCAGGTGACGAACACCTCGTCGGCGACGGCGGCGCCGGTGGCCAGCATCTGCGAGCCGCGGACGATGATGCCCTCCTCGGTCTCTCGCACGACGCCGACCTGGAGGAAGTCGCCCTCCCAGCCGGAGGCGGTGGTGGCGCGGGAGACCTGGGGCGGGATGATCGCGTAGGACACGTAGAGGTCCTCGGCGAGCAGCCGCCGGTAGTAGTTCTCGACGTTCGTTCCGAAGTCGTGGGTCTCGGTGTTGAAGACGTCCGAGTGAGCGGCGAACGCGGCGAGGAACGAACCGACGTGGTCGGGGCTGCGGCCGACCCAGCCGTGGGTGTGCTTCGACCAGGTCTGCACCGCCTTCCGTCGGGCCACCAGCTGCTCCTGGGTGCGCGGAATGCTGAAGACGAGGTTCGCGGGGCCGTCGATCTCCTCGGCGTGGTACTGCATCTCGTTCGCCGGGTCGGCGGCGATGTCGTAGAGCTCCGAGATCGTCGTCGCGATCGGACGGAACGCCGGGTGGTCGAGGACGTTGTCGACGACTTCGCCGTCGATGAGCACGGTCCGGCCGTCGTTGAGGCTGTTGAGATAGTCATTTCCGGTGCGCATTGTCAGTTTCCTTTCCGCACAGAGTATTCGTGGTCGAGAACCGTCCCCGAGGGCAGTTCGAGTCGGATCCTCCAGGTGTCTCCGCAGATGAAGACGCCGCCGATGACCGGCACGGTGCCGCCGAGGCAGACGAAGTCGCCGTCGCCCACGGACGTGTTCTCGAGGAACAGGCCGATGACGTCGGCGGGGGTGCGCAGGGCGCTGAGGTGCCCGTCCTGGTAGGGCCGGTCGTCGACGAAGGACGTGGCATGTGCCCCGTCGAGATCGAGAGCGGCGATGTCCTCGACCTCGACGACGGTGGCGCCCACCGGCTTCGGGCACGCCTTCTTCGATTCCCCGATGTCCTCGGCCTCGACCTCCCGGTCGGTGTGGTCCGAGGCGATTCCGAGGTAGTAGCGGCCGTCGCAGCGGATGTAGAGCGGTTCGATCTCACCCGAGGTGCGGGTCCCCTCGACCGTGATCACGGCCTCCGAGGTGACCGACGACGCGTCCACGGGGTAGAACATGGGAACGCTCGGCGGGGGCGCGATCCCGATGGCGGCGAGCTCGTCGATGTGCTCCTGCACCGCTGCCGCGTCCCGGCCGGTGTAGCCGGCGACGATCGCGGTGGGGTCGGTGAGGGTGATGCGATCCTCGGTCCCGTGGATCGTGAAGGTGATGTCTGAAGTGGTCACCACTGGTTCCTTTCTATGGAGTCGATGTCGAGAGCCGGGGTCGACGGCGCTGCCGTGTCGACCGGCGGTGAAGCGGAGCTCAGCGGAGGTGGGTCTTCATCGCCTCGGCGCTGTGCGCCAGATGGCTGGTGGCTGCCGCCCTGGCCCGGGATCCGTCGCGGGCGATGAAGGCCTCGAGCAGCTCCCTGTGCTCCTCGGTGGCGGCGACCCGGCGGGCGCGGTTGCCGAGGATGGCGCGCAGCCCGAGCCTCTTCTGCACGATCCGCTGGGATTCGTAGGTCGAGAGGAAGGTGCGGTTGCCTGCGGCCCGGACGATCTCGAGATGGAACTCGTGGTCCGTTTCGATGAAGAGGTACGGTTCGTCGAGCTGGGCGGTCTGCAGGTCGATGAGCTCGCGAAGCCGGTCGTTGTCCACCGTCCCGAGTTCGGCGGCCTTCTCGCTCGCCCACGCTCCGATCACCCGGCGCACCTCGAGATGCTCATCGACCTTCTGTTCGGTGAGCGCCGGCACATAGGCGCCCTTGAATGGCACTCGGCGGATGAGCTCACGGGCTTCGAGTTTGAGGACGGCTTCTCGCACCGGGGTCCGGGAGACCCCGGACTCCTTGGCGATGGAGTTCTCGCTGAGGAACGCGTCCTGATTCCAGGGAGTGCCGATGACCTTGTCCTGCAGCCAGAGGAATGCCCTGTCCGCTGCGGCCGGTTCGACCTGTGCACCGTTCATCATCTTCATCTCCTTGGTTCCCACTGCGTTGGGAGAACGTGACCTGCGCCATTGCTCGGCGTCGATCTCACTGTAGACGACCTGTATACAAGTTGTCTACCGCATGATGGGATGAATCTCGATGGACGGACTCGACGGCCGGCTCAGACTCGCGGTCGATCGGCGGAGGCGATGGGTCGGTGGGCCCCGACTCAGCCCAGGAGTTCGTCGACAAGGCTCCGGATGCGGGTGCGAATCTCGTCGCGGATGGGACGGACGGCCTCGATGCCCTGGCCGGCGGGGTCGGCGAGTGACCAGTCCTCGTAGCGCTTGCCGGGGAAGATCGGGCAGGCGTCGCCGCAGCCCATCGTGATGACCACGTCCGAGGACTGCACGGCCTCGGCGGTGAGGACCGCGGGCTGCTTGTCCGCGATGTCGATGCCGAGCTCCCTCATCGCCTCGACGGCGACGGGGTTGATCCGGTCGGCGGGCAGGGACCCGGCCGAGCGGACGATGACGGCGTCGCCGGCGAAGTGGCGGAGGAAGCCGGCGGCCATCTGCGAACGCCCCGCATTGTGGACGCAGACGAAGAGGACGGAGGGGGTGGTGTCAGTCATGGGCGATCGGCTCCTGACGGCGCGAGGGTGTGTGGTGCCGGGCTCGAGGAGAGCGCGGCGGTGGCGAAGTTCTCCAGCAGTTCGGTGACGGCCCTGCGCCGGGAATCGGGGATGCGGTACCAGACCCAGGTTCCGCGCCGCTGCGCATCCAGCAGACCGGCATCCCTGAGCTTCTTGAGGTGGTGGGAGACCGTGGGCTGGGAGACCTCGGCGAGCGCGGTGAGATCGCAGACGCACGACTC
>JAPSIC010000215.1 GCA_031179165.1 Brevibacterium sp.
GCGTCGATCCCGCTGGCCACCGAACGGCTCCTGCGGGAGCAGCCCGAGCTCAGCGGCGGGCTGGCCCTGCAGATGGGATTCGGAGCGGGTCTCGTCTACGGCGCACAAGTGATCCGTCTCCCTTAATCGCCCCCTTTCGCGGAAATTCTCCGCGAATGTCCTAAGATGTTCGGCGGGACACTCGTCGAAAAGTTCCGAACCCGACCGAGCACCTCTCGGTTGTCACTAGAAAGTAGGAAAGAAATGGCATTCACCGAATCTGAGATCCTCGCCGGACTGGCCGAGATCGTCAACGAAGAAACCGGTCTGGCCGTGGAAGCGGTCGAGCCGAACAAGTCCTTCACCGATGACCTCGACATCGACTCGATCTCCATGATGACGATCGTCGTCAACGCTGAGAAGAAGTTCGGAGTGAAGATCCCGGATGACGACGTCAAGGACCTCGTCACCGTCCAGGACGCCGTTGACTACATCAACAAGGCGCAGGAAGCCTGAGCTGCTGAAGCGAGAACACGGCCCGTCGATCGACGGGCCGTGTCCACACTTTTCGACACTATCGACGAGGTTTGTACCATGACACCTAAAGTTGTCGTCACCGGGATCGGTGCGGTGACCCCCCTGGGCGCGACGGCCGATGCCACGTGGCAAGCCATTCTGGCTGGCGTGTCCGGCGTCCACACGATGGACAACGACTGGGCGGAGAAGTACGGCTTGACCGTCGATTTCGCCGCCCAGGTCGATCCGCAGGTCGTGCCCGAGAAGCTCAAGCGCGTCCAGGCCAAACGACTCGACCCCTCCAGCCAGTTCGCACTCATCTCCGCCCGCGAGGCGATGGCCGACGCCGGGTTGGACGAGACCGATCCTGACCGCACCGCAGTCGCCTGGTCGACCGGAATCGGCGGTGTCTGGACACTCCTCGACGCCTGGGACACGCTGCAGACCGAAGGCCCCCGCCGGGTGATGCCGCTGACCGTTCCCATGCTCATGCCCAACGGCCCCGCCGCGGCGATCGGGATGGAGTTCAAGGCCCGGGCGGGAGTCCAGACGCTCGTCTCGGCCTGCGCCTCGTCGACCGAGAGCCTCGGCCACGCCTACGACCTCGTCAGCTCCGGGCAGGCCGATGTCGTCATCGCCGGCGGGTCCGAAGCCGCCATCCACCCCATCACGCTCGCGGCCTTCAACTCGATGCAGGCGCTCTCGCGCCGCACCGACTCCCCCGAGACCGCCTCACGACCCTACGACGTCGGTCGCGACGGCTTCGTCATGGGTGAGGGCTCGGGCACCCTGATCCTCGAGACGGAGGAGCACGCGAAGGCACGCGGCGCGAAGATCTACGCCGAGGTGGCCAGCTGGGGAATCTCGAACGACGCCTATCACATCACCGGCGGCGAGCCCGGCGGCAAGTACGCGCTGCGGGCGATGCAGGAGGCTCTTGACTCGGCCGACCTGTCGCCTGCCGACATCAAGCACGTCAACGCCCATGCGACTTCCACTCCGGTCGGGGACATTCCCGAGTCGGTGGCGATCCACGAGCTGCTCGGTGACCATGTCAGCGATGCCCTGGTCAGCGCGACCAAGTCGATGACCGGTCACCTGCTGGGCGGGACCGGGGCCGTCGAATCGATCCTCACGGTCAAGGCCCTCCAGGAGCGCGTCGCTCCCCCGACCATCAACATCGAAGAGGTCGATCCGGAGGTCCACATCAACATCGTTCGCGACACCCCGGCCGAACTGCCTGCCGGAGACATCGCGGCGATCTCGAACTCGTTCGGCTTCGGCGGCCACAATGCCGTCGTCGCCTTCAAGTCGGTCTGATGGACTGAGACGAAGAAAGCCCCGGTCACCACCGATCACGGTGATGGCCGGGGCTTCTTCGCATCCGCGGGCACACTTCTCGTCCTCTGGCCCGCGCGTGAACACGCTGGAGGCAGGTCAGCGGGCGTGCTCGATCACGAGCCGAGGCAGGGGCTGTCATCGCACAGCAGACAACGGCATGGCGCGCAGGAGGCCCCGGAAGGCCGGATGGAGATGAAGGCCGAGGTCAGCCGACCTTGGTCAGCCAGCGCACCGGTGCTCCCTCGCCTGCGTGACGGAACGCGTCGAGCTCCTCGTCCCAGGCCTCACCGAGGGCGAGGGCCATCTCGTCGGCGAGCTTGATCGGGTCGCCGCCTGCCCGTTCCATGACGGAGCGGATGCGGTCCTCGGGCACCATGATGTTGCCGGCGGAGTCCGTGACGGCGTGGTAGATCCCGAGATCCGGGGTGTGGCTCCAGCGGCCGCCGTCGACGCCCGCGGAGGGTTCCTCGGTGACTTCGTAGCGCAGCGAGTCCCATCCGCGCAGCGCGGATGCGATGCGAGCACCAGAGCCCGCGGGCGCGCGCCAGCAGACTTCTGCGCGCACGAGACCGGGCGCGGCCGGCTGGGGCGTCCAGTCGAAGCGCGCTTGTGCACCGATTGCCCCGCCCGCTGCCCATTCGATGTGCGGGCAGAGCGCGCGAGGTGCTGAGTGGACGAAAAGTACGCCCTGTGTCATATCCATGTGTGCCTCCTACCTCGGATACGTCTTCCCCTACGATCCGAATGGAGGTACACGGCCCATGATAGACGACAATCACGATCTGACCAAACAACGAATCGCCTGGTGACACGCGGTGATGGGCAGGAGTGCCCCCGGCCGGACTTGAACCGGCGACCAAAGAATTATGAGTTCCCTGCTCTGACCAGCTGAGCTACGGGGGCAGGCCGAGACAAGATTAGCACCAACCCTGTTCCGGCGACCATCCGGCCGCCGGCTCACTCCTCGGAGTTGGCGGGCATGATCCTCGTCAGCACGCTGCGGGCGGCGTCGACGCAGGTGTAGCGCTCGGTGGTGATGTAGACGTCGTACATCGTCTGCCCGTCGCTGCCGGGATCGTTGCGCTTCGACGCGGCGACGAGCCCGGACCAGTCGGGTCCGACCACGACGACCCCGTGCTCATTGCGAATGGGATCGGAGGCATCGACGATGCCGCCGCGGACCCCGGGAACCGGGGGGACGGTGAAACCGCCGGAGAACATCGCGGTCAGGCCGACGGTGTCGCGGATCCGCTCGTAGCGGTCGAAGGTGGCCCGGGAGAACGTCTCATCCTCGCCGAAGATGCCCAAGGCGATGGTGGCGGCGCCGGATGCCAGGGCGCGCTCCTCCAGTGCCGCGATCTGCTTGAGCAGCAGGTCCCAGTTCATCACCAGCGGCTCTCGGCGCAGTCCCTGGGCGATCGAGTACGGCGTGCCGGTGGCCGGGAGGTTGCGTGAGTGGTGGTCGGCGAGGGCGTCCTCGACGGGCTGCTCGAACGGCTCGGGACTTCTCGTCGAGCGGCCGAAGTACGGCCCCGACATGTAGCGGGCTCCGAGCGCCCGCACCCGGTCGAGGTCGGCCTCGGTGGTGACGCCCTCGGCCAGGATGACCGCATTGGTCCGTTCGAGGTGGGCGTGGAGGAGCCGGTTGAGCTCGGCCAGGTGCGAATCGCAGTCGATGCGCAGCACATCGGGATGCAGACCCACGACCGACGGGTTGACCAACGGGACGAACGAGGCCGAGCGCAGATC
>JAPSIC010000216.1 GCA_031179165.1 Brevibacterium sp.
CCTCCCGCCGCACGATCGCCCCCGCCTCCGCGGCACGCCGCGCAGTGTCATCACTCGAGCAGTTGTCATAGACATAAACCCGGATGCCCGGCACCGCCGCCTGCAGATCCCGCACCACCTTTCCCACTGTGATCTCCTCGTTATGGCAAGGAACGATGGCAGCGATCCTGGCGGCGGCCTCAAGCATGTGTCCTACCCCTGTCGTCGGTCGGCGACCGCATCGGGAGTGTCCGAACGGCCGGAAGTCGTGCATTCCCCAGGCTTACGGGCGCCAGGTGACGACAGGGTTACGACAACACGAACAGCCCTCGCGTGACCTCGTTCCTTCGACCAGAGTTCACGCTTCCTTCACCTACCCCGGCGAGGTGGAACTCCGGGCCCGACCCACCTCGGCGTCGCCTTGCTTCACGTGGGCGGGGAACCGCGCAGGTTCGCCCGAAGTCGCTACCGGATCGCTATCGACGTCACAGTCCCGGGCGAACCGATTGAGTCCTTCGTCACGAATGCGTCCCTATGCGTCTTTTTGTGTCATTTGTGACGGTCGCCGGACTCGCGTCTTGTCATGCTGAACCGTTGCCACATGTGTCCGCTGCGCCCGGCCCTCCGCCGGAAGGCCGGGCCATGGACCCAGAAACCATCGAGGAGACGCCTGTGATCGAACTGCGCGGCTTGAGAAAGGTGTTCGGAGACACCGTTGCTCTGGAGGAGATCGACCTGTCGGTCCCCGCCGGAGAGATCCACGGCATCGTCGGCCGTTCCGGCGCCGGCAAGTCCACGCTCATCCGCTGCCTGACCGGCCTCGACCGTCCCACCTCGGGTTCGGTCGCGATCAACGGCGTCGACCTGTCCGACCAGGCCGGCGCCGAGATGCGCCACGCCCGCCGCAGCATCGGCATGGTCTTCCAGCACGTGAACCTGCTCGACTCGCGCACCGCCCTGGGCAACGTCGCCCACCCGCTGCAGATCGCCGGCGTCGGCAAGGCCGAACGCCAGTCCAAGGCGCGTGAGCTCCTCGAGTTCGTCGGCCTCGGCGACCGCGTCGACAACTACCCGTCCCAGCTCTCGGGCGGACAGCGGCAGCGCGTCGGCATCGCCCGGGCCCTGGCCGCCGAGCCCAAGGTCCTCCTCTGCGATGAGCCCACCTCGGCGCTCGACGCCGTCACCACGGACCAGATCCTCGGCCTCATCCGCTCCCTGCGCGACCGCCTCGGCATCACCGTGCTCATCATCACCCACGAGATGTCCGTGGTCCGCGAGATCTGCGACTCGGTCACCCTCCTGGCCGACGGCCGCGTGGCCAGGACCGGCAAGCTCGCCGAGGTGATCTCCGAGCCCGGTTCGTCCCTGGCCAAGGATCTCGTCCCCCTTCCTCCCGTCGGTCTCGACGAGGGCGACACCGTCATCGTCGAGGTCTCCCTCGCCGGTTCGGACCTGCCGCGGGTCCTCGGCAGCGCCCAGTCGGTGGGTGTGAGCGCCGATTCGATCCTCGCCGGTGCGGTCGAGACCATCGAGGGCAGGCAGATCGGCCGGATCCGGTTCACCGTGCCCAGCGCCGACAAATCGGAAGAACTCATCACTGCCCTGGAAGCAGACGGCATCTACGCGGAGGTGGCTCTCAAGTGAACGATCCGATGTGGTTCGACAATCCGGCGATCACCCAGCAGATGCTGCCCGCCACCATTGAGACCCTGCTGATGACGGCCTGGTCGACGGGGCTCGCGGTCCTGCTCGGCCTGCCCCTGGGGATCTGGCTGTTCACCAGCTCGACCGGCGGGATCAAGGCCCGCCCGGTGCTCTACCGCGTGCTGTCACTCATCGTCGACATCACCCGCTCGATCCCGTTCATCATCCTCATCATCGCCCTGATCCCGTTCACCCGGTTCATGGTGGGAACCGCGCTGGGCTGGCAGGCGACCGTCGTGGCCCTGACCGTCGGGGCGATCCCCTTCTACGCCCGCTTGGTGGAGAACTCCCTGCGCGAGGTCGCGGAGGGCAAGGTCGAGGCCGCGCTGATGATGGGGGCCTCGAACGGGCAGGTCATCCGTCAGGTCTACGTCCCCGAGGCGCTGCCCGGTCTCATCGGCGCCGCCACGGTCACCGCGGTGACCCTAGTGTCCTACACCGCGATGGCCGGTGCCGTGGGCGGCGGCGGCCTGGGAGCACTCGCGATCTCCTACGGCTACCAGCGCTACCAGTCGGACACGATGCTCGCCTGCATCATCGTCCTCGTGCTCATCGTGGCCGTGATCCAGTTCCTCGGCGACCGCCTGGCCCATCTCGTCGACCACCGCTGAGCGAGCACCGATCGGCGTCGACATCTCGCACCGACACGAATCCTCCACTGACTCACGAGACACATCTCAAGGAGAAACATGAAAACCAAGCTCATTGCACTCACGGCGACCACCGCACTGCTGCTCTCCGGCTGCGGCCTGATGGGCGGCGGCACCAGCGAGGTCGGACAGAAGGACGGCGACGTCGTCAAGCTGACTGTCGGCGCCACCCCGGTGCCCCAGGGCGACATCCTGCGCTTCGTCGATGAGAACCTCGCCGCCGAGGCGGGGCTCGACATCGACGTCCGCGAGTACACGGACTACACCCTGCCCAACAAGGCCCTCGCCGACGGTGACCTCGACGCCAACTACTTCCAGCACAAGCCGTACCTCGATTCGGAGATCGACGGCCAGGGCTACGAGATCACCGCATTCGCCCCGATCAACCTCGAACCCTTCGCACTGTTCTCCAACACGGTCAAGGACGTCAAGGACCTGCCCGAGGGCGCCAAGATCGGCATCAACAACGACCCCGCCAACCAGGGCCGGGCGCTGAAGATGCTCGAAGAGGCCGAACTCATCACCCTGGCCGATGGTGTCGACGCCGTCAGCGCCAAGCTCTCCGACGTCAAGGACAACCCGAAGAAGCTCGAGTTCATCGAGGCCGACGCCGCCCAGCTGGCCCGGACCCTCGAGGACGTCGACGCCTCGGTGATCAATGGCAACAACGCCCTCGAGGCCGGACTGAGCCCAGCCAAGGACGGGATCCTCCTCGAGTCCGCGGAGAACAACCCCTACGGCAACTTCCTCGCCGCTCGCACCGAGAACAAGGACGACGAGAACATCAAGAAGCTCGACGAGCTCCTCCACACCCCCGAGGTCAAGCAGTTCATCGAGGAGAAATGGTCGGACGGCTCGGTCCTGCCGTCGTTCTGATCGCGGACTGAACACCGTACCGGGCGGATGGTCCGAGTCGAGATCCCACCGGGGATTCGACTCGGACCATCCGCCTTCTCTTCTGGCACAATGACGTTCCATGACCACGAGCATCGGAATCATCGGCGTCGGGGAGATCGCCTCGGCGATCGTCGACGGGCTCTGCGCCCTCCCCGACCACCCTCAGTTCTTCCTCTCGCCCCGCAACGCCGAACGCTCCACCCAGCTGGCCGTGGCACATGAGCGGGTCGAGGTGTGCCGGGACAATCAGGAGGTCGTCGACAGCAGCGAGCTGATCGTCCTCTCCGTCCTGCCGGGGCAGGTCGACTCCGTTCTCACCGGCCTCGACATCCCCGCCGAC
>JAPSIC010000217.1 GCA_031179165.1 Brevibacterium sp.
GTGCCCAACCACTTCACGTCGCTGGGCACCGACGGCTACGCGATCTCCGACACGCGTCCGGCGGCCCGCCGCCACTACCTCGTCGACGCGGCGTCCGTGGTCACCCAGGCGCTGATCTCCCTGGCCGACCTCGGTGTCCTCCCGATCGAGAAGGCCGCCGAGGCCGCCGAGAAGTACCGGCTCGACGACGTCCGCGCCGGCACCTCGGGATCGACCGAGGGCGCCAGCGCCTGAGGCAGGGGAACCACCGCATGGAGATGGCCGGAGCCGATGGGCCCCGGCCATCTCCCGAACCGTTGTGCATTTCACCTCAGTTTTGTGGGTCGCTGACAACGCAGTTGTTCCCAATCCTTTAAGGTTGTCCTCATGACAACTGACGCCGAGACCCTCCGGCGCCGCGCAGAGACGGGACGACGACTGCGGGCGGGAGTGGGAGTCCTTTCCACCGTGACCCTGCAGAGACTCGAATCCCGGCTCCCCTGGTACCGCAGCATGTCCCCCTCCGACCGCTCCTGGGTCAGCCTGCTGGCGCAGTCGGGCATCTCCTCATTCATCGACTGGTACCGTCGGCCCGACACCGATCTGCGCGTGGTGTCCGAGATCTTCAAGTCCGCCCCACGCGACCTGATCCGATCCGTCAGCCTGCAGCAGACCCTGCAGCTGCTCAAGGTCGTCGTCGAGGTCGTCGAGGAGCGGGTCCCCGACATCGCCCGGTCCGCGGAGCAGCCTGCCCTGCGTGAGGCGGTGCTCGTCTATTCGCGCGAGATCGCCTTCGCCGCCGCCGATGTCTACGCCCGGGCCGCCGAGGCGCGCGGCAGCTGGGACGCCCGCCTCGAGGCGATGGTCGTCGACGCCCTCGTGCGCGGGGACTCCGTCGACGAACTGGCCAGCCGCACGGCGGCCTTCGGGTGGCAGTCGGAGGGGCCGGTCACGGTCCTGGTCGGCCGCGCCCCCCAGCGCTCGGCCAAGCGCGGCGTCGACGAGATCCGTCGCAGGGCACGCAAATGGGCCGATGACGCGCTCGTGGGCATCCACGAGAACCGTCTCCTCATCGTGCTCGGCGGGGTCACCGACCTCGACCCGGCAGTCGAGGAGCTCTCCGAGTGCTTCGGGCCCTCGGAGGTCATCGTCGGACCGAGCGTGCCGAGCCTGGCCGAGGCGGCCACCTCGGCGAAGGCGGCGATCATGGCGCTCAAGGCGGTGACCGCGCGTCCGGACTCGCCCCGCCCGGTCCGGGCCGAGGAGCTCCTGCCTGAACGGGCGCTGTCCGGTGACACCGCCGCCCTGGCCGAGCTCATCTCCCGCTACTACGAGCCGCTGACCTCGGGAACGGGACAGCTGCTCAAGACCGTCAGCGCCTACGTCGAATACGGCTCCTCGCTGGAGGCCACGGCCAAGGCCCTGTCGGTCCATCCGAACACCGTCCGCTACCGCCTGCGCAAGATCACCGAGGTGATCTCGCTCGATCCGACCGTCTCCCGCGACGCCTTCGTCATCCACATCGCCTTGGTGTACGGGCGACTGTCAGATGCCGGACTGTTGTCGCTCTCCGACAAAACGACCTGAGCAGAACCCACCATCCACTAGATTGAACACGACGCCGAGCGAAAAGAGAACTTGAGTGCTAGTCATCACATGCCCGGGCCAGGGCGCCCAGAAGTCAGGATTCCTCCGATCCTTCCTGGAGCTGGAGACCTTCTCCGCACAGATCGACGAACTCGCCGCCGGCTCGGGAATCGACCTGCGGCTGCACGGGACCGAATCCGATGACGAGACCATCAAGGACACGGCCCTCGCCCAGCCGCTGCTGGTCGCCGCGGCGATCGCCTGCGCCCGAGAGCTGGACGTGACCCCGGCGTTCGTGGCCGGACACTCGGTCGGCGAGATCGCCGCCGCGCAGATCGCCGGGATCCTCTCCCCCGCCGAGGCGATGCGCTTCGTCGCCGTGCGCGGAACGGGGATGGCCGCGGCCGCGGCCCAGACCCCGACCGGGATGTCGGCGGTCGTGGGCGGAGAGCCCGCGGACGTCCTCGCCGCGATCGAGGCCGCCGGCGCCAGTCCCGCCAATGTCAACGGCGGCGGGCAGACGGTGGCCGCCGGGTCGCTGGACGCCCTGACCGCGCTGGCCGAGAATCCGCCGGAGCGCGCCCGCGTCATCCCCCTGTCCGTGGCCGGAGCCTTCCACACGGAGTACATGCGCCCGGCGACGACCGAACTCGTCGAACCCGCACGGACCCTCGACGTCAACGACCCCGCGGTGCCGATCCTGACGAATGCCGACGGCACCGTCGTCGACTCCGGGGCGGCCTACGTCGAACTCCTCGTCAAGCAGGTCACCAGCCCGGTCCGCTGGGACCTGTGCCAGGAGACCCTGCTCGAGGCCGGAGTCACCGGTCTCATCGAACTCGTCCCGGGCGGCACACTGACCGGGATCGCCCGTCGCGCCATGAAGGGCGTGGAGACATTCGCCATCAAGTCCGCCGCCGATCTCGACGGTGCGCGTGAGTTCGCCTCCGCTCACGCCTGAACCTCGAAGGGAACACCCAATGCCCACCCTGAACACTGCAGAATCCGGCCGGTTCTCCAAGATCACCGGGATCGGCGCCTACCGCGCCGAGAACCTCGTCACCAACGACGACATCGCCGGGCCGATCAACTCCTCGGACGAATGGATCCGCCAGCGGACCGGGATCATCACCCGCCGCCGCGCCAGCGCCGAGGTCGGTGTGCTCGAGATGTGCGAGGAGGCGGCCCTCGAGGCGATCGCCTCCTCCGGCCTCAAGCCCGCCGACATCGGCGGTGTGATCATCTCCACCGTGACCTTCCCGTACTTCACCCCCTCGGCCGCCGCGGCCCTGACCGACCGCATCGGAACCGGCCCGGTGCCCGCCTGGGACATCAGCGCCGCCTGCGCCGGCTACTGCTACGGCATCGCCCAGGCCGATGCCCTCGTCCGCGCCGGCACGATGGACAACATCCTCGTCATCGGGGCCGAGAAGCTCTCCGACATCATCGATCCGACCGATCGGTCGATCTCCTTCATCCTCGGCGACGGGGCGGGCGCGGTCGTCGTCTCCTCGGCCGACGAGCCGGGCATCTCCAAGACCGTGTGGGGGTCCAAGGGCGAGAACTGGTCGACGATCCGGATGACCGAGTCCCTCCTCGACGTCCGCGACGACCGCGACACCCCGTTCCCGACGCTGCGCCAGGACGGGCCCACAGTCTTCCGCTGGGCCGTGTGGGACGGCGCCGAGGTGGCCAAGGAGGCGCTGCAGGTCTCGGGCATCGAGGCCTCCGACCTCGCCGCCTTCATCCCCCACCAGGCGAACATGCGCATCATCGACGAACTGGCCAAGCAGCTGGGTCTGCCGGAGTCCGTCGTCATCGCCAGGGACATCGCCGACAACGGCAACACCTCGGCAGCGTCGATCCCGCTGGCCACCGAACGGCTCCTGCGGGAGCAGCCCGAGCTCAGCGGCGGGCTGGCCCTGCAGATGGGATTCGGAGCGGGTCTCGTCTACGGCGCACAAGTGATCCGTCTCCCTTAAT
>JAPSIC010000089.1 GCA_031179165.1 Brevibacterium sp.
CAGTCGCAGACCCGCCGGCCGTCGCTCCGCTCACCCCACCGGCCGCCGCGCCGCTGGACTCATCGCCTGCCTCGGCGCTGCGATGGTCGGGGCCGACGAGGTCGAGGAGGTCCGCGGTTGAGCACAGCGAGGTGCCCTCCCTATGGACGACGACGTTCGCGGCCAGCTGCGCGAACTCCGCGGCGAGGCTGAGCGGGAACCCCGCCGACATCGCCAGGGCCAGACCGGCGACGAAGGTGTCCCCGGCCCCCGAGGCCTGGCTTTCGGGCACCGGCTGGGCACGGGTGACATGGATGGCGTTGGTCTCGTCGACGGCGACCGCCCCGTCCTTGTCGAGGGTGATGACCATCGCCGTCGCGTTCGTCGCCTCCCGCAGCGCCGGAGCGAACTTCTGGGCCAGCGTGACCCGATGCCGATCGGTGCGGAAGCTCTCGTGCAGGGTCTCCTCGACCTCATGGACGTTGGGGGTGACCACGGTCGGGCGCAGCTCGCGCCAGTGCTCGGGCTCATGGGCATCGACGATCGTCAGCGGCCGCTCGGCGACGCCGGACAGCCGGCGCGGAAGGTCCGTGTCGTGGACGGGACCGCCGTAGTCGGCAATGACGAGGGCATCGCTGTCGGCGGCCGCGGCCAGGGCCGCCCGACACAGCCGGTCGTCGAGATCCCGGCGCTCCTGCCTCGGCAGCTCGTGCATCGGCACGCAGTCGAGGCGGAGCAGGATGTGGTCGTCGACGACGATGCGCGTCTTCTTCGTCGTCGTCAGCTCCGAACTGACGACGACCTCGGAGACGTCGACATTCGCCTCGGCGAGGAGATCCCTCACCGCGGCTCCGGCTTCGTCGTCGCCGACCGCCCCGATCAGCCGCACCCGGGCTCCGAGGGAGGCGAGGTTCATCGCCGTGTTCGCCGCCCCGCCGGGCGAGAGCGTCTCCGCGCCCTGTTCGACGACCGGGACAGGGGCCTCACGCGCCAGGCGGGTGCTGCGGCCCTGCATCCAGCTGTCGAGGATGACGTCGCCGATCACCGTGACCAGCGGGGAGCTGCGGGCGAGTTCGCAGATCAGCTCGGGGGTGATCGTCTCGGGCACGGATCCGGCAGCTCCGGTCGCGATGGAGACGGAATGCAGATCGCGTTTCATGCTCACTCCTCACATCGGGCTGCTGATATGGACGACCGAGGTGGTCGCGAACTCGTCGAGCAGCTCCGGGCCGAAGCCGAATCCCGATCCGCTCTCACCTCGCGGCTCGGCGGATCCGCCGGGAGCACCGCCGAACACGGCGTTGACCTTCACGGTGCCCACCCGCAGGGCGTCGACGGTGCTGAGCACATGCCCCAGGTCGGGGCTGAGCACCGTGGCCGCGAGCCCGTAGCGGTCGGCGGCGGCCAGTTCGAGCCCTTCGGCGAAGTCCTCGACCACGCAGATGGGCGCGATGGGGCCGAACACCTCGTCGGTCATCAGCGGCATATCCGGGCGGCACTGGTCGACGACGGTCGCCGGGTAGTGGGCGCCCGGGGTGTCGGGGATCGACCCGCCGGTGAGCACCTTGGCCCCCATCTCCCAGGAGGCGGTGAGGAGGAACTGCACGCTGTCGCGGTGGCGGCGGTCGACCAGGGGCTGGGGCGAGGGTGAGCTGTTGAGCTCATCCGCCTCGGCGACGAGGGTCGCGGTGAAGTCCGCGACCACGTCCCGGTGGACGAAGATCCGCTCGACGGAGGTGCAGATCTGGCCCGCATTGGCGAAGGACCCGAGGGCCGCCTGCCCGGCCGCCCATTCGACGTCGACGCCGGAGTCGACGATCAGGGCGTCGTTGCCGCCGTTCTCCCTGATCACGTGGGCACCATGCGCGGCGGCTCGGGAGTGGATGTCGCGTCCGGCAGCGGTCGACCCGACGTGGGCGTACATGTCGATGCGCTCGTCCTCGGTGAGCAGCCGCCCGATGTCGGCGTCGCCGATGGCGGTGGCGAGCACACCTTCGGGCAGCACCGCCGAGCAGATCTCGCCGAGGCGCCTGCCCAGATGCGGGCAGCGTTCGCTGGGTTTGTGGATGACGGTGTTGCCCATCACCAGGGCCGCGCCGATGAGTCCGGCCGCGATCGCGACCGGGTCGTTCCAGGGGGTGATGGCGGCGACGACTCCGCGGGCGCGGGAGCGGGTGAAGTCGGCGGCCAGCCGGTCCCCGCGCAGGCTGTGCCCACGGTGGACGGGACCGAGCTCCGCGTACTGCCGCAGGGTCCCGATCCCCGCCTCGATGCCGCCCTGGGAGTCGGCGACTGTCTTGCCGGTCTCCCGGTGGTTGAGTTCGGCGAGCTCCCCGGCGGCCGCTTCGAGCTCATCGGCGATGAGTGTGAGGAGTCGGGCACGTTCGGTCACCGCGGTGGCCTCCCAGCTCCGCTGGGCGTCGGCGGCCGAGGCGACCTTCACCCGCACGGAGGAGGGTGTGTCGCAGCTGATCTCACCCACGAGTTCGCCGGTGGTGGGGTTCTGTATAGTGATGGACGAGACAGTGTCATTGCGCGTATTCAGCTCTTCTGACATGGGGATCCTCCTCGAAACCGACGGGTGGGACTGAAGTATTCAAACGGATGGTGTGTGCGGTGGACGTGTTCGACGGTGTGGAGCGGATCGCGGTCCTGCGCGGTGGCGGACTCGGCGATCTGATGTTCGCCTACCCGGGTCTGTTCGCTCTGCAGGCGGCGTATCCGCAGGCCTCGATCACCCTGCTCGGCACCGAGCTGCAGCGTCGGCTGGTCGAGAATCGGCCCGGCCCCATCGACTCCGTCGGCGTTCTCGACGGCGAGCCGGGTCTGCGTGACACTCCTGAGCAGGCGGAGTTCCTCTCCGCGATGCGTGAGCGCCGGTTCGACCTCGCCGTCCAGCTGCACGGGGGCGGGAAGAACTCCAACCCGTTCCTGCTGGAGCTCGGGGCCGCTCACACGGTGGGCTCGGCGACCGAGGACGCACCCGGGCTGGAGCGGACGCTGCCCTACGTCTACTACCAGCATGAGATGATCCGCGGCCTCGAGGTCGCGGCTCTGGCCGGGGCGTCCCCGCAGGTGCTCGAACCCGAACTCACCGTCCTCGACGCGGAGCGGCGACACGGCCGCGAGATCGTCGGTGATGGGGCGGAGCCACTGCTCATCGTCCATCCGGGAGCGACGGATCCGCGCCGCCGCTGGCCCACCGGGCACTGGATCGACGTCGCCGCCCGAGCCGTGGCCGAGGGCTGGCAGGTCATCGTCGTCGGCGGGGCCGAGGACCAAGGCGACGGCGAGGCGATCGTCGCCGGCGTCCGCGACCGGGTGCCCACCGTGCGGCACGAGCGAGTCCGGTCCCTGGCCGGGGACCTGACCCTGCCGCAGCTGCTCGGGGTCTTCACCTGCGCCGAGGTGGTCGCCGGCAACGACAGCGGTCCGCGGCACCTGGCGGCCGCGGTCGGGGCGAAGACCGTCGGCATCTACTGGGTCGGCAATGCCTTCACCGCGTCCCCGCTCAGCCGCCACCGCCACCGGGTGCTGATGTCGTGGGTGACCCGATGCCCGGTCTGCGGGATCGACATCACCCAGGTCGGCTGGACGGCAGAGCGCTGCGCCCACGATCCGTCGATCGTCGCCGAGGTGACCCCCGAGACCGCGTGGACCGCGGTCCTCGGGCTCGCCGAGGTGTGAGCACCCCTGTGACCCGGGGCGTGGGCCCCGGGTCACAGCGGAGGAGTGCCCGATCACGGCCACGAGTTCTCGCTCTCATGGGCGATGAGGAGCTCACGGACCTCGACGCGCGGCGGCTGCTCGAGGGCGAAGACCACCGAGCGGGCGACGTCGCGGGGGTCGTTGAGCTTGGTCCGGTCGGCCGGCGCGTACTGTTCGGACCGGCCGTTGAAGAAGTTCGTGTTCATCCCGCCGGGAATCAGATTGGTCACTCCGACCTTCCCGGCCATCTCCGCGGCCAGGGCCTGGCTGAAACCGCGGACGCCGAACTTCGAGGCCGCGTAGGCGGTGGCTCCGGGAGCCCCGCGCAGCCCGAGGGTCGAGCAGACGGTGACGACGCGTCCGCGTGCCGCCTCGAGGTGGGGGAGCAGGGCGCGGACCACGGACACGGTGCCGAGCAGGTTGGTGCCGATGACGTACTCCCACCTCTCCGCGTCGACCTCGTCGAGGCCCCCGGGCACATCCGTGCCCGCCGCGGTGATGACCCCGTGGATCCCATCGACCGACTCCGCCAGCCGCGCGACGGCGTCCTCGACCGCCTGGCGGTCGGTGACGTCGACGACGACCGACCGGTGCTCATCCGTCGCCTCCCGGTCGAAGACGACGGGAGTGCCGCCCGCCTCGGCGACGGCTGCGGCGCAGGCGGCACCGAGTCCGGAGTTCCCGCCGGTGATGACGATGGTTCGGTTCTCAAGGCTCATACTGCAAGGTCCTTCTCTGTCGGGGTGTCGGTTGCTTCGGTGAGGCCGGGATCGGCCGATCTCGGGCCGCGTGCCGGACCGTCCGGCGCCTCGCCTCTCGGGCTGGCCGGCGCCTCCAGGCTGTGCAGGGCCTGGGCCAGGCGGCTCGTCGAGCGGGCGGGGACGAAGGGGACGGTGACGAGGCGTCCGCCCCATTCGGCGATCGTCTTCGCCTCCGCCAGGTCTGTGCTGCGGTAGTCGTCGCTCTTGACCCAGATGTCGGGGCGGATGCTCTCGATCGCCCTGACCGGGGTGTCCTCGTCGAAGATGACGACCTCGTCGACGCAGTCGAGGGCCAGGAGCAGCTCGGCCCGGTCCTGCGCCTGGACGATGGGCCGGGTGTCGCCCTTGAGGCGGCGCACCGAGTCATCGGAGTTGAGGAGGACGATGAGGGTGTCTCCCATCCTCCGGGCCGCGCTCAGGGCGCGGGCGTGGCCGGCGTGGAGGAGGTCGTAGCAGCCTCCCGTCGCGACCACCGTTCCGCCGCGGGCCCGCACCGATTCGGCGCGGGCGAGGGCGGAGGTGCCGTTGAAGTCCGGCTCCGGCTCCGCCCGGTCGTCCTCCTGGGCGAGGTTCTGCAGGTAGGTTCCCGCCCCGCCCAGGGCGATGTACTCCGCGGTCTCGGCGATCGCCCGGTCGACGGCGCCCATCAGGTCGGCACCCGCGGCCAGACTCGCGGCCAGGCGTCCGGCGAAGCAGTCGCCCGCCCCGCACTCATCGCCGGTCACCGACTTCGTGGCCGGGGAGAACCGGGCCCCGGCCGCGTCGAGGATGAGCGCCCCGCGCGACCCCAGGGTCACGATCACCGAGGCGACCGACCACAGGTCGAGCAGCTCGGTGGCGGCCGCGTGCGCGGTCGGGATCGAGGTCTCGCCCGCCTCGATCCCCGCCAGGGTCGTGGCCTCGGAGAAGTTGGGGGTCACCGTCGTCGTGTTCGGCACCGGCGGGGGACCGGCCGGATGCGGGTCCCAGACGACGGGGATCCGCGCGGCCGCCCGGCTGAGTGCGGCCCGCAGCGACTCGTCGGTGACCAGGCCCCGGCCGTAGTCGGAGACGAGGACGGCATCGGCGTCGTGGACGGCGCGCAGCATCTCATCGGTGACCTCGTTGCGGGAGGTCGAGCAGTTCTCGTCGAGTCGGGTGACCAGGTGCCCGTCGGCGAGGACCCGCTTCTTCACCGGGGTGGGCTGGTCGAGGCGCGCGGCGACGACCGTGACGTCCGCGAGGGCGGAGAGCAGCCGTTCGGACTCCTCGTCGTTGCCGAGCACGGTGACGAGGGAGACCTCGTGGCCGACGGCGGCGAGCAGGGCGGCGGCCAGTCCGGCGCCGCCGGGGCGATGGTCGATGTGGTCGATGTCGACGACGGGCACGGGGTTGTCGGGAAGCAACCGGCGGGCGGCGCCATGGGCGTCGGCGTCGAGGAGGGTGTCCCCAACCACTGTGATCTTCATGTTCGGTCCTTCCTCTGCAGAGTGGATTCCGGTGCTGAGCTGTCCTTCACCTCAGAGCGATCCGGTTCGCACCTGGCGGGTCGAGCGCGTGGTCGTCCGCGTGGTCGTCGGCCGGGCCGCCTGGCTGCTCATCTTCGCGATGGTGGCGTCGAAGATCGCGCACAGGCAGTGGACGGCCATCAGGTGGGCCTCCTGCACGTGCGGGGCGGCGGCGTCGATCCTGATCGAGGAGTCGCAGGCCGCGGTCAGCGGGCTCGGATCCGGCCCGGTCAGGGCCCAGGTGGTGACGCCCAGGCGCTGGGCGGCCTCGGCGGCCTTGACCAGGTTGGGGCTGCGTCCGCTGGTGCTCATCAGGATCAGGATGTCCCCGGGTCGGGCGTGGGCCTCGACCTGCCGGGAGAAGACGTGCTCGAACCCGTAGTCGTTGCTGATCGCGGTCACCGCCGAGGTGTCCGTGCTCAGCGCGACGGCGGAGAACGGGGGCCGGTCGGGACCGTACTTGCCGACGAGTTCGGCGCTCAGGTGCTGGGCCTCCGCGGCGGATCCGCCGTTGCCGGCGCAGTAGAGGGTGCCGCCGGCCGACAGGGTCCGGGCGAGGACGGCGCCCCACTGCCGCAGCTTCGTGATCTGCCCGGCCAGCGAGTTCACGGCCGAGGACACACCCTGGAAGTGCTGGACGAGGACGTCGACGGAGTCCGTCGAGGTCTCGGCGGGCAGGCAGATGCGGGCCAGCTCACCGGGCACGAGGGCGTCGTCGCCCTGACCGAGGACCGCCCGGTAGGCCCTCTCGGTCCTCTGCGCCACGGCCGGCCAGGTGAAGCGGTCGCGGACGCGGCGGGTGCCCGCCCGGCCGAGCTCCTGGGCGAACTCGGGGTCGGTGAGCAGCCGGGCGGCGGCGGTGGCGAAGGCGTCGACGTCCTGCGGGGGGATGAGGAGCCCGGTGACGCCGTCGACGACGGTGTCCTGGAGGCCTCCCACCGAGGTGGCGATGACGGGCACCCCACACGCCATCGCCTCGAGCGGGACGATGCCGAAGGGCTCGTACCACGGGGTGCAGGCGACGAGGTTCGCCGACCGGATGACGGCGGGGATCTCCTCCCGGCCGAGCTGGCCGCGGAACGTCACCTGCGCCTCGACGCCGAGCTCCTCGGCCAGGCTCCGCAGCCGGCGGACCTCGGGGTCGGTGTCGATCGACCCGCCGTTGCCGCTGCCGCCGATGATCTCGAGTTCGACGTCGTCGAGGCCGTGGCCGGTGAGTGCGGCGAGCCCCCTGATGACGAGGTCGACGCCCTTGCGGGGGACGAGGCGGCCGAGGGAGACGATCTTCTTCCTCCGCGTGCACGGCCGGGGTGCGTCGACGGCCGTGGCCAGCGGGCTCGAGCCCGCACCGGACCCGGCCTGCGCGCCGCTGGACGCGGTCGGTGCGCCGCCGGTCGCGGTGTATTCGGCGGGGCGGAACTCGTCGGTGTCGACCCCGCAGGGGACGACGGAGATCTTCCGCGTGTCGATGCCCAGGGCCGCGAGCTCGGACACCTCGTCCTGGCAGGTGGCGATGATCGCGGCCGCATCGTGGCCGAGCGTGGTCTCCAGGTCGGTGCGGGCCGCCGGGCTGGTGTCCTCGCTGCCCTGGAAGCGCCTCTTGACCGAGCCGAGCGCGTGGTAGGTGTGGACCAGCGGCACGTCGTCGTACCCGGCCTCCTCGAGCGCGGTTCGGCCGGCGAGCCCCGACATCCAGAAGTGGGTGTGGAGGATGTCGGGTCGCTGCTCGGGGTTCTCCGCCCAGTGTCGGGCGACCTGGCGTCCGAACTCCGGCATGTGGTCGAGCAGTTCGTCCTTGGGGATGTAGCGGTCGGCGCCGGTGGAGATGTGGACGACCGCGACGCCGGGCTCCATCGTCACGACGGTGGGCGTGGTCGTGTCCTCACGGCGGGTGAAGACCGTGACCTCGTGGCCCCGGTGGGCCAACTCGCTGGCGAGCTTGCCGACATGGACGTTCTGACCCCCGGCGTCGACCCCGCCGAGGGGGGCCAGGGGGCTGGCGTGTTCGGAGATCATCGAGATGTGCATTGGTCTCTCCTTCGCAATCGAGTTCTCGCCTGGGCAGTGTGTGGTGTGGGGAGCGCTCAGGAGCCGGGGGCCGCCCCGCTGAGGGCGTGGGCGGGCCCGTGGTCGGCCACGCTGGTGAGCAGCTCGTCCCACTCGCCGAGGAATCGGCCCAGACCGTATCTGTCCAGTGCGTGCGCCCTGGCGGCGCTGCCCATGTCCTGGGCCAGCGCCTCGTCGGCGATGAGGCGTCGTGCCATCTCGACCATCTCCCGCGGGTCGGTGGTGAGCAGTCCCGCCGTCGGTGGGACGGCGCGGATCGCCTCGGTGGCGGCGAGCACGATGACCGGCATGCCCAGATGCATCGCCTCGAGCAGCGACAGGCCCAGCGAGGTCCACCGGACGGGGTGGACGTAGGCCCGCCGCTCGGCCACCAGCGGGTGCAGGCGCTGCAGCGGGATGTCGCCGTGCGGGACCAGTCGCGCCTGTCCGTCGGGCCCTGGCTGGGTCAGGTGGGCCGGGGCCGAGCCGGTGAGCTTCTCGGTGCCGATCCCGAAGGCGTCGACGGGAACGGATTCGGCGATGGTCTCGACGAGGTCGGTGCCGAGCACCCGTCGGCGCCGGACCGGTTCGTTGGCGACGAAGGCCAGCCGTTCGAACTCACCGGTGTAGAGGTGCCCGGGATCGCGGATGCCGTGTTCGATGACCGCCACCGGTGCGCTCCCGTTGTCCCACATCTGGGCGTTGAAGTGGGTGACGTGGGCGATGGGGATGTCGGTCTGGCCGGCCAGCGGATGGACGGTGTCGGGCACGTGCGCCCTCGGGGTGTTGTGCTCGACGAAGATCGCGGGGACGTCGACCCCGGGCTGCACGCCGAGGCGGTTGTTCACCTCGTCGATCTCCTCCGTGCGCTGGAGCACGATGAGGTCGACGTCGGCCAGGGTCAGGGAGTCGATCGCGACTTCCCGTGCGCTCTCCGGCCAGTCCCGGCCGCCGCGGCCCAGGCCCCAGGCGGAGCGGTCGGGGTCGGTGGGCAGCAGGTACTCGTGGTTTCCGTGCACGAACGCATCGGTCCATGAGCCGTGGACGTGCCACAGGAGGATTCTCATCTCACGCTCCTTGATTCGAATTCGGCTGAGTCCGGGCCGGCCGAGTCGACCTCGGCCGGGCCGGTCTCGACGTCGGTCAGTCGGTCCACGGCGGCCACCACCTCGGCGGGGGTGACGGAATTGAGGCACGGGTGCCCGGGGACCGGGCAGTCCCGGGCGCGGGAGCCGGCGCACGCGGCGCCCTGGTCGCCGAGCATCTCGACGGGCACCCCGTAGGGCAGCCAGCGCCGAGGCGGCACGACGGGGGAGAACAGGCTGATCACCGGGGTGCCGACGGCGGCGGCGAGGTGGGCGGGACCCGTGTTGCCGACGATGAGGGCCCGGGCGCGCGAGAGCAGGTCGGCCAGGCCGGCGACGTCGAGGGCCCCGCCGAGGTCGATTCCGCAGGCGCCCGCGACCGCGTCGGTGAGCTCCCGTTCGGACGGGGAGCCGGTGACGACGACCTGCCACCCGTCGTCGGAGAGGTCCTGGACCGTGTCGTGGAAGCGTTCGGGCGACCACATGCGGGCGGGCACGCTGGCGCCGGGGTGGGCGACGAGGATCCGTTCGGACTCGAGCAGGGAGCTGAGCTTCGGGGCCTGCTGGGCGAAGGCTCCGGGCGTCGGGTTGACGTGCAGGCGGCCGTCGTCGCCGGCCGGCAGCTCGTAGCCGGCGGCCGCGGCGATGTGGGTGCTGCGCTCGGCCTCGGGCAGGTCGTCGGGCAGCTCCTCGACGGGTCGGATCCGCACGTCGAGCAGGGACCCCGCGTAGTCGGTGGACACGCCGGTGATGCGCCGGATGCCGGCGAGGCGGAGGATGAGCGCCAGGGGCAGCGGCGACTGATGGAACGACGTGAAGATCACGGCTTCGTCGAACTCGCGGCGGGCGATCTCGGCGCGCAGGGCCTCGATGTCGTCCGGGCTGATCTCGGGGGCGGGGGCGACGATCCACGGGCTCGACCAGGTGATGATCTCGGAGACCCCAGGCAGCAGCCTGGCCACGGGTTCGGAGGCGGGTGAGCACAGCAGGGTCAGCGACTCGACGCTCTCGTCGGCGGCGATCGCGCGCAGCCCCGGCCCGGTGACGAGGACATCGCCCATGCTGTCGAGGCGCGCGGCGAGGACCTTCGTCATGCGGTCCTCGTCTCGAGCGCCAGCGCCATCTCCACGGCCTCCACCAGGTCGCGGGCCACCTCGGCGGCGGCGTCGATCTCGGCCGGCAGGGTCCGTTCGGTGGGCACGAGGATGCCCCGGGCCCCGGCCGCCGCCGCGGCGGCCATATCGGCCCCGATGTCGCCGATCATCACGGTGTCCTCGATCGGGACCCCGAGCTGCGCGGCCGCGCGCAGCAGCATTCCCGGCTTCGGCTTGCGGCACTCGCAGCCGTCCTCGGCCACGTGCGGGCACCAGCACCAGACGTCGAAGTCCCCGAGCAGCTCGGCGACACGGGCGTTGACCGCAGCGACCTGCGCGCCGGTGATCATCCCCCGGCCGACACCGGACTGGTTGCTGATGACGCCGACAGGAATCGACCGGGAGCGGGCCAGCTCGAGTGCCCGGGCGGCCTCGCCCCGGACCGTGACCAGGGACGGGTCGCCGTTGTACGGCACATCGTCGATGAGGGTATCGTCTCGATCGAAGAAGATCGCGGCGGGAAGGGAAGTGGAATGGAACGAGACGTCGTCTTGGCTCTGCGTGCTCTGGGGCTCGGCGATGTGCTCGCGGCCATCCCCGCCCTGCGCGGACTGCGCCGGGCCTTTCCCGACTCGCGGCTGGTCCTCGCCTGCCCCGAGGCGCTGCGCCCGATCGTCACCGCCGCGAACTGCGTCGACGACATCGCCGACGTGCGCTCCGACCAGGTCGGAGCCGGTGACCTGGGCCCGAGCAGGGACTTCGACGACCGGATCCACACGGTCGTCAACCTCCACGGTCGCGGACCCTCGAGCCACCGCTGGCTCGAGGGCTTCTCCGCCGAGCGGCGGCTGGGACATGCGGCGGCCGGCTGGTCGGGTCCCGAGTGGTGCGAGGAGATGCATGAGCGGCAGCGCTGGGTCCGCCTGCTCGAGCACAACGGCATCACCGCCGACGCGAACGATCTGCACATCGACCCGACCAGGCTGCCTGTTCCGCCCGCCCGGTCGGCGGACGCCGTCGTCCACGTGGGCGCGGCACTGCCCAGCCGGCACTGGCCCTGCGCCCGGTTCGCCGAGGTGGCCCTCGACCTGATGGAGCGCGGGCACGACGTTCTGCTGACGGGAAACGAGGCGGAGATCGGTCGGGCGCTGGCCGTCGCTGAGGCGGTCGAGGCCGCACGCGGTCCCGGCGGTCCCAGCCTGCGGGTGGCCGCCGGTCAGCAGTCGCTGGCTCAGTTCGCGGCGACGATCGCCGGTGCCCGGGTGCTCGTCAGCGCCGACACGGGCGCGGCCCACCTGGCCAGCGCCTTCGCCACGGCGTCCGTCGTCATCTTCGGGCCCGTGTCCCCGCGGGTCTGGGGACCTCCGGCCGGGCCGCACCGGGTCCTGTTCGAGGAGTCGCTGAGCAGCGGTGACCCGTTCTCGGGCGCGCCCGATCCCGCTCTGCTGGCGGTGACCGCCGGCGACGTGGCGGGTGCTCTGGATTCGCTCGGGATCTGACCCGCAGGGGGTGTTCTGCACCAGGGGTCCCTCCTTCCCGATTGTCGGCAGCCGCTGGAAGAAGCGACGTGCACCCGCGTCACCTCGGCTTCTACTAACTTGCAGGTAGATTTGCCAGAAATCAAGTGCTCACGGTGGATCAGATGCGAAAAGGCTAGCACTCCTGCTCCCGCCCGGCAGGAGGAGTTCCCAAGTCAGCGCGGGCGCGTGCTCTCGACGACGCGGGGCCCGACGGTGAGGCACTGGGAAGAGGCGGCGGCACCGGCGGGGACGGTGGGAAACGCGGGGGCGGCTGATGAGGCCTCGGAGGCTGTTGAAGGCCGGTGACGGGTTCACCTAGGGTGCCACCAAGGCATGAGACCCGCCAGCAGCACGACCTGCCAGCAAATCGCCGATCCGCACCGCGGCCGCCGGCCGCAGCGGAGATTGGAAGTGTCGAGAGCATGAAGAACATCTTCGTCCCCGGACTCACCGCCGTGCAGAGGGAAGAGCTGCAGACGATCGCCGGTTCCGATGACATGAGGTTCCTCTCCCTCATGGACTACGACTCCCTGGTCAACATCACCGTCGTGGATTTCGAGAAGACCCTGACAGAGGCCCGCGAGGAGCTGGATGCCTTCGACGGCGGCGTCGACGCCATCATCGCGCACTGGGACTTCCCGGTCAGCATCATCGCTCCGATGCTCGCCGCGGAGCGTGGTCTGCCGGCTCCGAGCCTGGAGAGCCTGCTCAAATGCGAGCATAAGTACTGGAGCCGTCTCGAGCAGAAGCAGGCCATCCCGGAGGTCGTCCCCGCCTTCTGTGCCTTCGACCCGTTCTCCGACGACGCGCTCGAGACCATCTCGCTCGAGTACCCGTTCTGGATCAAACCGGTCAAGGCCCATTCCTCGGACCTGGGGTTCATGATCACCGATGACGAGGAGTTCTGGGACGCCCTGCAGGAGATCCGCTCCGAGATCGAGAATGTCGGCGACGCCTTCGAAACCGTGCTCGGCCGCGTCGACCTGCCCGCCGAGCTCAGCGAGCTCGGGGGCAACGCCTGCATCGCCGAGCAGTTGGTCTCCGGCACTCAGTTCGCCCCCGAGGGAAGCGTCACCGGCGGCGAGTTCGACGTCCACGGCGTCTTCCACATGCGCAAGGACGAGAACGGGACGAGCTTCGACCGCCTGTCCTATCCCACGGCCGATGTCCCCGCCGAGGTGCAGGAGAAGGCGATCGAGCTCTCCCGCCGGTTCCTTGAGCACATCGGCTTCGACAACGGTTGCTTCAATTCCGAGTTCATGTGGGATGAGGAGACCGGTGAGCTGTCGCTGATCGAGTTCAACACCCGCATCAGCCAATCCCACTCCGAGATGTTCCTCAAGGTCGACGGCGTGTCCAACCATCAGGTGGCCGTCGAGGTGGCACTGGGGCGCAAGCCGCGGATGCCCGAGGGCAAGGGGGAGTTCGACGTCGCCGGGCAGTACATGATCTTCCACGACGACGACGCGATCGTCACCCGGGTCCCGACGAAGGAGGAGATCCGCGCGGTCCAGGAGAACTATCCGGGAACCGTGATCACTCTGGAGGTGAAGGAGGGCGATCGCCTGTCGGAGCTGCCCGGGCAGGACAGCTACCGATTCCGTCTCGGCAAGGTCTACCTCGGCGCCGGGAACCACCAGGAGATGGACGAGAAGTTCAGGACCGTCGTCGACGCCCTCGACTTCTCATTCGCCGCACCCGGCGACTCCGGCACCGCGGCCTGAGCCCACCATGATCTGAGGCGGCGCCGGCGAGCACTCTGGCCTGCGGGGCAGGAGTCTCGGCCGCCGCCGGAAGGAGGAGCATGAGAACCGTCGAGGATTTCCCCTGCGAGGTCCGCACCGTCGAGAACGTCTTCATCACGATGCGCGACGGCGCCAGGCTGGCCGCCCGGCTGTGGATCCCGATCGAAGCGCTGAGCGAGCCGATGCCGGCGGTCCTCGAGTACATTCCGTACCGGAAGCGTGACAACAGCCGAGGCCGCGACACCTTGAACATGCCCTACATCGCCGGCCACGGGTACGTCTGCGCTCGCGTGGACCTGCGCGGCAGCGGTGATTCCGACGGGGTGCTCGTCGACGAATACTGCCCGGTCGAGCTCGACGACGCCGAGGACGTCATCGAATGGCTCGCCGACCAGGACTGGTGCGACGGCAATGTCGGGATGATGGGGATCTCCTGGGGCGGGTTCAACAGCCTGCAGGTCGCGGCCAGGCGTCCGCCGGCCCTCGGGGCGATCATCAGCGCCTCGGCCACCGATGACCTCTACGTCGACAACATGCACTACATGGGCGGGGCCCTGCTCTCGGACAACCTGTCCGAGGCCACGGTGATGTTCGCCTTCAACAGTCTCCCGCCCGACCCGGAGATCGTCGGGGACCGGTGGCGGGACATGTGGCGTGAGCGGCTCGAGGGCAGCGGACTGTGGATCGAGAAGTGGCTGTCCCATCAGCGGCGCGACGAGTACTGGCGCTCGGCGTCCGTGTCGGAGGACTATTCGGCCATCGACTGCCCCGTCATGGCCGTCGGCGGCTGGGCCGA
>JAPSIC010000218.1 GCA_031179165.1 Brevibacterium sp.
GCAGCGGACTGTGGATCGAGAAGTGGCTGTCCCATCAGCGGCGCGACGAGTACTGGCGCTCGGCGTCCGTGTCGGAGGACTATTCGGCCATCGACTGCCCCGTCATGGCCGTCGGCGGCTGGGCCGACGGCTACACGAACGCGATCTTCCGGCTGATGGAGAACCTCGAGGTGCCCCGCAAGGGCCTGATCGGACCCTGGGGCCACAAGTACCCGCATCTCGGGATCCCGGGCCCCGATATCGGCTTCCTGCAGGAGGTCGTCCGGTGGTTCGATCACTGGCTCAAGGACGAGGACACGGGGATCATGGACGAACCGATGCTGCGGGTGTGGATGCAGGACAGCGTCTCCCCGAAGTCGTCCTATGAACAACGCCCGGGACACTGGGTAGAGGAGGATGAGTGGCCCTCGCCGCGGATCGAGTCGCGAACCCTGCGGCTCTCGGAGCGCCATCTCATTCCCGTCGACGAGGAGCGTCAGGCCACCGGCGACCCCGACCGGCCTCGCACCGACGCCGCCCGGCCACGAGTCGATGCGACTCAGTCCCCGGACTCAGAGCCCGGTCATGATCGGGCCGAGCTGCTGGAACCGGACGATCTCGCCGCGATGCGCCCGGACCCGGGGGAGCAGTCGTTGAAATCGCCGCTGAGCGTGGGGATGTTCGCCGGCAAATGGGCCTCCTATGCGGCGGCGCCCGATCTGCCCTTCGACCAGAGGGAGGAGGACGGCGGCGCCCTGACCTTCGACACCGACTTCCTCGACCGGGATGTCGCGATCTGCGGCCGGGGGGAGTGCTCGTTCGTCGTCTCCTCGGACAAACCGGTGGCGATGCTCATCGTCCGGCTCTCGGACATCCTGCCCGATGGGGAGGCGACACGGGTGACCTACGGCATTCTCAACCTCACCCACCGGGGCGGCAGCGAGAACCCGGAGCCCCTGGAGCCGGGGAAGAAGTACCGCGTGCGGATTCCGCTCAACGGGATCGCGCAGGTGTTCCCCGCCGGTCATCGGATCCGGCTGTCCGTGTCGACCTCGTACTGGCCGCTGGTGTGGCCCTCGCCCGAGGCGGCAACCGTGACCCTGACTCCCGAGCTGAGCACCCTGACCCTGCCCGTGCGGGAACCCTCGCCCGCCGACGAGCAGATCGAGGGCTTCGACGAGGCGGAGGCCGCCCCTGAGTTGGCAACCACCCCCCTGGCCACCGGTGATCATCAGTGGCGGGTGATCCGCGACCTGGCGACGAACGTGTCGACGCTGGAGATCATCAACGATCAGGGCATCTTCCGCCTCGACGAGACGGGCACGGTGATCCGCCGCAAGACCGACGAGTGGTACAGCTTCCGCTGGAACGAGGTCAACTCCACCCGCGGCGAGACCCGGACCATCCGGCGCATCGAGCGCGACGACTGGGGGATCGAGGTGCACACCCGCACCGTGCTCACGTCATCGCCGGAGGACTTTCATATCACCGCCGAACTTGACGCCTATGAGCTCGAGGAAGGGCTGGGCTACACCCGCATCCACTCCCAGAACTGGCACCGCGAGATCCCCCGCGACCTGCTGTGAACGGGCGTCTTGGGCGCCGGCCGGCGCAGGGCGAGCACCGGAAGCCGACGCACCGCGGGCAGGGGATGAGCGAATTCCGGACGTTGCCGCAGAAACCCCTGTACGGCAACACGACTTGTGAGTATGCTGAAGTCACGGCGCCAGAGACACCGCTTGACACCATCCACTTAAGGAGTGAGAGCAATGTCCGATGCAGCACCCCATCCCCGTGACACCGCAGCGCCGCGTGGGCGTTCGGCAGTCCAGATCGTCGCCCTGATCTACGGCGTGGTCTTCCTCCTCGTCGGTATCATGGGCTTCATCCCCGGCCTGACATCGAACTTCGAGTCGATGAGCTTCGCCGGCCACCATTCCGAGGCGATGCTCATGGGCATCTTCCAGGTCTCCGTCCTGCACAACATCGTCCACCTCCTCTACGGCATCGTCGGCCTCGTCCTGGCCCGGTCCGCGGCGGGTGCCCGGCACTTCCTGCTGTGGGGCGGGATCATCTACGCCGTCCTGTGGATCTACGGCCTGATCGTCAGCCCCGAATCGACGGCGAACTTCGTCCCGCTCAACACCGCCGACAACTGGCTCCACTTCGTCCTGGCGATCACCATGGTGGGGCTGTCGTTCCTGCCGCGGCGGGACGCACGCACCGCCTCCTACGGAAAGAACCGATGATGACCGCGAATTCCGAATCCGATGTCGTCGACATCCTCACCGCCGACCACCACGACATGCTGGAGCTGCTGCGCCGAGCCGCGCAGGCGCCGGTGGCCGAGGAGCGTCGCGACCTCATCGACACGGTCATCGCCGAGGTGATGCGGCACTCCGTGGCGGAGGAGATGATCGTCTACCCGGCGGTCGAGAAGCACGTGCCCAACGGCAAAGACGAAGTCGAGCACGACAAGGCCGAGCACGACGAGCTCGTCGACCTGATGAAGCGGATGGAGGACGGGGACACCGCCGACAGCGGCTTCCTCGATCTCCTCCACGAATTCGAGGAGAAGCTCGATCACCACGCCCACGACGAGGAGGACGAGCAGTTCCCGAAGCTGCGCGCCCACGTCCCGCACGAGGACCTGGTGGAGATGGGCGAGAAGGTGGAGAAGGCCAAGCAGGTTGCCCCCACCAGACCTCATCCCAGCGCCCCGCACTCGGAGCTGTTCCACAAGACCGTGGGGCCCGGGGTCGGCATGGTCGACCGGCTGCGCGACAAGCTCACGGGCCGTCACACGGGCTGAAAGAGCACTCACCGCCACCCGGTCGAATTGACGATGCACGGGTCAAGCAGTCTTGCTATTGCCTGGAACATCGGACTGTCGTAGCGTGAGGAGTGCACACGCAATCAGAGGAGCGGTGGTCGGACAGGGCCATTGTCTCCGCATTGAGGAGTGAGTAACATGGCCGAACCCCAGAGCCCGGTCAAGGATCCCAACTACGACCTGATCTCCGTGGTGGAGAGCTCGCTGAAGTGGATCTACCAGGTCGAGACGTACGCGCAGGATGCGGAGTCTCGTGGCGACAGCGAATTGGCCGAGTGGTTCCGCAAGATCCAGCACAACAACCAGAAGGCTGCTGAGCAGGGCAAGCAGATGCTCGTCCAGCGCCTGCAGCAGGAATCGCGTTAACCCGGTCAGACTCGAACAGCGAGCACTGCAGGCTCCGAGTGCCGTCGACGGCGACTCGGGGCCTGTGGTGTATCTGTCTGCGGTCGGTCGATGATCAACAGGACATCGCGAAGGCGCGATGGCCTCGGACGGAGGGACCAGCGGTGAGACTGTTCGGAGTGGAAGAGGAGCTGCTGATCATTGATGCGGAGACCTTGGCGCCGGCGCCATACGTCTACGCGGCAATCGACGTCTTCGAGCGTGAGGGCGTGAGCGATCATGAGCTGACCGTCGAATTCAAGCAGGAGCAGATCGAGGTGGTGTGCCCACCGCAGGAGACGCTCGATGACCAGATCTCCACGATCGCAGCCGGCCGG
>JAPSIC010000219.1 GCA_031179165.1 Brevibacterium sp.
CAGGTCCTCGACCGCGACACCCTCGCCGAGGTGGTCCGCCGTGCCCGTGAGGCCGGTGTCGTCCTCGCCTCCGACGAGTGCTACGGCCTGCTCAACTGGGACGCCGAGGAGCCCGCCCCCTCGGTGCTGTCCGTCACCGGCGGCGATCACGGCGGCGTGCTCAGCGTGTACTCGATGTCGAAGCAGTCGAACCTCGCCGGCTACCGGGCCGCCTTCGTCGCCGGCGACTCCGCCCTCATCGCCGACCTCACCCGCTCGCGCAAGCACGCCGGGATGATCGTGCCCTTCCCCGTGCAGGCGGCGATGATCGCAGGCCTGCACGACACGGCGCACGTCCTCGCGCAGAAGGAGCGCTACCGCGCCCGCCGCGATCGACTGCGCCCGGCCCTGGAGAACTTCGGATTCCGCATCGACCACTCGACGGCGGGGCTGTACCTGTGGTCGAGTGCCGATGAGGACTGCTGGGAATCGCTCGCGCGGCTGGCCGATCTCGGTATCGTCGCCGGTCCCGGCGCGTTCTACGGTGAGGCCGCCGCGCAGCATGTGCGCATCGCCCTGACCGCCGTCGACGAGCGGATCGCGGCCGCCGCAGAGCGCCTCGACAACGCCGCGGGCTGACTCTCGCCAGAGCGCCGTCCGGTCCGGCTGGGACGGCGGCTGGCCCTCACCGGGCCGCCGGATGGGCATCGCGCCGGTGGGCCGGACGTCACCCTGCCGCCGGCCGAACGCCCGTAGGGGGCCGGTGATCGTCCTCAGGTGTCGGTCCCGGCGCAGATGAGACGCGGAATCGGGCGTGTTTCCTGTGATCAGCACGGTTACCGGACGGTATCCGGTGGATCGGATGATTTTTTGATTTCCTTGCGCAGTCGGTAGTCTTTGAGGGAATTGTGCACTGCGCCTCAGGAAGTTCTTGAGGTGGCTCTACGGTGAGGAGATCATATGCCAACGGAAGCGAACCTCAGGATCGCTGACACCGAGCTGACACTGCCCGAGGTGTCATCGTCCGCGGGCAACAACGGATATCGCATCAGCAGCCTGCTGAGCGAGACCGGCACCGTCACCTACGACCCAGGGTTCGCCAACACGGCATCGACCTCCTCGGCCATCACCTACATCGACGGCGACGCCGGAGTCCTCCAGTACCGTGGGTACCCGATCGAGCAGCTGGCCGAACAGTCGAACTTCGTCGAAGTCTGCTACCTCCTCATCCACGGTGAACTGCCCACGCAGGAGCAGTACGACGGCTTCGACGAGCGCCTGCGCAAGCACACGATCGTCCACGAGGACCTGCGTCGCTTCTTCCGCGCGTTCCCCTACGATGCGCATCCGATGCCCATGGTGGCAGCCGCGGTCGCGGCTTTGTCGACTTTCTACCAAGATGACCTCGATGTCTTTGACGAGGGGCAGATCGAGACCTCGTCCTTCCGGCTGCTGGCGAAGATGCCGACGATCGCCGCTCTGGCCCACCGGAAGAACATGGGCCTGCCCGTCATCCATCCCGACAACTCGCTGAGCCTGGTGGAGAACTTCCTGCGGGTCAACTTCGGGGTGCCCAGCGAGCCCTACGAGCCGGACCCGCTGGCGGTCAAGGCGATGGACCAGCTGTTCATCCTCCACGCCGATCACGAGCAGAACTGCTCGACGTCGACGGTGCGACTCGTCGGATCCTCGCAGGCGAACCTGTTCCAGTCGATCTCCGCCGGCGTCAACGCCCTGGCCGGCCCGCTGCACGGCGGTGCGAACTCGGCCGTGCTCGAGATGCTGCAGAAGATCGCGGCCTCGGACGACGGCCCGAAGAAGTTCATGGAGCGGGTGAAGAACAAGGAAGACGGCGTGCGTCTGATGGGCTTCGGGCACCGCGTGTACAAGAACTACGACCCGCGTGCCAAGATCATCAAGAAGACCGCCGACGAGGTGCTCGCCCGCTCGGGCGGCGACCCCCTGCTCGAGCTCGCCCAGCAGCTCGAGGAGATCGCATTGGCCGACGACTACTTCGTCGAGCGCAAGCTCTACCCGAACGTCGACTTCTACACCGGTCTGATCTACAAGGCGCTCGGATTCCCGACGAACATGTTCACGGTCCTCTTCGCCGTCGGCCGCCTGCCCGGCTGGATCGCCCAGTGGCGGGAGATGATCAACGACCCGGAGACGAAGATCGGCCGCCCGCGTCAGATCTACACCGGCGCCCACTCCCGCGACTACAGGGACATCGCCTCCCGCTGAGCCGTCCGGGCCGACCCGCGCCACGGCCGCAGATGCCACGAGCGCCATTGCCTCCCAGCCTCGGGAGGCAATGGCGCTCGATGCATGTCAAGGGACTGGCTCACCAGCCCACACGGACCGGCCACCTGCCGCGCCCCGACTTCGGTGCACTTCGTCGCGTCACCGCGCAAACTCTGTGGACTTCGTGCCGATCCAGGCGCTTGAAACCGCACTAAGTCCACAGAGTTTGCCAGGTACCCGCACGAAGTGCACACAACTCGCCTCCGGAGTGGCCGGCGGGAAGCCCGTCGGGCTCAGTGCAGGTCGGGGTTGAGGGTGATGCCCTTCGAGTCGCGGGCGATCGCCTCGACCGCGCCGGTGACCGAGTTGCGGCGGAACAGGATGTTGTTCTGACCGCTGAGCTCGGCGGCCTTGACGACCTTGCCCTCCTCGCTGGGCACGGTCACCCGCGTGCCCGCCGTGACGTAGAGACCGGCCTCGACGATGCAGTCGTCGCCGATCGAGATGCCGATGCCGGAGTTCGCTCCGAGCAGGCTGCCCGAGCCGATCGAGATCCGATGCGTGCCGCCGCCGGACAGGGTGCCCATGATCGAGGCGCCGCCGCCGATGTCGGAGCCGTCGCCGACGACGACTCCCTGCGAGATGCGGCCCTCGACCATGGCCGCCCCGAGGGTGCCGGCGTTGAAGTTGACGAATCCCTCGTGCATGACCGTGGTGCCGGGAGCCAGATGAGCGCCGAGACGGACCCGGTCGGCGTCGGCGATGCGGACGCCGGAGGGGATGACGAAATCGGTCAGGCGGGGGAACTTGTCGAGACCGTAGACGGCCACGGCGCCGCGGGCCATGAGCTTCGCGCGGGTGGCTTCGAACCCGTCGGCGGAACAGGCGCCGGCCGAGGTCCAGACCACATTGGCGAGGTGGCCGAAGATCCCGTCGAGGTTGACATCGTTGGGGGCGACCACCCGGTGGGAGAGGGCGTGCAGGCGCAGGTAGGCATCCGCCGCCGAGGCGGGCGCCTCGTCGAGGTCGATCGTCGTCGTCACGACCCGCGCCTGGGTGCCGCGGGCCTCGTCGTCGCCGGCGAGCGCGTCGAGACCCTCGGCGTCGGTGCGGGCGGAGGCGGCCGCCTCGGCGTCGGCATGGGTCTCACCGGTGCTCAGGGTCGGGTACCAGACGGCGAGGACGGAGTCGTTGTGCTGCGTGGCCAGTCCACGCGCGGAAACAATGCGTTGTGTCATGCCTCAAGCCTAGACTGTGGCGGCAGTACTAGGCTAAGCCG
>JAPSIC010000090.1 GCA_031179165.1 Brevibacterium sp.
CCATCGAGCACGTGACCGGGATGTTCGCGCAGGAACCGGCGCCTGACTTCGAGGTACCGGCTCGGTGTGAGACCGGTGAAAGCCCGGAGTTCGTGGCCGAAGTGAGACTGGTCGAAGTAGCCCGCGCTGGTGGCGAGGTCACCCCAGTCGATCGGATCGGCAGGGTCGATCGCGAGCATGGAGGCGACGAAGCGGTGGGTGCGGGCCAACCGCTTCGGCGTGACGCCGATGAGTTCCTTGAACCGCACCGCCAGGTGAGTGCTGCTGACACCGGCTGCCTCTCTCAGGTCGCCGACCGGCACCGACCCTCTTGTCACCGCGATGACTTTGCTCGCTTGGCGGACCAGCTCCAGGCCGGGGGCATCGTGCAGCCGCCGTATCAGCTCCTCCTCGAGCAGCGTCAGCATCTCGGGCGGGTGCTCTGCCATGACCAGTCGGTCCTGCAGCTCGGCAACTGCGGGACGGCCCCACACCTGTTCCACCGACACCGGACGATCACACAGCTCAGCCGCAGACATCGGCAGGAACGGAGCCAAGCCCCACGGCTTGAAGTGCACACCGATGGAGCGGGACCGCAGTGGGTAGCCGAAGCCCCACGCGTGGGTGGGCATGGTCACGACGCAGCCGTCGGCGTACTCGGTCGTCTCGACGTCGAGGCCGCCGCGGATGCGCAACGGCGGCCCGAGGTTGATGATGAGCAGCGCCGAGGGAGCCGGCGGCAGCGTCAGCATCGGGTACGGCGGCGAACCGTCAAGAAAGTAGAGGTCGTCGATCAACCCGTCCAACGGTGGTCGTGGCACTCTGGAGACGTACTCCATGCCCATAGCGTAGTCGAGGTCTCGTCGTCGACGAGTGCCGGAAATTCCAGCCGCCGAGAAAGGTGCCGGCCGAAGTCGCAGTGGTCACAGTCCATCTCACCGCATTCAGTCGTGGGGCCGGCACCGCCGTCAGTCGTCGGGCTCAGAGTCGGCGTCGGGGAGGGAGTCCAGGGCGCGTTCGAGGACCGGCGCGCACAGCTCGACCTGCCAGGGCCTGGCTCCGTGCTCGATGAGGAACTCGACGACGTCGTCGACGGGTCGGGAGCCGAGCGCCTTGACCACGGCCGGCTGCAGCAGCACGTCGTGGGGGATCTCCATGTCCTCCGCCCGGGCGGCGACAGCGGCCTTGAGCGCGGCCACCCGGTCCTTGATCTCGGTGTGGCTGAGCGGCGACCGCGACCGGGTCGAGGTCTCGTGCCGCCGCGGCAGCTCCTCGGCGGGCAGGCGGGTGGCCTTGCGGAAGGCACGGAAGAGCCGAGCCGATTCGGCTCGCGAGAGCTTCGGCCAGATCGCCATGATGTCGTCGCTCGAGCGCACCCGCGACAGCGACAGCGCGATGAGCTCGCGATCCCTGAGTATGCGCGAGGGGGCGACGTCGGCTTCCGAGGCCATGGTGTCGCGCGCCTGCCAGAGTTCACGCACCTTCGCGATGTCCTTGCGCGACTTCAGCTTCGACAGGCCCTGCGTCCGCCGCCAGGGCTCGGGATAGTGCTTGGGGGTGAACCTGCGCAGGTGGGCGAACTCCTGCCGGGCGTACTCCCACTTGCCCGCATCGATGAGCTCCTGCTCGAGGATGTCGCGCATCGGCAGCAGCACCTCGACGTCGAGGGCGGCGTAGTCGAGCCATTCCCGGGGGAGGGGACGCACCGACCAGTCGGCGGCCGAGTGCTCCTTCGCCAAGCGCACGCCCAGGGTCCGCTCCACCACCGCGGCCAGGCCGAACTTCTCCCAGCCGAGCAGCCGGGCGGCGAGCTCGGTGTCGAAGAGCGCCGCCGGGCGCATTCCCCGCTCCTGCAGGCACGGGAGGTCCTGCGTCGCGGAATGGAGGACCCATTCGTCGTCGCCGAAGACCGCATTGAGGGCACTGAGGTCACCGAGTGCCTCGGAATCGAGGAGGACGGTGCCGGCGCCCGTGCGGCGCAGCTGGACGAGGAAGGCGCGCTGACCGTATCTGATGCCCGATGCCCGTTCGGCGTCGACGGCGAACGGACCGGTGCCGGCGGCAAGGCGCTCACAGGCGAGGGCGATTTCCTCCGGGGTGTCGACGACCGGCGGGGTGCCTTCGGCCGGGGCGGTCAGGAGCGGTGGTTCTTCTATCATCGACGGCGCCCGGGCAGGGCTGAAACTCCTTCAGGCAGTGGTGGCAGTCCGGCGACCGTGCACAGCAGGTCGATCCACGCTTCGAAGTGATCGCCGATCATCTCCGGCTCGGCGATCACGGGGGTCCAGGAAGCGCGCAGCTCCAAGTCTATCGTGGCCGGTCGGGTGGCCAGGGTCCCGAAGCTCTCCGACAGCACCCGGGTGGTGGTCCCGCCGGCGGCGACGACCTCGCAGTCGTTGGCCTCGAGGGCATCCTCCAGCCACGTCCAGGCGACATGGCCGAGCATCGTCTCATTGCCCAGCTCGTGTTCGAGTTCGGCGCGGATGTAGGACACCACCCGGAACGGACCCTCCCATTCGGCGGGGGACTCGGGATCGTAGAGGACCACGATGCGACCGGTGGCGAGTTCCTCGATGGCCTCGCCGCTGGCCCGCAGGAACGTCTCATCCGCGCGGACCTCCGCCCCCAGGGCATACGAATAGGGGGCCAGCCTGGCCGGTGCCGGGATCTCGGAGATCGACACGTTGTTCGTGCTCCGAGCCTCGCGCAGGACCGAGGTGACGGCGGAGAACTCCGCCGGAATGCGATTGAGAGGTGAGGTGTTGACCACACTCGCCACGATAGATGAGGTGACACGGCAGAGGAATCATCCACGCCGGGGCGGGACAAGAGAATTCGCCGGGACCGGGCGGATCCAAGACCGGGAGTCTTGAAACCGTCCCCCGGTGGGCGACACACCGGCAGGGATGGAAAGATGGGGGACATGACCTCCACCTTGCTGCCCGCCCTGCGCGGAGAGCCGATTTCGCACACTCCCGTCTGGTTCATGCGCCAGGCCGGGCGCTCCCTTCCCGAGTACCGGGCGCTGCGCTCGGGCACCTCGATGCTCGCCGCCTGCCGCGATCCCGAGCTCGTCACCGAGATCACCCTCCAGCCGGTGCGCCGGCACGGCGTCGATGCGGCGATCTTCTTCTCCGACATCGTCGTCCCCCTGCAGGCGGCGGGCGTGGACGTGGAGATCGTGGCGGGCAGGGGCCCGGTCATCGCCGAACCCATCCGCAGCCGCGCCGACGTCGACGCCCTGCCCGAACTCGACCCCGAGCAGATCCCCGACATCGCCGAATCGATCGCACGGATCACGGCCGAACTCGGCGCCGAGACTCCGCTCATCGGCTTCGCCGGCGCCCCCTTCACCCTGGCCAGCTACCTCATCGAAGGCGGGCCGAGCAAGAACCATGAGAAGACGAAGTCGCTCATGATCGCCGAGCCCGAGACGTTCTCGGCGCTGCTGGCCAAACTCGCGCGGATCTCCTCGACCTTCATCGACGTGCAGCTGAGCGCGGGTGCCCAGGCCTTCCAGCTCTTCGACTCCTGGGCCGGCTACCTGTCACGGCGCGACTACGAGGACCACGTGCTCGAACACTCGAGTGCCGTCTTCGCCGCGCTCGCCGACCACGAGGTGCCGAGCATCCACTTCGGGGTCCAGACCGGAGAGCTCCTCGGCTCGATGTCGCGCGCCGGATCGACCGCGTTGGGCGTCGACTTCCGGGTCGGCCTCGACGACGCCTCCACCCGGGTGCGGCCGCGCCAGGCCCTGCAGGGCAACCTCGACCCCGCGCTGCTGTTCGCGCCCTGGGAGGCCCTGGCACCGCGGATCGAGACGATCGTGCGGCAGGGCCTCGACCACGAGGCCGGGTTCGTCTTCAACCTCGGACACGGGGTCCTGCCCGACACCGACCCCGAGGTGCCCGGCCGGATCGTCGCCGAGGTGCACCGGCTGTCCGCAGAGATTCTCGGCGCCCGGGTCTGAGCATGCGCGTCACGGTCATCGGGGGAGGCATCTCCGGCCTCGTCACCGCCCATCGCCTGGCCCCGCACCATCAGGTGACGGTGTACGAGGCCGCCGACCGCCTCGGCGGCTGTCTGCGCGCGACGACCCTCGACGGCGCCTTCCCCGCAGGACTCGACATCGGCGCCGAGGCGAGCCTCAACCGCCGCCGCGAGACCAGGGAGCTGGCCGCCGAGCTGGGGCTGGCCTCAGTGTTCCCGTCCCCGGCCCACTCCTCACAGGTCTACGCCCGCGGCAGCCTCCACCCGATCCCCAAGCGCACGGTGATGGGCGTGCCCGCGGATCCCGCCGACGTCGCCGAGCTGCTGGGGCCCGCTGCGAGCGAGCGGGTGGCCGCCGAGGAACTCAGCCCGCCCATCCCCGGCGACGACGTGTCCCTCGGTGAGTTCCTGGCCGAGCGCCTCGGCGCCGACCTCGTCGACACCCTCGTCGATCCGCTGCTCGGCGGAGTCTATGCGGGCAGGTGCCGGGACCTGTCCCTGGCCGCGACCGTGCCGGCGCTGCTGCCCGCCGCCCGGAACGGAACCTCCGTGCTCGACCTCGTCCGGGACCTCATCGCCGCGCGTGAGACGAAAGCGGAGCCACCCGGCCCGGTGTTCATGAGCCTGGTCGGCGGGATCAACCGGCTCATCCCGGCCCTGGCGGAGCGGATCCAGGCCCACGGAGCGCAGATCCGCCTCGGCACCGCGGTCGAATCCCTGACCGCCGTCGCGGATGGGTGGAGCGTGCGCACGGCCGAGGCCGAGGAGGCGGCGGATGCGGTCGTCGTCGCCACCCCCGCGCATGTGGCCCGTCGCCTCCTCGCCGAGGCGGCCCCAACCGCAGCGTCCCACCTCGGCGGGATTCCCTACGCCTCGACCGCGCTGGTCCTGGCCCTGGTCGAGGTGGGCGCGCGCCCGCTCGAGGGGTCGGGCCTCCTCATCCCGCCGACGGAGGCGTCGTTCATCAAGGCCGCGACCCATGTGTCGAACAAATGGCCCTGGGTGGACGAGCGCCTGCCCGCGGGCACGGCGGCGGTGAGGATGAGCATCGGCCGGTTCGGCGACGATCCGCGGACCTGGCAGGACCTGTCCGAGGCCGAGGTCGTCGAACGTGCCTTCGCCGACTGGCAGTCGATCACCGGCCGCACCGATCGCCTCGTGGCCGCCGAGCTCAGGCACTGGGACGCGGCTCTGCCGCAGTACCTCCCCGGCCACGCCGAGGCGGTCGCGGCCATCGACGCCGCGCTGGCGGGCGTTCCCGGCCTCGAGCTGGCAGGGTCCGCCTACCTCGGGGTCGGGATCCCCGCCTGCATCGAGAGGGCCGAGGCCGTGGCGGCGCGGCTCGAGACCACCACCACCGACGAGAACACGAAGAAGGAGCAGGAATGAGCGACTACGCACACCCCACCGACGAGCAGATCGAGAAGGCGAACGCCGAGACCCGGTACATCGCCTACTCGGTCTTCGCCTCGGCCGGTGAGCTCGGAGACACGGATCGGTCGGAACTGGCCGCCGAGGTCGACGCGGCCCTGGCCCCGCTGCGCGAGCAGGGTCTCGTCGTCCGCGGGACCTACGACGTGTCCGCGCTGCGGGCCGACGCCGACATCATGTTCTGGTGGCACGCGCCCACGGTCGAACTCGTCCAGGCCGCGTACTCGGCGGTGCGGCGCAGCCTGCTCGGCGGGATCATCGAACCGGTCTGGTCGGTCGTCGGACTGCACCGCCCGGCGGAGTTCAACAAGGCCCACCTGCCGGCCCTGCTCACCGACGACGAGCCCGGCGACTACGTGTGCGTCTACCCGTTCGTGAGGTCCTACGACTGGTACCTGCTCGACCCGGCCGAGCGATCGACGATGCTGCGCGACCACGGGATGGCCGCCGCCGGCTACAAGGACGTCAAGGCCAACACGATAGCCTCCTTCGCCCTCGGTGACTATGAATGGCTGCTGGCCTTCGAAGCCGCCGAGCTGCACCGGATCGTCGACCTCATGCGCGACCTGCGGGCCACCGAGGCGCGCCTGCACGTGCGCGAGGAGGTCCCCTTCTACACGGGACCGCGCAGGGAGCTCGTCGACATCATCTCAGGCTGGCGCTGAACCGCCGGACACGGTCCCCGAGGCGGATGCCCGCCTCGGGGACCGCTGCATGAGCGGCGCCGATCATCCGGCGATATTCACTCGGTAGGGTCGGGCCACGACTGCCGGGCCCGGCCGAGGTCGACGCGTCCTGCCCGCATCGGCACTCCTTCGGCGGTCAGCAGCCGAGCGGCCCGACCACCGCGGCAGGTGCCCGGGGTGCCGTCGGCGCGCACGACCCGCCACCAGGGAACGTCATCGGGGACTCGGCCCACTTCGCGGCCGGCCTGCCGGGGTGAGGTTCCCAGCCGCGCGGCGACATCGCCGTAGGTGGCCACCGACCCGGGCTCGATCGTCTCCAGCACCTCCGCCGTGGCCTGGGCATGGTCGCGGGTTGCGACCTCGTCGCCCGCGGCACGATCGTGTGCCCTGGCCTCTGGCTCTTCGCCCTGGGGCTCACTGCTCATCGGAGTCTGTGCTGTCCACGGAGTCATCCGGAGGGGTCGTCCTGTCCACCACGTAGGAATGTCCGTTCGCGTCGGTGCGCAGCTCCAGGCCCATCGCCGCGAGACGCTCATGACGGAGGTGCTCGTCCTCGTGGTACCCGCCGGGACGGGTGCTGTCGACCTGAGCCGGACCCACGATCTTGACGAAGAAGCGATTGAGCCAGGCGACACGACGCTGCGGGTCGGAGGCGTCCCTGGGCCGGGGATCGGAGGCGTCCCTGCGCCGGGGATCGGAGGCGTCCCTGCGCCGGGGATCGGAGGCGTCACTCATCACGGTCAGGCTCGCCCTCGTCCGGCCGGTCGAGCCATCGGGGTGTGCTCGATCCCGTCCTCGAGGAAGCCCGGACCGTTCGGGGTGAAGCCGAAGGACCGGTAGAAGCTCTCGAGATGGGACTGGGCGTTGAGGGTGAGCAGTCCGTCGCCGTGCGCTCCAACGAGTTCGGCGATGAGACGCCGTCCCCACCCCTCGCCGCGGAACTCCGGGTTCGTCGCGACCCGGGAGATGCTGCGGGCACCGGGTTCGAAGGCCGGGCCATCGGGGAAGTCCCGCGGCAGCAGCCGGGCATAGGCGATCGGCTCGAGGCTGAGCCCCACCTCGGCGCCGTGGGTGTCCGTCGTTGCCCGGGCGGGGGAGGGGAAGAAGGCGTGGAGCGTCTCGGGAAGCGTGTCGACGCCGTCCTGGTCGAGGAACAGGCAGTTCTGCTCGACGACGAAGACGCGCGAACGCAGCTGCATGATCCCGTAGAGCTGGGCGCCGGTGAGTTCGTCGAAGGTCTTGAGCACCAGGTCCGGTGCGCTCACTCCTGCCCTTCCGCCAGCTTCAGCGAGATCGAGTTGATGCAGTAGCGCTGGTCGGTGGGGGTGTCGTAGCCCTCGCCCTCGAACACGTGGCCCATATGCGAATCGCAGTTCGCGCACCTGACCTCGATCCGCTCCATCCCCATCGACGTGTCGCGGATGTAGCGGACCCGGTCCTCGGCCAGCGGCGCGTAGAAGGACGGCCAGCCGCAGTGGGAGGAGAACTTGGTGTCCGAGGGGAACAGATCGGCTCCACAGGCGCGGCACTGGTACATGCCCTTGGCGGTGGTGTCGACGTACTCGCCGGTGAAGGGACGCTCCGTGCCGCCTTGGCGCAGCACCGCGTACTCCTCGGGGCTGAGCACCTCCTGCCAGTGCAGTTCCTCTTCGTTCGCGGTGTTCGTCATCGTGACCTCCGATCGGTCGTGTCTTGGGTCGTGGGTCCATTGTCCCACCTGCACTCTGGTCAACAGGGATTGGCGAGTTCTCATTCCGTGGGCGACAATGAAGTCAGGAGGTTTTCATGGTTCGCGACTCACAATTCCCGACTCGCCTGCTTCTGGCTTCGGTGGGCGTCGGTGCAGGGATCGGCGCCGTGATCTCGGTGGCGTCCTCCGGACTCGCCGCCTACTTCGCCCGGAAGATCGTCGTTCCCGAGAATTCCCCTGACATCCTCGACATCCTCCACATCGACGGGTTCCCGCCGAACATGCACATCCATCTGCCCGCCGACGAGGAGACGACGGTCCCGGGCACCTATGGTCTGTACTTCAATCAAGGGACCGGTCACGCGGTGATCGGGGACATCGTCGAATACGACCCGAAGTCCCGCACCGTCTCCCGCGAGATCCTCTCCGTCACCCGCGGTGACATCCGCCGTGCGAGAAAGGGCCGCTGGACCGGAGTCGTCTACCCCGAACCGGTGGCCGCCGACGTCCCCTACGAGGACATCGAGCTGATCTCCGACGCCGGTCGGCTGCCCGCCTGGTTCCTGCCGACCGACCACCCCGAACCTCGGGACACGTGGGCGATCCTCATCCACGGCCGGGCCAGCACCCGCGCGGAGGGACTGCGCGCCGCCCCGATCCTCAACACCCTGGGCGTCCCGGCGATCGCGATGTCCTACCGCAACGACGCCGAGGTGCGCGTCGAGCAGACCTCACGCTACGGGCTCGGCGACACCGAATGGATCGACGTCGACGTCGCCATCGACCATGCGCTGAGGCACGGGGCGAGGAACGTCGTCCTGTTCGGCTGGTCGATGGGCGGCGCCATCGCCCTGCAGACCGCTTCGCGCGGTCGAAATCGGGACCACGTCGCGGCCCTGGTCCTCGACGGGCCCGTCGTCGACTGGGTCAACGTGCTCGACCGGCAGGCGAAGGAGAACATGCTGCCGACGCCGATCGCCCGGCTCACCCTGGAGATGATCACGCAGCCGTGGGCGAGGCCGATCACCGGTCTCCAGACTCCCGTCGACCTGGCCCGGATGGACTGGGTCACCCGCGCGGCGGAGCTCGACGTGCCGGTGCTGCTCATCCACTCCGACGACGACGAGTTCGTCCCGTCCTCACCCTCGCACGCGCTCGCCTCGGTCCGCCGTGACCTGGTCATCATGCCCGAGTACGACAAGGCCCGTCACACGAAGGAATGGAACGTCGACCCGGTGCGGTGGGACGACGACGTGGCCAACTTCCTCGAGGCGAAGATCCTCCCGAGCTGAGAGACCCGCGGGGTCCCGTCCTCAGGATCCTCAGGGTGAGAACGTCGGGCCGGCGGAGTCTCAGGGGATGAGCGTGAGGGTGTCGACCGCGCTGCGGCGCACGGCCTGAGGCGAATACGCCCACGGACGCGTCCTGCCCGCCGCCCAGTCCTCGACCTGGTCCGCGTAGTGCTCGTGGAAGGCATGACCCGAGGTCCCGGTGAGATTCACCCACCGGGACGAGTCGAAGTCGTCGAGGTCGATGATCTGCCGCATCGACGGCACCCAGTTCGTCTCATACCCGATCGCGGCGTCCCAGCCGGTGGCGTTGACGACGCCCGAACCGCCCGAGACCTCGTAGGGTCCGCGGTTGAACAGCTTCTCGATCGCCGCGATCCCCGATTCGCCGAGGCTGGAGCTGCGGATCGTCAGCTCGTGCAGGGTGCCCCACCGCCAGGTCACCGGTTCGGCACCGAGCAGCTCCTCGGTCGTCGTCCACGCCGAGCCCAGGGCGCGAGTGAGGGCCTCGTCCCGGCCCCGGGCCTCGCCGTCGCGCCACCACGGCGACTCCGGCTCGTCGAGCAGGTTCTCGATCACGAGGTACCACCGGGAGCCGCCTGTGGGAGGAGTTCCCTCGGGCAGCTTCGGGGCGAACACCTCCTGCAGCAGGGTCGCGGTGAAGACGTTGAAGTACGCGGCGGCGGCGCTGTCGGAGTCATCGTGGCCGTCCCAGGAGCGCAGCAGCTCCTGGGCGGCGCCGACCTCGGGGTCGGAGCCGGCATCGAGGTCGAGCAGCACCGGCAGGAGGTTCGCGGCGAACGGATTGGCCGTGTCGGTCTGGACCCGGGAGAGGTCGTCTGCGGTGATCGCGCCCTCGGCGACGAGAGGGGTGATCAGGTCCGTGATCCGCTCCGCCCGGTCCCCGTAGTCGAAGTCGCGGCCGAGGTCGACGGTGGCTCCGGGAGCGGCGACGGGATTGTTGGCCGTCACGATCCACCCGCGGTCGGGGTTGTACTCGCGGGGGAGGTCCTCGAAGTCGTAGAAGCCCTGCCAGTCCTGCGCGGCGATCCAGCCGGGACGCGGAAGCAGTCCCTCACCCTCACCTCGGCGGGGGATCCGGCCGGGAGCCTGGTAGCCGATGTTGCCCTCGCGGTCGGCGTAGACGAGGTTCTGGGCGGGCACGTCGAACAGTGCCGCGGCATCACGGAACTCGTCCCAGTCGGCGGCGGCGTTGATCGCGAACACCGCCTCCGCGGTGCTGCCCGGTTCGAGCGCCGTCCACTCGAGGGCGAGGACGTGGTGCTCCTCGTCGGCGGGCGACTGCTCCTCGTCGTCGGGCGGCTGTGGATCGTGGGTCGGGGGCTTCGGATCATCGCCCGGGGAGCCCTGCTCGTCGTTGCCGGCCGGGTTCGAGGTCTCGCCCACGGAGGCATCGAGCACGGTTCGATACGCTCCGTCGAGGGCGGAGACGATGGGGCCGTGCTTCGTCGACCGGACCGTGATCGTCCGGGGGTCCTCACCGGCGATCTCGATCGTCTCCCGACGCTCGAGGAGGGGTTCGCGGCCGGAGTCGTGGATCACCTCGGCGCCCTGGATCTTCTCGACCACGAGGTCGGCGACGTCGGGGCCGAGATTGGTCAGTCCCCAGGCGATGTCCCGGTTGTGGCCGATGACGACGCCGGGCAGGCCCGAGAAGGAGAAGCCGCTGACATCGAAGGGGCACTCGACTCTGACCTCTCGGCAGCGCAGACCGACCTGATGCCACACGGAGGGCATCGAGGGGGAGAGGTGCGGATCATTGGCGAGCAGGGGAGCGCCGGCGGCGGTGTGCCGCCCGGAGATGACCCAGGAGTTCGAGCCGATCTCCCGGCTGCTGATTCCGAGCAGCGCCGGCAGTGACCGCAGCGTCGACTTGAGGTCGAGCAGTCCGGAGGTGACCGCGAGATCCCCGTCGGTCGCGGAGCTCCTGCCGGCGGCAGGATTCGGGTCGAGAGTGCCGCCGGCGCGGACCTCGTCCGGCCGGGGTCCCGCGGTGACGGTCGCCGAGTCGCCGATGATGGTGGGGCGGTCCCCGTAGGGGTACTCGGGGTAGAGGTCGGCGATCTCGGCCTCGTCGAGGGCAGTCGACAGGATCGCGCGATCGATCTCGTCCTCGAGATTGGACCGCAGGTCCCAGGCCATCGCCTTGAGCCAGGAGACGCTGTCGGCGGGGGTCCACGGCTCGATCTCGATCCCGCCGTTCTGCAGCCCGATGATCCCGTACTCCAGAGACACCTCGGTGGGGGACCTGTCGCGCAGGTAGGCGTTGACCCCGGAGGCGTAGGCCTGATAGTAGCCGGCGGTGGTGTCGTCGAGGGCGGCGACCTCCGCCTCGGCGACCTGCCTCCACCCGAGCGTGCGGATGAAGGCGTCCGTCGAGAACTGTGCCGGGCCGAAGAGCTCGGACAGTCGCCCCGCGGTCACGTGCCGGCGGAAATCCATCTCCCAGAACCGGTCCTGGGCATGGACGAAGCCCTGGGCGAGGAACAGGTCATGGGCCGTGCTCGCTTCGATCATGGGAATGCCCGAGGCGTCACGAGTGACGGTGACCGAGGCATCGAGTCCTGGCAGCGACAGCTCCCCGGTCGTCTGCGGGAACGACCTGCGCACGATGTGCACGCCGACGAGGGCAAGGAGGGTGACCAGGGCGAGAACGATGGCGAGGATGCGCAGCAGGATCGTCCTGCTCACCGTCCGGTGAACTTCGGCGGGCCGGACCGCGGTCAGGAGCCGGCTCGTTGATTCCTCGGCCACCAGGAGTCTCCTTCGACTGATCGGCAACTCGAAGTCAGACTACCAGTCGTGTCGCCGCAGTCAGGGGGACGAATCTCGCTATGCTGGCGACTGAGCGACCACCCGTCGCACAGCTGCGATCCCCGCCCCCTGACCCCGCCAGTGCCGCTTTGCTTCGCACAGGCGAGGGCTCGGCCCGGTCGGGGAGCGAACCCGAGAGGAACTCATGCCGATGAGGGTATGTGAGAAGACAACGGCTCGATTGGCTGCATCCGTGTTGGCGGGTGTGCTGCTGGCGGCGGCACTGCCAGGAGCGGCGTTCGCGGACTCCGGCGCGGACTCCCAGAGCACGGGAGACGAAGTCGACCAGACCGATGTCCCGACCTCCGTCAAGGAGTACTCGGCTCGGTCCTCGGACGTGACGAGCCTCGACCTCGACGAAGCGGAGGTGTCCGTCATCGGCGCGACCTGGGACGGGGCGGATCCCCGGCTGGAGATGCGGATCCGGACGGACTCCGGCTGGTCGTCCTGGCAGCCGCTGCCCGCCGCGGACGAGGGCGGTCCCGACGAGCAGTCGGCGGAGGCCAGGCAGGCTCGGACCGCTGCGCAGGGCACCGACGGCGAGACCCAGGCCGTGCCCGTCGTCGACGCCGCGGAGGTCGAGCTGAGATCGTCGAAGACGCACCTCGGCACCACCGACATCACGATTCGGAAGGTCACCACCGAGGTCACGGACGACGACGCCGCCGTCGTCGCCGAGGCGGACCCGTCCTCGCCGGCCGCGAATCCGCCGGGCGACGGAGTGGGGACGCAGGTCTATCACAGCGGTCTCAAGGCGGACATCGTCACCCGCAGGGAGTGGGGAGCCGATGAGTCCCTCGTGCGGTGCGAGCCGGATTCGACATCCGGTGCCAAGGGCGTCTTCCTCCACCACACGGCAGGCTCGAACTCCTACACGCGATCCCAGGCACCCGGGATCATCCGCGGATACCTCACCTATCACACCAAGTCACGCGGCTGGTGCGACCTCGGCTACAACTTCCTCGTCGACAAGTACGGCGTGATCTACGAGGGTCGGGCCGGGAGCATCGACAGGGCGATCACCGGCGCGCACGCTTCCGGGTTCAACTCGTCGACGATCGGCATCAGCGTCCTCGGCACCTACGGCTCGACCGCGCCCAGCACGGATGCGCAGAAGTCGGTGCAGAGAGTGATCGCGTGGAAGGCCAACCAGTACGGCTTCTCCCCGACGGGGAAGATGACCCTGACCTCCGGCGGCGGTTCGAGCCGGTATCCGGCAGGGCGGTCCGTGAGCCTCAACGTGGTGGCCGGCCATCGTGACACCGGCTACACTGAATGCCCCGGGGACGCCTTCTACTCCAAACTGGGAAGCATCAGGTCCGGTGCCAAGTCCCTCCAGTCCTCCGTCGGGGGAGGGATCGCCACCGGCGGCGCGATCGGCACCTACTACCGCAGCCACATGGACCTGACCGGTCCGCCCGTGGCGACGATGAAGGCCCTGTCGAACCCGGACGGCTGGTACCAGCACTTCGCCTACGGCACCGTCTACTGGTCGTCGGAGACGGGGGCCCATTTCAACACCGGCGGGATCAGGACGGCCTATCGCGCCGTCGGCTATGAGAAGGGCATCCTGGGATTCCCGTCCAGCGACGAGATCCGGTTCAAGTACCGGACGAATGCCGTGTATCAGAACTTCCGGCACGGCATGATCACCTACTCGAGCACGACGAAGGGACAGCCGCTGAGCCACGGAATGCTCGGTCGCTGGAAGGCGCTCGGATGGGAGCGCAGCCGACTCGGTCTGCCCACCACCGGCGAGTTCGCCTCGGCGGGCAAGACGCGCCAGAACTTCGAGGGCGGATACATGACCTACAAGTCCGGTGAAGGGGTCAAGGTCTACTACCGCTAGCGCGGCCTCTGACTAGACTGTTCGGCATGCACATCCTCATCGTCGGAGCCTCCGGGCACATCGGCACCCTGCTGGCCGAGTCTCTCGGCGCCTCCCACGCCGTCTCCGGTGTGGTGCGCCGAGAGCCGGAGGAGACCGTGTCCTACTCGCCGATCGTCGTCCCCGACTGGGTGGACCGGCCCGAGGC
>JAPSIC010000007.1:0-39306 GCA_031179165.1 Brevibacterium sp.
GCACCGCCAAGTCTACGGTCGTCAACTGACACCGAGCAGAGAATGGTGTGGCCGTACAGCAACAGTCCAGCACTTTCGAATACCCACTTGAGCCCGGTTCCCTGTGGACAGACGCCCCTCGCCTGCACCGGATCCAGGTTCCAGGCCGCTTCACTCGCGCCCGCAGCCCCGGGTCTCGCGCCGCCGACGCTCTGACCTGCTCGTGCGTCCGATGATCTCGGGTCTTGGTGTCCACAGGAGACATCCCGTCCGTGGCGACTCGGGCTCATCTGCCTGTGGAGTGCGCATGGTGTATTCACAGGCCCGAATCCAGCTCTGGCCACGGGGCGCCGCCACACGTGGAATCGGGTCATGACCACACGCATACGCCTGACCTTCCGCACATTCCTCCTCCTGCTCGTGCTGTCGCTGACCGTCGGCACGGGCCCCGCCATCGCCGCCGGTGCGGTCCGAGATCACGGCCCCAGCCGCACCGATGGCACAGCGGGCTCCGCCCGGCTCGGCGAAGTGCCGATGCTCGCCCATGCCGACACGTACGGTCCCGGCATCTGGCACCATGCGAAGGAGGGAAAGACCTGGTACGGCGCCTACAGAACCTTCGAGGACGCGTACGCCTACTGCATCGACGCCGGCAAACAGTCACCCCTGCCTGAGTACTTCAAGGGGTCGCGGCCGGAGAAGGTCACGTCACCACAGACCGCCTGGGCCCTGCATCAGCACGCCGAGTCGAAGTCCGCCGATGTCCACGCCGCGCTGAGCACCATCGCGAGACGCGACGCCGCGATCCCCCACGACCACAAGGTGCCGCCGCGGGAGCCGTCCGAGCTGGGCAGGGAATTCGAGGAAGGTGCGAAGCAGTACGCGGCGATCACGGCGGACGCCGAACGGTTCGCCGGGCCCTACCGGCTCAAGCTCGGCCTGCGGACGATCCCCGGCATGCCGGTGCTCGAGCCGCATGCGAAGCCGATCGAGGAGCCGGGCTCCGCCGTCTCGCCCGAGGGTGAGGATCGACGCGAGAAGAACACGACCGACACGGACATGCCCGAGAAGGGCCCGCTCGAGAAGGGTCCGCCCGAGAAGGGCCCGCTCGAGAAGGGTCCGCCCGAGAAGGGCCCGCTCGAGAAGGGCCCCGCCGAGAAGAAGCTGACCCTGCCGGCCGGAGACCAGGTCGAGGTCTCGGTGTCACTGATCAGCGCGACCGGACATCTGGTTCCCGACGTCCGGGTCCACCTGACGGTCGATGGCGTCGATGTCGCTCCCGCCACGCTCACCACCGGCAGGAAACCGGTGCTCGAGACCTACACGGTCGACGGGCCGGGCAAGGTCACGGCCGCGGCAACAGCACAGGTCGCCTCCGACTCGATTCTGCTCTTCAAGCCGGCGAAGTCACGGGTGCAGCGCGTCATCACCGCCGACAAGCCGGCCGAGGTGTCCGCCCGCGCCGTCGTCGACCTCAAATCCCAGCCGTCGGTCACGACGGAGATCTCCGACCAGACCCCGACCCCGGGCGAATCCGTCACCGATGAGTTCACCGTCACCGGCCTCATCGGCGACCACAGGGTCACCGTCGTGCACGAACTGTGGCGAACCGGATCGAAACCGGAGATCGGAGAGAAGAATGCCGACGCCGAGGTGATCGGCACGGTGACGTCGACATCCGTGGGCAACGGCACCCACCGCTCTGCGGCCGTTCCGGTCCCTGACGATTTCACCGGATGGCTCTACTTCACCGAGACCGTCGCACCGGATGAGAAGACGAAGGAGTGGAAGGGCACCCACGGTCAGCCCCGCGAAACGGGATTCGTGCCATGGACCCCGACGGCCGAGACCACCGCGGTCCTCGACGGGACCAAGGCCCACGACGAGGTCGACATCAGCGGGATGCGGCCGGGTGCCGAGCTCGCACTCACGGTCACGGCGCATCACTCCGACACGCTGCCGAAGCAGTCGGCGAAGGTCCGCGGTGAGGAGATCGACTCCCAGGACTTCAGGGTCACCGCCGACCACAACGGCAAGGCCTCGCTGCGCACCGCCGACATCACCGTGCCGGTGGGATGGGTCACCTTCGTCGTGACCATCGACGGCGATGACGCCCACAGGTCCTGGGCGAGCGACTGGGGCATACCGGCGGAGACGGTTCACCGTTCGGCCCCGAAAGCCCCACCACCTGCGCCGGCGGAGGAAACGCCCGCACCCCCGTCCGCACCATCACCGGCACCCGCCACACAACCGCCGCCGCCAGAAGAGCCCTCGCCACCGGCTGAGGAGACTCCGGCCCCCGACGAGCAGTCTCCGGCCGATGCAGCGCCGGCCAAGGAACCGCCGGTCGAACCGGTGGCGGACCAGCCGCAGGCTCCGCGAGCTCCCGATCAGCTGCCTCGCACCGGAACGCGCGGCAACGGGGTGCTCGTCGGGGCAGGTCTGCTCCTCATCGGGCTCGGAGTGTCAGCACTCCTCATCTCCGGCCGTCGCAGCCCCGAGGACTGACCTCGGGCGGCCGCGGCGAATGAGGTGAAGGGACCGAGGTGAGATCACCTCGGCACCGTCCCCTCACCTCGTGGAGGCTCGGCTCAGCCGGACTCCGCGTCCCTCACCCAGGTGTCGGCCCAGGCGCGGGCGCCGTTCATCATCAGTCCGACATCCGAGCCGACGAGGACGAACGAGGCCCCCGCATCGAGGTACCGGCGTGCCTGGGCCGGGTCGAAGGCGTTGACGCCGACCAGCTTCCCGGCCGCCTTGACGACTTCGAAGGTGTGCAGAACTGCGTCGGTGACGTCCTGATGGGTCTGCTGGCCGAGCAGCCCCATCGATGCCGCCAGGTCCGAGGGGCCGACGAACACGGCGTCGACCCCGTCGACGGCCGCGATCTCGGCCGCATTCTCGACCGCGGTCGCGGATTCGATCTGCACCGTCAGCGAGACGAGATCCGCCGCCCGGTCGAGATACTCCGGCACCGCGTTCCAGCGGGAGGCTCGGGCCAGGGCGGATCCGACTCCGCGGACCCCGCGAGGCGGATAGAGAACGGCGCCGGCCGCCTGCTCGGCGTCCGCGCGTGTGTCGACCATGGGGACGAGCATGTTCTGTGCCCCGAGGTCGAGGAACTGCTTGATGAGCGCCCGGTCATTCGCCGACACCCGGACCACCGGGGTGGCGGGGTAGCCGTTCATGGCCTGGAGCAGGCGAGTGGTGAGGTCGAGGGTGAGGGGCGAATGCTCGGCGTCGAGGAGGACCCACTGCATCCCCGAGGCGGCGGCGATCTCAGCAGCGGTCGGCGAGGCCGAGCACACCCACATTCCGGCGAGGTACTCCCCCGCCCCCAGTTCGCGCACCCGCGCGGTGAACGTCTGCGGCAGTTCTACTCGAAACGGCATGTGATGACTCCCAGGTCTCCATAGTCGGCGTGGACGGTGTCGCCGGGGTGGACCCACATCGGGCGGGTGAACGACCCGGCCAGCACCGTCTCCCCAGCTTGCAGGACATCCCCGTGCTCGGCCAGTTTGTCGGCCAGCCAGGCGATTCCCCGTCCAGGATGATCGAGGACCGCGGCGGCGACGCCGGAGTCCTCGATCGTCTCGTTGCGGTAGAGCAGGGCGCTGACCCAGCGCAGGTCGACGGCATCGACCGCGACCGGGCGCCCGCCGAGGACCATCGCCCCGAGGGCGGCGTTGTCCGAGATGGTGTCGACGATCGTGCGCCCCTCCATCTCGATCCGGGAGGAGAGCACCTCGAGGGCGGGCACGACGTACTCGGTGGCGCGGAGGACGTCGAAGAGGCTGACGTCGGGCCCGCGCAGCTCGTCCTTGAGGACGAAGGCGAGTTCGACCTCGACGCGGACCCCGGAGTAACGGGCATGGTCGATGACGGCCCCGGTCTCGTAGACCTGGTCGGCGAAGATCGCCCCGTAGTCGGGCTCCGTGATCCCGGTCGCCTGCTGCATCGGCTTCGAGGTCAGCCCGATCTTGTGGCCGTAGAGTCTGCGGCCGGCGGCCTCCCCGCGGCGGCGCCATTCGTTCTGCACGGCGTAGGAGTCCTCGACCGTCATCTCGGGATACTTCGCGGTCAGTCGACCGATCTTCGTGCTGTTGGCCTCGGCCTCGGCGAGGTCGTCGGCGATCCCCGCGATCGTTGCTTCATCGAGCATGGAATTCCTTTCGAGAATGCGGGCCGCGCCCGCAGAGCGGTGGACTCAGCCCCCACGTGGGGAGGGCGGCGATTCAGAGCTGGTGGCCCAGCTTGAACTCGCCCTCACCGCCTTCGGCTCCGGACCCTCCGGCGTCTGCCCGTCCCGCGGGGGTCGGGGAATCCGCACCGGCGTCCTCCCTGCGGGTGTAGGAGAATCCGTCGGCTCCGATCGTCACCGCCATCTCCGAGCTGTCCGTCCGGGCCCGCACCGGCTGCGGGTTCCCGTCGAGGTCGAGCACCAGCGAGGCGTCGGTGTACCAGGACGGCACCACCGGATTACCCCACCAGTCGCGTCGCTGATTGTCGTGGACGTCCCAGGTGATCACCGGGTTGTCGGGATCACCCGTGTAGTAGTCCTGGGTGTAGACCTCGACCCGGTGCCCGTCGGGGTCGCGCAGGTAGAGGTAGAAGGCGTTGGACACCCCGTGCCGGCCGGGTCCGCGTTCGATCGAGTCCGAGCGGCGAAGGGACCCCAGCTTGTCGCAGATCGCGAGGATGTTGTGCTTCTCGTGGGTGGCGAAGCACACGTGGTGCATCCGCGGCCCGTCGCCGCCGGTCATCGCCGTGTCGTGGACAGTGGGCTTGCGCCGCATCCAGGCGGCGTAGACCGTCCCCTCCTCGTCCTGGATGTCCTCGGTGACCCGGAAGCCGAGATCCTGCATGTACTTCACGGCCCTGGGCACGTCCGGCGTGACCTGGTTGAAGTGGTCGAGCCGGACCAGCTCGCCGGGGATGTGCAGGTCGTAGCGCCATGACATCCGCTCGACGTGGTCGGACTGGTGGAAGAACTCGTACGGGAACCCGAGGGGGTCGACGACGCGCACGGAGTCGCCGATGCCCTTGACGAATCCCTCCGGGCTGCGGCGGACGTCGCAGCCGAGCTCGGTGTAGAACTCCACCGCACGGTCGAGGTCCGCGGGGGTGCGGACGCGGTAGGAGAAGGCGGCGACGGCCGCGGTCTCGCCCTTCCGCAGCACGAGGTTGTGATGGATGAACTCCTCGGTGGACCGGAGGTAGATGGTCTGCTCGTCCTCCTCGGTCACGTACAGACCGAGCACATCGACGTAGAACTCGCGCGACGCGGCGAGATCGGTGACGACGAGCTCCATGTACGCGCAGCGGAGGATGTCCGGTGGGCCGGACTCGGGTGTCGGAACCGGGTTGTCGGTCGAGATCGGCGCCTCCTGGCTGACGTAGTAGCCCGCCGAGTTCAGGGTCATGTCTTTGCGATTGGTCATGTCAGCGTCCTTGCCTGAATGTCGATCGGGTGAGAGGTCGCGCTCACTGTGCGCCGAAGACGGGGTTGTGGACCTCGCCGAGGTTGATGTGCACGGCCTGTGACTCCGTGTAGAAGTCGATCGACCGGTAGCCGCCCTCGTGCCCGAGGCCCGAGGCCTTGACGCCGCCGAACGGCGTCCGGAGGTCGCGGACGTTGTTCGAGTTCAGCCACACCATCCCGGACTCGACCGCGTGGGAGAAGTTGTGGGCGCGCTTGAGGTCCGAGGTCCAGATGTAGGCGGCCAGTCCGTACTTCGTGTCGTTGGCCAGTTCGAGGGCCTCGGCGTCGGACTTGAACGGGGTGATCGCGACGACGGGACCGAAGATCTCCTCCTGGAAGATGCGGGCATCGGGGAGAACATCGGCGAACACCGTCGGCTGCACGAAGTTGCCGGTCTCGAATCCCTCGGGGCGGCCCCCACCGGCGACCAGGCGTGCCTCCTGCTTGCCGATCTCGATGTAGGACATGACCTTCTCGTAGTGCTCGGGGTGGACCAGTGCGGCCACCTCGGTGCTCGGGTCCGAGGGCAGGCCGACCTTGACCCGCTTGGCCTGCGCGGCATAGCGCTCGACGAACTCGTCGTAGATCGATTCCTCGACGAGGATGCGCGAACCCGCCGTGCAACGCTCCCCGTTGAGGGAGAAGACGCCGAAGATCGTCGCGTTGATCGCGGCGTCGAGGTCCGCGTCGGCGAAGACGACGGCCGGGGACTTCCCGCCCAGCTCCATCGACAGGCCCTTGAGCCAAGGGGCCGCGTTGGCGAAGATGAGCTGGCCCGTGCTCGACTCTCCGGTGAAGGAGATCAGCGGCACGTCCGGGTGCTTGACGAGCGAGTCGCCGGCGAACCCCTCCTCACCGAAGCCGTGGACCATGTTGAACACACCCTGCGGCAGGCCGGCCTCTTCGAAGATGCCCGGCCACAGGGAGGCCGAGAGCGGGGTGAATTCGGCGGGCTTGAGCACGACGGTGTTGCCCGTGGCGATCGCCGGGGCCAGCTTCCACGACTCGAGCATGAACGGAGTGTTCCACGGGGTGATGAGGCCCGCGACGCCGACCGGCTTGCGGTTGACGTAGTTGGCCTGACGACCAGGGACCTTGTAGGCCTCGTCGATCTGGGCGACGATGAGGTCGGCGAAGAAGCGGAAGTTCTCCGCTGCCCGCCGAGCCTGGCCAAGGGCCTGGGTGATCGGCAGGCCGGAGTCGAAGGACTCCATCTCCGCCAGGGTCTGCTCGCGGGCCTCGACGATGTCGGCGATCCGGTTGAGCACCCGGGCGCGTTCGCGCGGGAGCATCGTCGGCCAGGGGCCCTCGTCGAAGGCCCGTTTCGCCGAGGCGACGGCGCGGTCGACGTCGGCCGTCTTCCCGGACGCGGCCCTGATGTAGGTGTCGTTGGTCACCGGGTTGATGACGTCGAACTCCTCACCGTCGAGGGAGTCGACGAATTCGCCGTCGATGTAGTGCCGGATCTTCTCCGGCAGACCGGTGGGAGCCGCGGTGGTGTCGGTCATGGCGTGTCCTTACTCTTCGGTGGGGTTGTCTGCTGGGCGGATTGGCTGGTCGTGGAGGTGTTCGGCTGCCGGCGCGAGCGATCGGTCGATCCGGGTCTTCGCCTGCTGATAGCTGTGCAGGGTCGCCGCCCGGTGGGCCCGGACGACCCGTTCGACCTCCTCCGCCGAGGCGCGCGCCCGGATCAGGCCGACGATCCGCGCGTGCTCGTCGACGGATTCCCGGGCCCGCTCGGGCACGAACGAGAACGTCGAGTTGCGCAGATGCGCGAGCCGGTCCCATTCGAGGGCGACCAGGGTGCGCAGACGCTCGTTCGGGCAGCGGGTGAACAGCGCGGCGTGGAATTCGTGATTGAGCCGGGTGAACTCGACCGGATCGAAGTCGTCGAGGAGCGTCCGCATCGACGCATTGATCTCCTCGGCCGCGTCGAGGTCCGCTGAGCCGAGATGATCGAGCGCCTGAGCGGTGGCTGCGCCCTCGAGGATCGCCACAGCCTCCATCGATTGGACGTAGGAGTCCTTGTCGACCATCGCCACCCGGGCGCCGACGTTGCGTTCGAAGGTCACGAGCCCGTCGGCTTCGAGCCGGCGGATCGCCTCACGCACCGGCACCACCGAGGTCTCGAGCTCGACGGCGATCTGTGAGAGCACCAGTCGGTGCCCCGGCTCGTAGGTGTGGTCGGCGATGCGCTCACGGATCCATCGGTACGCGTGCTCGGCCTTGCTCAACGGCCCACCGCTGACCATGGTCGGAGTGGTCATCGTGAGCTCTTCCAGGCCTCGAACCGGCTCTTCCATTCGCCCGTGGGCGGGAACAGCCCCTCGATCGGGTTGCCCGCGGCGACCTGCTCGGCCACCCAGCCGTCCTCGATCTCCTTGGCCAGGGCCGCGTCGACGACCTCCTCGACGAGGTCGCGGGGGATGACGATGACCCCGTCGTCGTCGCCGACGATGACATCGCCGGGCAGGACCGTGGCGCCGCCACAGGCGACGGCGACGTCGGATTCCCACGGCACGTGCTTGCGTCCGAGGACCGCCGGATGTGCGGCGGTCGCGAACACGGGCAGGATGCCGGCCACCTCGGCGGAGTCACGGACTCCCCCGTCGGTGACGACGCCCGCCGCACCCAGGGCCTTCGCCCGCAGGGCGAGGACGTCGCCGAGGGTTCCCGAGCCGGGCTCCCCCCGGGCTTCGATGACGACGACCTCACCGGGGGCGAGGGAGTCGAATGCGCGCTTCTGCGCGTTGTAGCCGCCGCCGTGGGACTTGAAGAGGTCCTCCCGATTGGGGACGAACCGGAGCGTCTTCGCGGTGCCGACGAGCTTGGTGCCGGGCACCAGGGCCCGGACCCCGTCGATGGCGATGTTGTTGAGACCACGGGAGCGCAGCTGTGCCGAGAGACCGGCGGTGGGCGCCGCGAGCAGCTTCTCACGCAGCTCCTCGCTCAGCCCGGCAGCGGCGGTGCCCTCTGCCAGCGGCAGGCCCGCCTCCTCCCGCGATCCCCAGGCGTCCTCCTGCAGGGATTCGGTGATGGCCGGGACGCTGCCGAGCCTCTCGTCGAAGTCTCCGCGCCCGTCGACCACCTCGGTGCGCAGTCGTCCCGAGCTCAGGGCCCGCCCCGTTCGCGTCGAGGTGGCGGTGACCTCGACCTCGACGAGGTCGCCGGGAGCGACCACGCTCGAGCCGGCGGGCGTGCCGGTGAGGATCACATCGCCGGGTTCGAGGGTCAGGTGCTGGCTGAGGTCGGCGATGATCCGGGTCAGGGGGAAGATCAGCTGCTGCGCGCTCGTTCCGTCGTCCTGCCTGATCTCACCGTTGACCCAGGTGCGGATGCGCAGGGCGGCCGGATCCACCTCGGCGGCGGGAATGAGCTCGGGGCCGAGGGGGGTGTAGCCGTCACGGCTCTTCGAGCGCAGGTTCGACCCCTTGTCGGGGGCCTTGAGATCGTAGAGGCCGAAATCGTTCGACGCCGTCACCGATCCGACATGGCTCCAAGCGGTCTCGGGACCGACGTGACGGGCGCGGGTGCCGATGACGAGGGCGATCTCTCCCTCGAAGGCGAGCAGCGAGGTTCCGGCCGGACGGTCGATCGTGTCTCCGCTGGAGGCCAGCGAGCTCGTCGCCTTGAGGAAGTAGGAGGGCTGCGCGGGACGCCTGCCGCGCTGGGCGGCCCGGGATTCGTAGGCCACGTGCACGGCGATGACCTTTCCCGGTGCGACCGGGATCCCAGCTGGAGTCGACATTGATCTCGCACCTCTCACTCGTCTTCAACTCCGTTGATCGTATATGATACGTTTCCCCCAGACAAGTAACCCAGATCACTTCGCGTGGAACAGGGCGACACGATTCCCGGGCCGATACTCCGCCGAATCCGCGGAGGCTCTTTCCAATCGTATATGAACTGCTACTATGTGAACCATCACAATGACGTGCCCGTGAACCGGAGGTCGACATGCATTTTCATCACCACGGCTATGTGTCCGCTGACCCGCGGATCGAGGCCGCCCAGGGATACGGGATCGACCGCGCGGAGGAGCTGCCCGACGAGGTCGACGTGCTCATCGTCGGCTCCGGCCCGGCGGGGATGATCGCCGCCGCGCAGCTCTCCCAGTTCCCCGAGGTCAACACCCGCATCATCGAGCGCCGGCCGACGCGGCTCGAGATCGGCCAGGCCGACGGCATCCAGGCCCGCTCCGTGGAGACCTTCCAGGCCTTCGGGTTCGCCGAGGAGATCATCCGGGAGGGCTACCACATCACGGAGATGGCGTTCTGGAACCCGGACCCCGAGAACCCGGAGCACATCATCCGCACGGGTCGCCCCGAGGACGACGAGACCGGCATCAGCGAGTTCCCGCACCTCATCGTCAATCAGGCGCGGGTGCTCGACTACTTCGCGCAGTTCGCCCGCCAGTCTCCCGGCCGGATCACCCCGGACTACGGCATCGAGTTCGTCGACCTGACGATCGAGGCCCCGGAGGCGGCCGCCGACCCCAAGCATCCGGTCCAGGTCACCGTCCGCCGCACGGCGGGCGAGCGCAGCGGTGAGGAGCGGGTGATCCGCGCCGGCTATGTCGTCGGCTGCGACGGCGCCCGGTCCCAGGTGCGCAAGTCGATCGGCCGGACGATGTTCGGCGATCAGGCCAACCATGCCTGGGGCGTGATGGATGTGCTCGCGAACACCGATTTCCCGGACATCCGCACCAAATGCGCGATCGCGTCCAAGCACGGCAACATCCTCCACATCCCCCGCGAGGGCGGGCACCTGTTCCGGATGTACGTCGACCTCGGCGAGGTTCCGGCCGACGCCTCCCGCACGGTGCGGCAGACGAGCGTCGAGGAGATCATCGCGAAGGCGAACGAGATCCTCACCCCCTACTCCATCGATGTCAGGAACGTGTGCTGGCACAGCGTCTACGAGGTCGGCCACCGCCTCACGAACGCCTTCGACGACACCGACGAGGATGACCCGGACTCGCCGACGCCACGCGTGTTCATCACCGGCGACGCCTGCCACACCCACTCCGCGAAGGCGGGCCAGGGGATGAACGTGTCGATGCAGGACGGTTTCAACGTCGCCTGGAAGCTGGGCCAGGTCGTCACCGGCCGCTCGAGCGACGAGCTGCTGCGGACCTACTCGCTGGAGCGCCGGGTGACGGCGAAGAACCTCATCGACTTCGACAGGGAATGGTCGACCCTGATGGCGACCCCGCAGGAGGAGCTCAAGGACTCCGACTACCTCGAGCAGTTCTACGTCAAGACCGCGGAGTTCCCGGCCGGTTTCATGACCGAGTACACGCAGTCGATGATCACCGCCTCGACCGCTCATCAGGAACTGGCGACCGGCTTCCCGGTGGGCAGACGGTTCAAGTCCGCCCGCGTCAACCGCCTCTGCGACGCCTACCCCGTCCACCTCGGTCACCAGGCCAAGGCCGACGGCCGGTGGCGGGTCTACGTCTTCGCCGACTCGACGCGACCGACGAGCGACACGGGCGCCGAGGCTTCGCAGGTCGCCGCGCTGGCCGGTTGGCTCGAGTCGGACCCGGACTCACCCCTGGTGCGGTTCCGCCGCCCGGGCGAGGACCTCGACGCGCTCATCGAGCTCAGCGTCATCTACCAGCAGGAGCACACCGAGTTCGTGTTCACCGACGTCCCGACGGTGTTCCGACCCCATGTCGGGAAGCTCCAGCTGGAGTACCTCGAGAAGATCTACGCGACCCTTCCCGACGACGACATCTTCTCCGCCCGCGGGATCAGCCGTGACGGCGCCGTGGTCGTGGTCCGTCCCGATCAGTACGTCTCCGGCGTGTTCCCCCTCGGCGCTCACGCGGAGATCGGAGACTTCTTCTCCGGTGTCTTCGACCGATGACCGGTGCCGATGAGCGCCCAGGAAGGACCCTGATGTCTGCCGACACCGCCAAGCTGGCCCACGAGGCGCTCGCCGCGTACGGGCTCCCCGACGACTGCGAGCTGCACCTGCTCAAGCACCGCGAGAACAGCGTGTTCGCCTTCGAGCACGACGGGGTCGACTACGTGCTGCGGCTGCACCGGCAGGGCTATCACAGCGACGCGGAGCTCCACCAGGAGCTCGAGTTCGTCCGCGCCCTGGAGACGCGCGGCGTCCGTGTCCCCCGGTTCCTGCCCACCGTCTCGGGAGACCACTTCACCGTCGTGGGACGTGCTCACCCGGCCGGTCTCCACCAGGTCGACCTCCAGCACTTCATCGTCAACGACGGCAACTTCGGCGACGAGCACTCGGCGTTCCACGGCAGCGCGGAGGTGGACCCGGAGGACTTCGGCCGCCTCGGCGAGCTCATCGCCGAGGTCCACAACGCCACCGTCGCCTCCGGCTTCTCCGTCGAGGACGGGCGTCCCCGCTGGGATGCCGAGGGTCTCGTCGGTGGGACCGCGCTGTGGGGAGATCCGCTCCTCGCCGTGAGCACCGCGCCCGGGTGCGCTGAGACCACTCGGCAGACCCTCGCCGAGGCGACCGTCCTCATCCGGCGCACGCTCGACGACTACGGGCAGAAGCCGCACCGGTTCGGGCCCATTCACGCGGATCTCACCCCCGAGAACGTGCTCCGCACCGCCGAGGGGCTCGTCCTCATCGACTTCGACGACTTCGCCGCCGGCTGGCACCTCTTCGACCTCGCCACCGCCCTGTACTTCTACACCCGGCACCCCCGCGCGAAGGACTTCCATCAGGCCCTGTTCGCCGGGTACCAGAAGCATCGGAGGCTCGAGGCCGCTGACTTCGCCGCGTTTCCCGCGCTGCTCGTCGCGCGCGGGCTGACCTACCTCGGCTGGGCTGCCGACCGCCGAGGTGAGCCGGCGGCCGAGTTCCATCTGGGCGAGGTCCTCCCCCACCTCCTCGATCTCGCCCGGACGCTGCTCGCCTCATCCGCCGCGAGCCCCGACCCCTCCCCCGATACGACCACTGCGAGCCCCGACTTCTCCCCCGATACGACCACTGCGAGCCCCGACTTCTCCCCCGATACGACCACTGCGAGCCCCGACTTCTCCCCCGATACGACCACTGCGAGCCCCGACTTCTCCCCCGATCCAGCCACTGCGAATCCCGACTCGACAGGAGCGCGCGAATGACCGATCTCATCACCCGCCGGAATCGGACCATCGGCCCCTACTCCCCGCTGTTCTACGATGAGCCGCTCGAGTTCGTGAGCGCGAAGGGCGTGTGGTTCACCGACGTCCACGGGGAGAAGTACCTCGACGGCTACAACAACGTCCCCCACGTCGGGCACTGCAACGACCGCGTGGTCCGGGCGATGTGCGACCAGGCCTCCCGGCTCAACGTCCACACCCGCTACCTCAATGCGCGGGTCGTCGAGTACTCGGAGGCGCTGCTGGCGACGTTCGAACCCCGGCTCGACCGCGTCTTCTACGGCAACTCGGGCTCCGAGGCGAACGAGCTCGCCCTGCGCATCTCCCGCCAGCTCACCGGCTCACGCGGCCTCATCGTCTCCGACTTCAGCTACCACGGCACGACGATCACGCTCGCGGAGATGACCACCGGGCTGAAGACGCGCGAACCCCTGGCCCCGCACGTGCGCGCCCTGCGCATCCCCGACCTCGATGCAGACCCGCGCACCGAGGACGAGGTGCTCGCCGCGACCCTCGCCGACCTCGACGCCGCCATCGAGTCGCTCCAGGAATCCGGGCACGGGGTCTCCGCGTGCCTGTTCGACTGGCTGTTCTCCACCGAGGGGATGCCGCGTCTGCCGCAGGGACTGGTCGCCGGGATCGCCGAGCGGGTCAAGGCTGCCGGCGGGATGGTCATCGCCGACGAGGTCCAGTCCGGCTTCGGGCGCACCGGCACCCACATGTGGGGATACCAGCGGGTGGGACTCAGGCCCGACCTGGTCACCCTCGGCAAACCGATGGGCAACGGCCATCCGATGTCCGCGGTGATCACGAGTGCCGCGGTGATGGACGAGTTCGGGCCGAACAACGAGTTCTTCAACACCTTCGCCGGCAACCCCGTCTCCGCCGCCGTCGGCCAGGCCGTGCTCGACGAGATGGCCGACAAGGCGCTGATGGAACGGGCCCGCACCTTGGGTGAGACCGCACTGACCGAACTGCGCCGCTTCGCCGAGGAGCACGACTTCGTGCGCACCGCCAAGGGCGCGGGAATGTTCCTGGGCCTCGAATTCGTCCGCGACGGTCGGCCTGCCGCCGACCTGACCAAGCGCGTCGTCGAGGCGATGAAGTCCAAGCACGTCATCATCTCGCGCATCGGGCGCGACGACAACGTCCTCAAGGTGCGGCCACCCCTGGCTTTCGGACCCGAGGAACTGCCGCAGCTGCTGGGCGCATTGGGCGAATCACTGACGGAACTGAAAGTCTGACGACCGGTCAGACGTGAATGCGAGGAGGCATCATGTCGAATGCAGTGACCGCCGCGACGACCGCGGCATCGACCACCCGCACCGCCCCGACGACCGCCGCCGAGGCGGGCACGCCGACCCGGGTGCCTGCCGGTCGCGCCCTTGCCGGCGGGACAGGCGCAACGGGAGACTCCCGCCTGCGTGCCGAGTCGATTCCCGAGTTCCGCGACATCGTCTCCCGGTCATTCGTCCCGCTCATGGTCAGCGCGGATGGGAAGCAGTCCTTCGACGCCCTCGTCCACACCACCGGCGCCGACACAGCCGTCTTCACCCACCTGCAGACGAAGCCCCACCTCGTCGAGCGCACCCCGCACACGATCGCCGCGGGCGGCAGCGGATTCTTCAAACTCAACCTGCTGCTGCACGGCAACGGCATCCTCGTCCAGGACGGCCGGGAGACGGTGATCCGGCCCGGCGATCTCGCTCTCTACGACACCTCGCGGCCCTACTCCCTGGTGTTCGAGGAGGCGGTGAGCAACCTCGTCATGATGTTCCCCAAGGACCGGCTGGGCCTGCCGACGTCGATCGTCGAAGAGCTGACCGCGGTCTCCCTCGGCACCGACTGCGCACTCGGCCCGATGGTCTCGAGCTTCCTCGCACAGGTGCCGGCCACGATCACCTCCCTGCCGCTGCATGCCCGGGCGCAGGTCGCCCAGAGCGGACTCGACCTGCTCTCGGCGCTGCTGTCGACGGTCCTCGACGTCGAGGCCAGGGAGCAGGATCCCAGGCAGGCACAGCTCGAGCAGATCTACCGGTTCATCGACGAGAACCTCGGTGCCGAGCTGACCCCGGGGTCGATCGCGGCGGCCCACTTCATGTCGACGAGGCACCTGCATTCGCTGTTCAGCGACACCGGCACCACCGTCTCCGCGCTCATCAAGGACCGGCGGCTGGAGAAGTGCCGGACGCAGATCCTCAATCCGGCCCTGGCCCACCGGACGATCGCCGGCATCGCCGCGCAGTGGGGCTTCTCCGACCCGGCCCACTTCAGCCGCGTGTTCAAGGCTCGCTTCGGCCAGTCACCGAGCGAACTGCGCCACCAGCACCTCGGCTGACCTCGACCCTGCGTCCGCGCCGCTCCGCAGCACAATTGACAGAGCCTCTCCGGGGCGGCAGGCACCTGCGCCGGCCGTCCCTCCTACATCCCGGCGGCCTCGAAGCCGAGGGTGGGCAGGTCGACGATGTGCGCGCCGCCGTCGGCGACGATGACCGCGCCGGTGATGTAGGACGACTCGGGCGAGCCGAGGAAGCGGATCACCGAGGCGATCTCCGCCGGGTCGGCCGGACGCTGCAGGGGCACGTCCTTGGTGACCGTCGCATAGGCCTCCTCCCGTGAGGACACGTCCTCGGCGTGCGCGGCGAATTCGTCCATCTCCTCGTCGGCCATCGGGGTGCGCACCCAGCCGGGGCACACGGCGTTCACCCTGATCCCGCGCCGAGAGTAGTCGCGGGCCAATGACCGGGTCAGTCCGATCAGCGCATGCTTGCCCACCGTGTAGCCGGCCACCGAGGGGCCTGCGAACAGCCCGGCCAGGGAGGACACGATGACGATCTGGCCTCCGGTCCTCTCGAGTTCGGGCAGGGTGGCCCGGGCGATGACGAACGCGGTCGTGACATTGCCCTGCCAGGCCTGGGCCCAGGTCTGGTCGTCGGTGTCTCCGACGGCCGAGAAGCCGTGTCCCCCGGCGTTCGCGACGACGACGTCGATGCGTCCGAACCGCTCGACCACCTCGGCGACGGCGGCCCGAGTCGATTCCCGGTCGGAGACGTCGGCGACGATCGGAACCGCACCGATCTCCTCGGCGACCGCGGTCAGCGGTCCCGACCGGCGCCCGAGGATGACGACCGTCTCCCCCTCCTGGGCGTACCGCTTCGCGCTCGCGGCACCGATCCCCGTGCCGCCTCCGGTGATGACGATGACTCTGCTCTCGGTGTGCCCGGTCTCGGACCCCATGGGTGACCTCCTTGTCGACTGTCTCCATTCTCGGCCGTTCCCGCGGGGATGAGGGAGCCGACGTGACTTCCGACACTGACAGGCCACCAGTGTGCGCTCGTGGTCAATCCCCTCGCCGAGGCGCGCGCCTAGGCTCGGAGCCAGGCTTCCCCTGCACCGTTCATCGTCGAAAGGTCACGCCTCATGCCCGCAGTCACCGCCCCCGCACCACCGGACTCGCTCTCGCGACGCATCTACCTATTCACCTCCGTGTTCTCGGCAGTGCTCTACACCGTGCTGCTCGTCGCCCCAGTCATCGCGTTCCCGTTGACGACCAAGTATCAGCTCGACCCCACTCAGGTGGGGTTGCTCTTCTCCTGCGAGCTCGGTGCCTTCAGCCTCGCCACCGTGCCTGCCTATCTGTGGCTGAGCCGGGTGCCGCTCGTGCGGTCCGTCGGCTTCTGCACGGTCATCGTCATCCTCGGCAACCTGGTCTCCGGCTTCGTCCCCACGTTCGAGGTGCTCCTCGTCGTGCGCATCATCACCTCGCTGGCCGCCGGGTCGATCACCGTGGTGCTCCTGGCCCTCGGTCCGAAGACTGCTAACCCCGGTCGCGCCTTCGGGCTCTTCGTCGTCTGCCAGCTCGTCATGGGTGCGCTCATCCTCGCTGTCTTCCCCAGCCTGTATGCGAACACGGACGTGTCCGCGATGTACTGGACGCTGGCCGGGCTGTCCGTCGTCTGCCTGTTCTTCGTCCCCCTCGTCAAGGGCATCGACCTCGCCGAGGCGGGGGCGGCGAAACCCGGCAGGCTCACCTCCGGACGCTCCACCCTGGCCAAGGCCAGGATCCCGGCCTTCGTCGCGGGCCTCGCCTCGATCGTCTTCTTCTACATCGCCCTGTCGGGGGTGTGGTCGTTCATGGGCCAGCTGTCCACAGCCGCAGGGAACTCGGAGAGTGCGACGAGCTTCGTGCTCATGGTCGCGACGATCGCGGGGATCGCCTCGGCGCTGCTGGCCACGATCCTCGGCGACAACCCGCGCCGGCGTGCGTACCTGCTCTCCGGGTTCGCCGTCCTCGCGGTCTCCGTCCTCGTCCTCCTCGGCGGACCCGCCCTGCTGCGCTTCGCTGTCGCCGCGATCCTGTTCAAGTTCGGCTGGACCTTCGTCCTGCCCTATCTCATCAGCAGCATCTCCGCCCTCGGCGGCGGACCGCAGACGATGAACACCGTCAATCTGATGATCGGCGGCGGGTTCGCACTCGGCCCCATCATCGCCGGCGCACTCATCGCCGGTCCCGGATTCACGGGCATGATCCTCTTCTCCTTCGCGGCCCTCCTCGCCGCCACCGCAGGAGCGGCTATCCTTACCCGCCGCGCGGCGGGTGAGGCCGCCACCCCACCCATCACCGGCACTCCCGCCGCGGCCACACCAGTCGTGGACAAGGAACGGAGCTGACATGAGCACCGAGAACTCCCATGTCACCGGCATGCACACCGCACTGAAGAAGAACGCCCTCGGCGTCGCGGGCATCGTCTTCCTCGTCCTCGCCGCCGTCGCCCCGCTGACGGGAATCGTCGTCGTCGCGGGACTGGCGATGGCTCTGGGCAACGGAGGCGGGGCCGCGGCCTCGTTCTTCATCATGGCCCTCATCCTCCTGCTCTTCTCCGTCGGCTACGCGCAGATGAGCAAGGAGCTCGTCAACGCCGGCGGCTTCTACGCCTTCGTCGTCAAGGGCCTGGGCCGCACCGGCGGGCTCATCGCCGGCCTCATCGCGACCATCGGCTACAACTTCTTCGTCGTCGGCACGATCGGCACCAGCGGCTTCTTCATGCAGACCGTCATCGCCGACCTCACCGGCATCGACATCCACTGGTACATCTGGGGCCTGGCCTCGATCGTCGCCTCCTTCCTCATGGCCCGCCGCGGCATCGACTTCTCCTCGAAGATCCTCGGCGTCGCGCTGGTGCTCGAGGTGGCGCTGCTCGTCGTCTTCGACGTCGCCGTGCTCATCCGGACCGGGTTCGACTTCTCCGCCTTCGGTCTCGATGCCGTGTTCGCCGGTTCCTTCCCCATCGGTCTGCTCATCGCAGCCACGGGGTTCCTCGGCTTCGAAGCCACCGCCCTGTTCGGCGAGGAGGCGAAGCAGCCGCTGAAGACGATCCCGCGCGCCACCTATGCCGCGATCATCGCGATCGGACTGGTGCTGGGTCTGACGACCTGGGCCGTGGTCTCCGCGATCGGGGTCGCCCAGACCCAAGGAGTGGCGCTCGAGCATCTGGCGGCGGGCGACCTGCTCTTCAACCTCGCCGTGGAGTACGTCGGCGCCCCGTTCCTCACCATCATGCTCATCCTGCTGCTGGTCAGCCTGTTCGCGGCGATGCTCGCCTTCCACAACTCCGCCACCCGCTACCTCTTCGCCCTCGGCCGCGCCCGCGTCCTGCCCCGGGTGCTGGCCCGGACCGGATCGAACGGCACCCCGGTCGTGGCCGGCGCCGTGCAGGCCGGATTCGCGGCGGTCGTCGCCTTCCTGTTCATGCTCAGCGGAGAGAACCCGATGGTCACCCTGCTGCCGCCGATGCTCGGCTTCGGCACCCTGTCGATCATCGTGCTCCAGACCCTGGCCGCGCTGGCGATCTTCGTCCACTTCCGCCGGGCACGCTCGCAGCGGTTCTGGTCGACCTTCGTCGCGCCCTTGGTCAGCTTCCTGCTGCTGGGCACGATCGTCGTCCTGGCGATCGGCAACTTCGAGATCGTCGCCGGTTCCGACGCCCTGGTCATCCGGATGCTGCCATGGCTGCTCGTCATCACCGCGATCGGCGGACTCGGCTACGGCGCCTGGCTCAAGGCGCGCAAACCCGGCGTCTATGCCGGGCTCGCCGATGACCTCGAACAGGTCGACCCCACCGCGAGCTGACGCACGTCCCCTCCCACCGATCCCCGACCCGAAGGAGTACTACTCGTGCAGACCATCGTCCACGGCGCCCGCATCTGGACCGTCGATGACACCGCCCCCTGGGGCGAGGCCCTCGCCGTCGAGGACGGCCGGATCACCGCCGTCGGCACCGACGCCGAGGTGCTCGCCACGGCAGGCGAGGGCGCGGAGATCATCGACCTCGACGGGGCCTTCGTCCTGCCGGGCTTCGCCGACGTCCACAACCACCACTTCGTCTCCGGACGGGAGGCGCTCTTCGAGCTGGGCATTCCGATCGGGGCCGACCTCGGCGGGATCGTCGCCGCCGTCGCCGGCTACATCAGGGACAAGGAGCAGACGGGTGAACTGGAGCCCGGAGGCTGGGTGGTCGGCTCACCATGGGCCTCGGACGTCCTCGAGCAGGTGAACACGCCTGCGGCGCTGGCCCGGCTCGACGCCGTCTCGGCCGGGCATCCCGTCGTGCTCAGCGACGACGCCCATCACAATCGGTGGGCGAACTCGGCGGCGATGGCCGCCGCAGGCATCACCGGCAACCCCACCGGCGTCCTGTTCGAGGCCGAGGGACTGCCCGTCTCCCGGGCGGCGCAGGAGGCGGTCACGCTCAGCCCCGCCGAGGAGCAGGCGGCCTCGAAGCACGCGATCGGGATGCTCCACTCCTTCGGGATCACCGCGTTCCAGGACGCCGGGGTCTCCACGCAGATCATGCGCGCCCTGCATGCCCTCGACACGGCAGGCGATCTGGATGCCTGGGTCGTGTCCTCGATGCTCGTCAACGATGAGATCTTCGGCACCGACCCCGTCGGCGACGCCCTCGTCTTCGACGGCGAGCGGTTCCGGTCGGCCCACCACCGCCCCGACTTCGTCAAGATCTTCCTCGACGGGGTTCCTCCCACCAGGACCGGTGCCTTCATCGAACCGTATCTGCCCGACGACCTGCATGCCGCTCATCACTGCGGCCAGACCCTGCTCGACCCGGACCTGCTCCTCGACTGGCTGCGCCGGACCGCCGAGGTGGGGCTGTCGGCGAAGATCCACTGCACCGGCGACGCCTCGGTCCACGCCGTGCTGGGCGCCGTCGAGGCCCTGCGGGCCGAGGGTTTCACCACGACCAGGTACCAGGTGGCCCACGGCCAGTTCGTCCTCGACTCCGACATCCCCCGGTTCGCACAGCTGGGCGTCGATGCCGACATCTCCCCCTTCATCTGGACGCCGGGTCCGATCTCCGAGGCGATCAAGCTGGTGCTGCCGCCGGAACGGGCCGAGCGGATGCAGCCGGTGCGCAGTCAGCTCGATGCGGGTGTCATCGTCGCCGGCGGCTCCGACTGGCCGGTCTCACCGACCCCGAACCCGTGGGAGGGCATCGAGGGGCTGGTCACCCGGCAAGATCCCGGCGGTCGCTACCCGGGCGCCCTGTGGCCGGAGCAGGCGATCACGCGGGCCGAGGCGATCAGGGTCTTCACGCTCGGCTCTGCCACCTCGATGGGCCTGGGTGCCGAATGCGGTTCGCTGAGCGTCGGCAAGTCCGCCGACTTCGCCGTCCTCGACCGTGATCCGTTCACGGTTGAGGCGTCGGAGCTGGCGGATATACGGGTGGAGCAGACCTGGTTCGCCGGGACCAGGGTGTTCCAGCGGTAGAGAGCCCAGTCGGCGAGCCGTGGCGGGGAGCGGGTCTCCAGCCACCCGTGCGGCGTCCGGCCCGCGGTCCGGGCTGCCTCGCGCGCTTCTTCAGCGGTTGCGCGGCGACGACATCCCTGCCTGGATGTGGCCGAGGATCATGTCCATCGCGACGATGTTGTGGCCGCCCTCGGGGATGATGAGGTCGGCGTTGCGCTTCGAGGGTTCGACGTAGAGCTCGTGCATCGGCTTGACCGTGCCCAGGTACTGGTCCTCCACGGACTGCAGGGTCCGGCCCCGATCGACGACGTCGCGTTTGATCCTCCGCAGCAGCCGCACGTCCGCATCCGTGTCGACGAACAGCTTGATGTCGAGCAGCTCGCAGATCCGCGGCTCGGCGAAGATGAGGATCCCCTCGACGATGATCACCGAGGCGGGCTCGACCAGCGAGGTCTCGTCGCTGCGATTGTGGATCGAGAAGTCGTAGACGGGGCTCTCGATCGCCTCTCCGGAGCGCAGGGTGCGCAGGTGCTCGACGAAGAGGTCGTTGTCGAAGGCGTCGAGGTCGTCGTAGTTGACCTGCTCACGCTCGGCGTAGGTGAGCTCGTCCTGCCGATGGTAGTAGTTGTCGTGGTAGAGCACCGAGGGCGGTCCCTCGCACTTCTCCAGCAGCGCCCGGGTCAGCGTCGTCTTCCCGCTGCCGGTCCCGCCGGCGACTCCCACGATCAATGTCTGCACGACGCCACCGTTCCTCTCCGCTCGAACTCCTCCCAAAGATATACCAGCGGTCATCACCCGATCCGACGGCCCGGCGGCCCTGAGTCAAAACGACGGGTGAGCTGGGCCCACAGGTCCTGGTCGAAGCGTCGGCGGGAGAGCAGACCGGCCATGTGCCGCACCGCATTGTCGACCTTGCCCCGCCAGATGTTGATCGCACTCTCGGCGTCTCCGCCCACCAGAGCCGCGAAGATGGCGCGATCGTCGAGGAGGATGCGCTCACCGGCCGGTGAGTAGTCGAGCTGCAGGACGGAGATGAACAGCCGCAGGCGCAGGGTCAGCGATTCGAACGCCCTGGCGCTCTGGCGCAGACCCGACGCCCGGGCGAGCTCCTGCTGGAAGAACAGGTCCGCGTTCTCGACGTCGATGCCGCTCTTCGTCGCCGCCGAGGCCTCCACCTGCCGCAGCGCCAGCTGAACCGGCACGAAGTACCGTTTCGGCCGCATCGCCAGGGACCGCAGGAGCACCTCGCCGACCGCGACGCGAGCGGCGTAGAGGTCGAGCACATCGACGGTTGTGATGAGCGGAATCCGTGCCCCGCCCCGGGAGCCGTCGAGCAGCTCGTCGTCGACCATCCGCCGCAGCGCCGCGTCCACCGACGAGCGCGGCACCTTCATCCGCCGCGAGAGCAGGCGCGGGTTGATCCGGTCCCCCGGCTGGTAGCCTGAGTCGATGATCTCCTCGCGGAGGGCGATCGCCAGGTGCTCGGTGATCGAGCGCGTCGCCTTCGGCAGCCAGGACGAGATGTCCATTGAGTCAGAAGTAGTGGAACTTTTCCGTGGTTCGCCCTGGTTCGACGCCTGCCACATCACCCCCTCGAAACCATGCCTGACACGGGCGGCGACGAGGTCGAGCAGGGAGCCGGGGATGTCCCGGCAGGTCGCCAGCGCGGTTCTCAGCGCCTCGACGAACTCGTCGAAGCCGCGGTGGATCGACGCATCGGCGCCGATCGACAGTTCGGCCGTCTCCCCCAGCGGGTCGAAGACGACGAAGTGCTCCCGGATCCCGCGGTCGCCCGTGCCTCCCGGGGCCACCAGCAGGGCGCTCATCGCCGCCGGATCGGTCTGCCGGTGCTCGCTGTCGAAGCGCTTGGCCCAGTGCGCCACCCCGGCCGAGCGGAGTGCGGCCACGATCCCGGCGATCCGCCGCTGCACCCGTCGCGCGGACACCGCCGCACTCGCCGCATCTGTCGTGTCCGCTCCCTCGTCGGCCGCGTCACCAGCCGCGCCGCCATCGGCGGGCGCACCCTGACGGAATCCGAACACGATGAACGGGAAACCGCCCGCGACCACGGTCAGCTCCCCCGTCCGTCCCGCGCCCTCGCCGCCGAGCGCCGCCAGGGGCACGGTCATCTCGCGCATCGCCCGGGAGACGATGCTCTGGCTCAACCCGGTCGCCTCGGCGAGGGCCCGGGTCGAATAGTCCTTCCCCGAGATCCGCGCACCCGCCGTGCCGACGAGGGCCTCGACGACCTGATTCGCGGTACTCTGGATCCGCGGGCGGCCGCTGCGGGGCCGATCCTCGAAGTCGGACCTGGCCACCCACCGCCGCAGGCTCGACGGGGACACGCCCATCTCCGCGGCCACCTCGGCGATCGAGGAACTCGCCACCCTGGCCACGGCCAGACGGCGCGTCTCGGGGGAATACATACCCCCATTCTAGGACTTCTGACTCAAGACGTGCCGCATTCGTCGACAAACTCTTCTCAGCCCATTTCGGGGCGCGCATACTGGTTTCACGATCCCGTGAATGGTCAGTGATGACGCGGGAAACAGCGTATGAAACCGCATCATCGGTCCCGGTGTCCACCGACTCCAGGGCACATCGAAGAGTGAAGGACGAAGCAGTTGCTGCAAACAGACTCAGACCTTGAACAGCTCACCCGTCGTTCCGTCGACACCGTGCGCAAATGGCTGCGCGTGGCCACGGAGAAGACCACGGCGAAGAACCCCGCCGCCGAACGCCTCTCCGCTGTGCTCTCGGATCCCAACGGGCTCGACTTCACCGTCGGCTTCGTCGACCGAGTCGTGCGCACCGATGACGTCCACGCCGCGGGCGCGGCCCTGGCCGAGGTCGGCAAGCTCGCCCCCGAGACGATGTCCAAGCTCGACCGCGCGCAGATCAAGGCTGGAGCCGCCCTGGCCCGCGTCGCCCCTCAGGTCGTCGTGCCCGCAGCCCGCGCCCGTCTGCGCCAGATGGTCGGCCACATGGTCGTCGATGCCCGCGACAAGCAGTTCGGCAAGACCGTCGCAGCACTCACCGCCGACGGACACCGGCTCAACATCAACCTCCTCGGCGAGGCCGTCCTCGGTGACGCCGAGGCCGACCACCACCTCGAGGAGACCCACCGTCTCCTCGCCCGCCCCGACGTCGACTACGTCTCCGTCAAGGTCTCCTCGATCGCCTCGCAGCTGTCGATGTGGGCCTTCGAGGACACGGTCGAGTACGTGATGAATCGCCTCCGCCCGCTCTACCAGCAGGCGGCGAAGGCGCCCACCGGTTCCAAGTTCGTCAACCTCGACATGGAGGAGTACCGCGACCTCGAGCTGACGATCGCCGTGTTCACCCGCCTGCTCTCCGAGCCGGAGTTCAAGGACCTCGAGGCCGGCATCGTCCTCCAGGCCTACCAGCCCGACGCCCTGTCGGCGATGCAGCGACTGAGCGAATTCGCCACCGAGCGTGTCGAAGGCGGCGGCGCCGGGATCAAGGTCCGCCTGGTCAAGGGCGCGAACCTGGCGATGGAGACCGTCCACGCCGAGGTCGCCGGCTGGCCCGTGACCACCTGCGACTCCAAGCAGAGCACCGACGCCAACTACAAGCGCGTCCTGCACTGGCTGTTCACCCCGGAGCGGATGAAGGGCCTGCGCATCGGCGTGGCTGGACACAACCTCTTCGACATCGCCTTCGCCCACCACCTCTCCGTCGACCGCGGCGTCACCGCCCGAGTCGAGTTCGAGATGCTCCAGGGCATGGCCACCGAACAGGCCGCCGCGGTGACCGAGGACGTCGGCGACCTGCTCCTCTACGTGCCCGCCGTGCACCCGAAGGAGTTCGACGTCGCCATCTCCTACCTCGTGCGCCGCCTCGAGGAGAACTCCGCCTCGGAGAACTTCATGTCCGGCATCTTCGAGCTGGCCAACGGCAACAAGATCTTCGAGCGTGAGGCCAATCGCTTCCGCGCCTCGGTCGAGCAGCTCGAGGAGACCCTCGCCGCCGAGGGTGACACCCCGCCGCTGCCCAACCGGCGCCAGGACCGCTCGGCCGAGTACGTTCCCGCGCCGCCGCAGACGGTGTTCGCCAATGAACCCGACACGGATCCGTCCCTGCCCGCGAACCAGAAGTGGGTGCAGGAGATCATCGCCGAGGCGACCGCTCCCGGCTACCTCGACGGCCGCCCGAACACCCCGGAGATCGACTCGACGGCTCAGCTCGATGAGATGATCGCCACCGGCCGCCGGGCCGCCGAGTCCTGGCGCGCCCTCGGCGCCGCGGGACGCGGAGAGATCCTCCACCGCGCCGCCGAGATCTTCGCCGCCCGCCGTGGCGAGTTCATCGCCGTCGAGGCCGCCGAGGTCGGGAAGATGCCATCGCAGTCGGACCCGGAGATCTCTGAGGCGATCGACTTCATCCGCTACTACGCGCTGCACGCACTCGAGCTGGAGAAGCTCGAGGGCGCGGAGTTCCACCCGGACAGGATGGTCGTCATCACTCCGCCGTGGAACTTCCCGATCGCGATCCCGACCGGGTCGACGGTGGCCGCTCTGGCCGCCGGCTCCGCCGTCATCCACAAGCCCTCGAAGCCGACCCCGCACTGCTCGGCGCTGATCATGGACTGCCTGTGGGAGGCCGGTGTGCCCAAGGACGTCCTGCAGCTGTGCGCGCCGATCGAGCGCGAGCTCGGCCAGCACCTCGTCTCCCACCCGGACGTCGACCGGGTCATCCTCACGGGTGCCTCGGAGACCGCGGCGCTGTTCAAGTCGTTCCGTCCCGAGCTCCAGGTCAACGCCGAGACCTCGGGCAAGAACGCGCTGGTCATCACCCCGGCCGCCGACCGCGACCTGGCCGTGGCCGACCTCGTCTACTCGGCCTTCGGCCACGCCGGTCAGAAGTGCTCGGCCGCCTCCCTGGGGATCATGGTCGGATCGACCTACGACTCCGAGCGCTACCGCCGGCAGCTCATCGACGCCGCCTCCTCGATGGTCGTCGACTGGCCGTCGAACCTCTCGTCGACGATGGGCCCGCTGACCGAGGATCCCTCGGACAAGCTCAAGCGAGCCCTGACCACCCTGGAGCCGGGCGAGACCTGGCTGCTCGAGCCCAAGCAGCTCGACGACACCGGACGCCTGTGGAGCCCCGGCATCAAGGACGGCGTCAAGCCCGGTTCGTTCTTCCACCTCACCGAGGTGTTCGGACCCGTGCTCGGACTCATGCACGCAAGTGACCTCGATCAGGCCATCGAGTTCCAGAACGCGGTCGACTTCGGCCTCACCGGCGGCATCCACTCCCTCGACCCCGAGGAGGTGCGCACCTGGCTCGACCGGGTCGAGGTCGGCAACGCCTACGTCAACCGCGGCATCACCGGTGCGATCGTCCAGCGCCAGTCCTTCGGCGGGTGGAAGCAGTCGTCGGTGGGACTCGGCTCGAAGGCCGGCGGCCCGAACTACCTCATGCTCTTCGGCCACTACACCGACGACCCGTCCAGCCTGCCGGGCGCGACCGGAGCGGAGCAGAGCCTGGAGCTGGCGAAGGCCGACGACAAGCGGTGGTTCGCATCGGAATTCGGTGCGGCCAAGGACCCGAGCGGACTGAGCTCCGAGGCGAACATCTTCCGCTACCGTCCCCGTCCGGTGACCCTGCGCGTGACCAAGGACGCCACGGTCTTCGACCTCGAGCGCTCCCTCCACGCCGCGGCCACCGTCGGTTCGACGGTCCAGCTGAGTGTGTCCGACGAGGCCACCGCCGAGGTGCGCAAGGCCGTCGCCAACGCCCGTGGCGTCGCCGCTCGCACGGAGTCGGCGGAGAAGTTCGCCGTCATGGTCTCCCGCGGTCAGTACGACGACACGGTCGGCGCTCGGATCCGGGTGCTCGGCCCGCAGGAGCCTGAGCTGCTCGCCGCCGCTGCGCCTCGCCCCGAGGTGGCCGTCATCGACGAGCCCGTCACCTCCTCGGCGCGGGTGGAGCTGCGGTACTACGTGCAGGAGCAGGCGGTGTCGATGACGCTGCACCGCTTCGGCAACCCCAGCCGCACCTTCCACGAGCTGGCCGCCGAGCTCAAGGCCTGATCCCAGGTCTCGCCTCGCCGCGAGTGCTTCGGCGCGGGGACGACTCAGCCGCGTCGGACCCACTTCTGACTCGGGTCGACGCGGCTGAGTGGGGCCACGGCGGTGAGCGTCGCCTGCGGCGGCCCGACAGCCAGGCTCCCGGCGAGTGACTTCTGCTGCCGACGAAACTGCCCGGTGTCACACCTGTGTGTGGCACCGGGCAGTTTCGTCATTCACCGCGCCCCTCACCTTCCGCCGGGTGCGACCTTCTTCGGCACGAGAGCCATGGCGGCGAACCCGAGGACCGCGACCACGGCGAAAAGGTAGAAGCCCCACGGGTAGGCGATGCCCGCCGAGACGAGAGTTCCGGTGATGAATGGGCCGACGATGGCGCCGATCCGGCCGACCGCCGAAGCCATGCCCAGCCCGGTGCCGCGCGCCTGGGCCGGGTAGACCGCCGAGACGAATGCGTAGACGAGCACCTGCGCCGAGAACACGAACACCCCGGTGACGAACACGGCGATGTTGACGAGGATCTGGCCCGTCATCGGGATGCTCAGGGCCGCGAGGAACACCGCCGCGAGCAGGAACCACATGAGCACGATCGGCTTCGTGCCGTGCTTGTCGGCCAGCCAGCCGGCGATGACGAGGCCGACGACGGCGCCGACGTTCATGACGAACAGCATGACGAGGGAGTCCGCGATCGGATAGCCGGCGGCGCCCATGATCTTCGGCAGCCAGGTGTTGAGCCCGTAGACGAGCAGCAGACCCATGAAGCTCGCGACCCAGACGCCGATCGTGACGAACTTGTACCGGCCCGCGAACAGTCCGGCCAGGCCGGTCTTCTCCACGGCAGTGTCGGTGGCGACGCCGTCCGCGGCTTGCTCCTCACCGGTGATCCGCGCCGAGGCGGACTCGGCGACCCGCGCCGAGGTGGTGCCGGCGGCCTTCGCCGCCTGCGCGTCGAGGAAGCCCTGGGACTCGGGCAGCTTCCACCACAGCAGCGGCAGCATGAGGAGGCCTGCAACACCGCCGGCGATGAACAGCAGGTGCCAGTTGTGCGAGTGGAAGACCGCGAGCAGCGAGATCGCCACGGCGCCCGCGTGATAGCCGGTCATCGTCAGGGTCGTGGCCTTGCCGGTCTTGCCGGACCTGTTGTGTTCGCCGATGTAGGCCAGGCAGCTGGGCATGACGGCGCCCAGGGCGAGTCCGGCGATGAAGCGGAAGGTCGTGAACAGGGCGACGTTCGGGGCGAAGGCGACCAGCAGGGTGAACAGGCTGAAGATGAGCACGCAGACGATGATCGAGTACCGGCGTCCGAACCGGTCGACGATCGGGCCGACGGCGGCAGCGCCGAGTCCGACGCCGACCAGGCTCATCGTGGCCACCAGGGTGGCGGCCTCGGGGGTGAATCCGAGCGCCTGGGTGGCGAGCAGCTCGGGGATCACGGCCCCGAGCACGACGAGATCGAAGCCTTCGAGGGCGACGGCCAGCCAGCACAGCACCGCGGGCCAGCGGGTCATCCGTTCGGTGCGGGCTGTCAGGTCTGGGGATTGGGTGGGCATCGGTGTCCTTCGTTCAGAATGGGTAGGGGGCGATCTGGGACCGCATCGTGATCCACTGGGTTTCGGTGAATGCTTCGATGTTGGCCTCCGCGCCGCCGAAGCGTGAGCCGTTGCCGGAGTCCTTCATCCCGCCGAACGGCACATTGGGCTCATCCGAGACGGTCTGCTCATTGATGTGGATCTTGCCGGTGTCGACGAGGTCGGCCAGTTCGATTGCCATGCCGACATCGCCGAGGATGCCCAGCGAGAGTCCGTATTCGCTCGCGTTGACCAGCTCCGCGGCCTCCTCCAGGGTGGAGAACCGGCTCACTGGCGCCACGGGGCCGAAGATCTCCTGCGTCCAGGCCGGGTTCGACGGCGCCAGGTCGGCGAGGACCGTGGGCGGGACGAAGGCTCCCTCCCCCGCGCCTCCGGCGACGAGTCGGGCGCCGTCGGCTTGGGCCTTGTCGATGATGTCGCGGACCCGGGTGCGCTGGTTCTCGTCGATGATCGGGCCCAGTGCCACCTGTTCCCTGGCGGGATCGCCGACCGGCAGGTTCCGGGCGCGCGCGGCGAGCGCCTCGACGTAGTCGTCGTAGACCGAGTCATGGGCCAGGTGGCGTCCCGTGGTCATGCAGATCTGTCCCTGATGCATCCAGGAGCCGAAGGCCCCCGCCGAGGCAGCCGCGTCGACGTCCGCGCCGGGCAGGACGACGAGCGCGTTGTTCCCGCCGAGTTCCAGGTGGACGCGTTTGAGGAGCCGGCCTGCGGTCTCGCCGACCTTCCGGCCGGCCGCCGTGGAGCCGGTGAAGGAGATGACGGAGACCTCGGGGGCCGAGACGACGGCTTCGCCGGCCTCCGGTCCTCCGGGCAGCACCTGGAGGAGTCCCTCGGGCAGTCCGGCGGCGGCGAAGATCCGGGCCAGGGCCACTCCGCCGCACACCGCGGTGCGCGGATCGGGCTTGAGCAGCACCGCGTTGCCGAGGGCGAGCGCCGGGGCGACCGAGCGGATGGACAGGATGAGCGGGAAGTTGAATGGGGCGATGACGGACACGACTCCCGCCGGCACCCGCCGGGAGAACGACCAGCGGGGTTCGTTCGAGGTCAGCACCTGCCCCTTGGGATGGCTGGGCAGGGCGGCCGATTCGCAGCAGATCTGCTCGGCGGTGTGGAGCTCGAGCTCGGCCTTGGCGGGGATCGATCCTGCCTCGCGCACGATCCAGGTCGCGATCTCCTCGGCGTGCTCGGCCCACAGGTCGCCGGCCCGGCGCAGCACAGCGGCACGCTCGGCCGGGGTCCTCCGGGCCCAGTCCCGCTGCGCTGCGGCGGCGCGGGTGGCCGCCGCACGGACGTCGCCGCCGTCGGCGGCGCCCAGCCGCGCGAGGGTCTCGCCGGTGGCGGCCTCGATGACGTCGTAGGCGTCTGCCGCACCATCGGTCCAACTGCCGGTGAAGATCTTGCCGTGCCAGTCGGTGCCGAGGAAACTGTTCGTGTTCATCGCTGCTCTCCCTGTTCGGTCGGTGTCTGTTCGGATGGTGCCTGCACGGACTGTGGCTGTTCGGAATCTGCCTGTTCGGTTCGGGGCTTCTCGGGTCGGGTCCGCTCGGTGTCGACTTCGATGAGCGTCGGCAGTCCGCGGTCGCGGGCCCGAGCCGCCGCCTCGGCGAGGAGGCTGTGCAGTCCGCTCACGGAATCGGCATGGGCGGCGCTCATCCCGTAGCCGCGGGCGATGGAGACGAAGTCGACGGCGCCGAGGTCGAGGCCGGGGGCCTTGTCGACGCCGAGCATGTCGGCGAACCAGTCGAGGGCCCCATAGGTGCCGTTGCGCAGCAGGATGACGATGACCGGGATGTCCTCGGTCACCGCGGTGCGCAGCGCGGAGATCGAGTAGTGGGCCGATCCATCGCCGATCACGGCGACGACCGGGCGGCGCGGGTCGGCAAGCGCCACGCCCATCGAGGCGGGCAGGCCCCAGCCGAGACCACCGGAGGCCGGGAAGAAGTAGGAACCGGGGTGGGTGAGGTCCATCTGCGACCAGAAGGCGGCATTCGTCGACGTCGACTCGACGACGAACCGGGTGTCATCCGGCAGCGTCTCGCGCAGGGTCGTGAAGACCTCCTCCGGATGGAGGACGCCCTCGCTCGCCGAGGTGGCCGCCGGCGGCATCGGGGCGCGTGCCTGCGCGGTCGGCCGGGTGGAGTCGGCGGCAGACCGGCCGGTCGCCTCGGCGAGGGCGCAGATCACCTCGACGGGATCGGCGATGAGGGCGTCGCCGAAGGGGGCGCGGGCGGCGGCCCTGGTGTCGCTGCCGATCTGGATCAGCTCGGTGGTCTCGGGCAGGTACTCCCCCGGCATCCACTGGTGGTAGCGGAACACCGGGGCGCCGATGACGAGCACCAGGTCGTGGCCGCCGAGGATCTCGCCGATGGGGGCGATGCCGGCGGGCAGGACTCCGCGGAAGAGCGGATGCTGGTTGGGGAAGGGCAGTCGCGACAGGGACGGTGCGGCCCAGACGGCGAGCTCGTGCGCCTCGGCGAGGGCGACGGCCGCACCCCAGGCCCTCTCGTCGTCGACGTCGGGGCCGAGGACGAGGGTCGGTGACCTGGCGGCGCTCAGCCTGTCGTGGAGGTCGGCGATGACGCCGGGGTCGGTGGTCACCCCGGAGGCGACATGGCGGGAGAGCTGCGAGATCAGGGCGGCGGGCACCTCGGCGTCCCAGTCGTCGTAGGGCACGGAGAGGTAGACGGGGCCGTCCTCGGCGGCGAACACCGACTGGGAGAAGGCGCGGGGGACGTCGGCGGCACTCAGCGGTTCGAGGGACTGGTGGACGAGGGGCTGGGCCAGGGACCGGGCGTCGACGTTGGCGAGCATCACCTCGGGGCCGACCATGTCGCGGACCTGCTGTCCGGCGGTGATGACGAGCTTGGAGCGGGAGATGACCGAGTTGGTCAGCGCCCCCAGGCCGTTGCCCGTCCCGGAGGCGGCGTGGAGATTGACCAGGGCCGGGCGCCGCGTGATCTGGGAGTAGCCGTCGGCCATGGCGACGGCGGTGGCTTCGTGCAGGCCGAGGACGTAGCGGGCGGGGAGGTCCTTGAGGAAGGGCAGCTCATTCGAGCCGGGGTTGCCGAAGATGCACGTCATCCCGTGGAATGACATGAGTTCGTGGACGGCCTGGCGGACGGTGACTGTCGTCATCGGCTTCTGCTCCTTCGCAGTGGGGAACCTGGTGGCAGCTCGCAACGGGACAACCGCAGCGGGGCACTCGCAGTGGGGCCACTCACGGCAGCGCGGCGATCGTGGTGGGGAACCGTCGTCTGCTCACGATAGTGACGGCGACCACGTGATGCCATTGCTCTCTCATTCATTGGGAACTCTGGGTTAGGATGCGGAGCATGGCGAACTCTCCCTCGGGTGACTCGATGATCGACCGGCTGGTCCGGGTGCTGGCCTCCTTCGACCCCGAACACCCGAGTCTGACCGCCGAGGAGCTCGCGGAGCGGGCGCGGCTGCCGAAGTCGACGGCGTACCGGCTGATCGGTGACATGATGCGCCATGACCTGTTGCAGCGGGAGCCCAATGGGCGGCTCCGGATCGGGGTCGGGATGTGGGAGCTGGCGAACCGGGCCTCCGACGCCGTCGATCTGGCCTCGGTGGCCCGGCCGCACATGATGGCCGTGCACAGCTTCGTCGGGGAGAACACCCAGCTCGGGATCCTCCGCGAGAGGGAGGTGCTGTTCATCGAGCGGATGACGACGCCCGGCGCGGTCATCCACCGGTCGACGATCGCCGGGCGCCTGCCCGCGCACGCCTCCTCCTGCGGCCTGGTGCTGCTCGCCCACGCCCCGAAGCATGTGCGCGAGGCGTACCTGCGCGGCGACCTGACGTCCTTCACCCCCAACACGACGACCGATCCGGCCGCGCTGCGCCGGATGCTGTCGTCGATTCGCACGTACCACTTCGCGGAGCTGGTCGGGCACATCGACGAGGGCACGACCGGGGTCGCGGTGCCTGTGTTCGGGCCCGACGGGATGGCGATCGCGGCCCTCGGAGTCGTCGTCGACGCCGCGGACAACATCGGGGTGCCGACGATCATGTCGGCCCTGCGGACCGCCTCGGCGAGGATCACCAAGGACCTCGACGTGCAGGGGAAGTTCGTCGTCGACTGACGGGAATAAGTCCGCACCCCGCGTCGTTGATTGAGTCAGGTACACTCAACTTCAGAAGGAAGGGCAAATTGGCTACATTCTTCGGTCCTGCCGGTTCCGGCGGTGACTCGTTCGACGAGTTCCTCGCACGCCTGCTCCAGGGTCAGACTGGTGCTCGTCAGGGTCGTCCCGTCAACATCAACCGCCTGCTCAGCAAGCGCAGTCACGAGGTCATCGACCGCGCCGGCGAGTTCGCCAAGGAGCACGGCCAGTCAGAGGTCGATGCCCTGCACATCCTGCGGATCATGACCGAGTCCGATCCCGGTGCCGCCACCATCCGGCAGGCGGGAGCCGATCCCAAGGCGATCGCCCGCGCCGCGGAGGAACGGCTGCCGGCCTCGACCGGGACCGCTCCGGACGGCGCTCTGACATTGACCGGTTCCGCTCAGCGCGCACTGCTCGACGCCTACCAGGTCGCTCGCGCGTTCGGGTCGACCTACATCGACCCCGAGCACATCTTCTTCGCCTTCGTGCTCAACCAGGAGATGCCTGCCGGTCGCATCCTCGCCCAGGCGGGCGTGACCCAGGCATCGCTGCAGGCCGGGGCCCAGGCCGCCGCCGAGGCGGGAGCGGGGCAGCCGGCCCAGGCCGCGGAGTCCAGCGGTGAGGGTTCGGTGCTCGAGAAGTTCGGCACCGATCTCACCGCCCTGGCCGCCGAGGGACGACTGGACCCGGTGATCGGCCGCTCGGAGGAGATCGAGCAGACCATCGAGATCCTGGCCCGGCGCACGAAGAACAACCCCGTGCTCATCGGCGAGGCCGGTGTGGGCAAGACCGCGATCGTCGAAGGTCTGGCGCAGGCCATCGACTCCGGCGAGGTTCCGGCGCAGATCGCGGGCAAGCGCGTCATCGCCCTCGATCTGCCCGGCATGCTGGCCGGCACCCGGTATCGCGGCGACTTCGAGGAGCGGCTGACCGGCGCCCTCGATGAGATCGCCGCGGACGGCAATATGATCGTCTTCATCGACGAGCTGCACACGCTGGTCGGTGCCGGTGGCGGCGGCGAATCCAACTCGATGGACGCCGGCAACATCCTCAAGCCCAGGCTGGCGCGCGGAGAGCTGCGCCTCGTCGGCGCCACCACGCTCAGGGAGTACCGCACGATCGAGAAGGACTCGGCCCTCGAGCGCCGGTTCCAGCCGGTGACCGTCGGTGAGCCGAGCGTCGAGGACGCCGTGAAGATCCTCGACGGGCTCAAGGACCGCTATGCCGACTACCACGGCGTGACGTACACCCCGGAGTCCATTGCGGCCGCGGTGGAACTCTCGCACCGCTACATCACCGACCGGTTCCTGCCCGACAAGGCGATCGACCTCATCGATCAGGCCGGCGCCCGCATGTCGCTGCAGCGCGGGCCGGTCGTCGACACCGCTGCCCTGCAGTCCCGGCTCGCCGAGCTCGAGGCGGAGAAGAACGCCGCCATCCAGGTGGAGAACTACGAGCGCGCCGGCGAGGTCCGCGATGAGATCGCCGACGTGACGGCGAAGCTCGACGCGGCGATGAAACCGGAGGCAGCGACCGCGAACCGCGGCGCGAACGGCGAGGGCCGCATCGTCGACGCCGAGCAGATCGCCCAGGTCGTGTCCCGGGCCACCGGCATTCCCGCCGCGCGCATGACGCAGGGGCAGAAGGCCCGCCTGGCCAAGCTGGAGGAGGAGCTGCACACGCGGGTGATCGGCCAGGACGATGCCGTGAATGCGGTCGCGCGAGCCATCCGCCGCAGCCAGAGCGGCATGGGCGACCCGAATCGGCCCATCGGCAGCTTCCTGTTCCTCGGTCCCACAGGTGTGGGCAAGACCGAGCTGGCCAAAGCACTGGCGGCCACGCTCTTCGACGACGAGTCGGCGATGATCCGATTCGACATGAGCGAGTTCGGCGAGCGTCACACCGTGTCGCGGCTGGTCGGTGCCCCTCCGGGATACGTCGGCTACGACGAGGCGGGTCAGCTCACCGAGCAGGTGCGTCGGCGCCCGTACTCGGTGATCCTGCTCGACGAGGTGGAGAAGGCCCACCCGGATGCGTTCAACCTGCTGCTGCAGGTCCTCGACGACGGTCGGCTCACCGACGGACAGGGACACACCGTCGACTTCCGCAACACGGTCGTGATCATGACGAGCAACCTCGGCTCGGAGTTCATGTCCGGCAGCGCGCCGCTCGGATTCACCTCGGCCGACGCGACCGTCACGGAGAAGGACCTGCGGGCCAAGGTGATGGGCCGCCTCAAGGAGGTCATGCGGCCTGAGTTCCTCAACCGCATCGACGACACCGTGATGTTCTCGCGGCTCGATCGAAAGCAGCTGCGGATCATCGTCGGCATGCAGCTGGAGCACTCCCGCCGGCGCCTGGCCGCGCAGAGCATCCGGCTCGAGATCTCCGAGGCGGCGCTGGACTGGCTGGCCGACGCCGGCTGGGAACCGGAGTTCGGCGCCCGCCCACTGCGCCGGGTGATCCAGCGCGAGCTCGACGACCGCATCGCCGACCTCCTCGTCACCGAGGCGGTCAACGAGGGTGGCACGGCGACCGTGACCGTCGTCGACGGTCAGCTCGCGGTCGCGGCCGAGGCGGGACGGCAGACTGTGGCCGCGTGAGAGCGCGGCGCCATCAGTCCGTGGCCGCGTGAGGCAGATGAGGCCTGGGTCGGAGGGAGAGTCCTCCGGCCCAGGCCCTTCTTCTGTGCGCTCAGCCGTACCGGCCGGAGGCGAGCGCCTTGGCGCGCTTCTTCTCCGCCTCCTCCTCGCGGTTCTTCGGCGGGGCGCTCGTCACCAGGGAGTCGAGCAGATGCTGTGTGACGTGGGCGATCTCCTCGACGGCCTGGTCGAATGCCTCGACGTTGGCCCGGGACGGTTTGGTCGTTCCCGCAATCTTGCGCACGTACTGGAGTGCCGCGGCGTGAACCTCTTCGCTCGTGGCGGCCGGTGCGAAATTATGCAGGGTCCTGATGTTTCTGCACATGCCTCAACCGTACGCCCGGGAACGGACACGGACCAGAGTCCCAGGACCTCTGTCTCAAGCGAATCCTCGCCTCTTCGTCTCAGTCAGGTCCTCGCCTCTTCGGTCGGTAGGTCCGGGCGAAGCTGCGCCGGTTCGCCTCGTCGATCTCGACGAGCTCCCAGTCGACCCGCCGTCCGCCCGGCACCGCGAAGATCCTCGTCCCGTCGCCGAGGAACACGGGGGCGACGAAGACCTGGAGTTCGTCGATGAGCTCGTGCTCGAGGGCTTGGCGGGCGATGTCGGCGCTGATGATCTGGATGTCACGCTCCCCCGCGATCTCCTGGGCGCGCTCGATCGCCTCGGCGACGGAGCAGTTGAGAGCGGTCACATTCGGGTCGTCGGCGAGTTCCTCGGGACGATGGGTGAGGACGAATTCGGTCCCCGACCACGCGCCGCCATAGGCCTCTGAGGTCAGGTCGTCGCGCTCGTTCGCCTGCGCCTTCGCCGCGTCGTATCCGGCTCGACCGGAGATGGTGACGCCGACCTTCGAGGCCAGATCCTCCGTCGTCCCTTCGGCCATCGGCTCGCAGGCCGACATCCACGACATGTCGTGTCCCGGCCCGGCGATGAATCCGTCGAGCGAACACGTGAAACCCCATGCGACCTTGCCCATCGCTCCTCCTCGAGCATTGCGATTGCATTGTGCAACCACACGACCATTCAAGCACCGCCTCCGGGAAGGTTCAAGGCCTCGTTCAGATTCGCGCGGAGAACCCGCCGTCGGCGCAGAGGAGCTGGCCGGTGATCCAGCGACCTGCGTCGGAGATGAGGAAGGCGGTGACCGCCGCGATGTCGGCCGGCGTGCCCAGTCGCCCGAGCGGGTGATGCGGTCTCAGTGCCTCTCGCAGCTCCTCGTCCATCCAGCCGGTGTCGATCGGCCCCGGATTGACGACATTCGCCGAGATCCCCCGCGGTCCGAGCTCACTCGCGGCGGAGATGACGATCCGGTCGAGGGCGGCCTTCGAGGCCCCGTAGGGAAGGTTGCCCGTCGTGTGGTCGCTGGTGAAGGCGACGATCGCGCCGCCGGCAGGTGGGATCTGACGTGCGAAGGCGGCGATGAGCAGCAGGCTCGCTCGCGCGTTGACGGCGATGTGGGTGTCGAAGCTGGCGGCAGTGGTGTCGAGGATTCCGGACTCGACGTCGTGGGCGTGGCTGAGGACGAGGGCGCTGATCGGCCCCCGCTCACGCACCACCGCGGCGATCAGCTCCTCCGGCGCCTCCGCGTCCGAGAGGTCGCAGGGAAGGTCGACGTTGTCCACCGCGTCCTCGTTCGCAGCAAGATCACTGGTGGCGACGTCCCACCCCTCGGCTCGCAGCCGGGGCGCGATCGCCGAGGCGATGTTGCCGTCACGGCCCGCTCCGGTGACGAGGGCAAGAGGCATGTCGGTCCCTCCGATCACCACTGGTCGTGGTCGAAGACCTGACAGAAGACGCTGGTCATCGCCTCGGAGAAGAGGACGAACTGGACGTCGTCGATCTCCTCCCACCGCCCCTGACCGCGTCCGTCGACGATGGCGCGGTGGGCCGCCTCGGCGACGTCACGCGGCGACCACCCGTAGACCCCGCCGCCGATCGCCGGGAACGCGACCGAGCGTGCACCGATCTCGACCGCGACATCGAGGCTCGAGGAGAAGCAGGACTCGAGGATCGCGGGATCGGTCTGCCCCTGGCGTCGGTTCGGACCGACGGTGTGGATGACCCAGCGCGCCCCGAGGTTCCCGCCTCCGGTCGCCACGGCCTCACCGGGCGGCAGCCCGCGGACATGCGTGGTGCGCCGGATCTCCCGGCATTCCTCGAGCAGCGCCGGACCCGCCGCACGGTGGATCGCCCCGTCCACGCCTCCGCCGCCGAGCAGGCTCGAGTTCGCGGCGTTGACGATCGCATCGACGTCCACCTCGGTGATATCGCCTTCGAGCACCGTGATCTTCATGGTTCCGAGTGTAGCGAGGACGGTGCGCGAGGGTCACGGGTTCCGGCGTCAGGAGGCCGAGGATCCGTCTCGGCCCACGTCAGTTGCCGTAATCTGGGAGCGGAAGCGAAAGGCGGATCGCATGTGCAGGCTCCTCGGATACGTCTCCCCCACCCCGGTCAGCGCGACCGAGCTCATCGGCACGGACGAATGCCGGCAGTGGCAGGACCTCGGTCTCCTCCACGCCGACGGCTGGGGCACCGCCTGGATCTCGGAGCAGACGGACTCGGTCAAACGGTTCCGCACCCCGGACGAAGGCGCCGATGACCCGCGGCTGACGGCGGTGCTCGACAGGGAGCCCGCGATCGGACGGATCACCCACCTGCGGATGGCCACGACCGGGATGGCGGAGCTGGTGGAGAACACCCACCCGTTCCTCGCCCGCGGCATTGCGCTGGCGCACAACGGCTCGGTCCATCCCGTCGAACGCCTGCGGGAGTTCGTCACTCCCGCCGAGCTCGCCGAGGTGGGCGGCACGACCGACACCGCGATCGTCTTCGCCCTCATCCTCCGCAGGCTCAGCCAGGGTGAGGGCCTGCTCACCGCCACGATCGCCACGGTGCGCATGCTCCGCGATGTCTTCGACCATCCCGGAATGAACCTCCTGCTGCTGACGAGGCGGGAGCTGATCGTCGTCCACGCCACCGAGGGCACCGCGATCCCCTACGAGCACTTCGACACCACCGACCTCGGCGGCCGGCTGCCGCTCGACCATGAGGACCACTACTACCGGATGAGCTGGCAGCGCTTCCACTCGGGTGCGACGATCGTGTCCTCGTCGGGGCTCGACCACAAGGGGTGGAACCTGATCGATCAGGACACGGTGCTGCGTCTGCCCCTGGTCGCGGGCTCGGAGACGATCGTGCGCCTGTGAATGCGAGGCCGGGCGGGTCCAACAGCGTCGGCTCCGCCCGGCGCTCGCGGGGCATGCGGCCCCGCCCGGAGTTCGAGCGACTCTCAGGCCTTCTGGACGGTGATCGTCCAGCTCGCGTCTCCGGTCCGGTCGAAGTGGGTGACGGGATAGCCGTTCTCCGCCGCCCACTGCGGGATCGACTCGGTGGCCTGCGTGCAGTCGAAGTTGATGATCAGCTCATCTCCCGCGTCGAGAGTCTGCATCGCATCCTTGGCCTCGACGAGGGGGAACGGGCAGACGAGCCCATTGGTCTCCAGCACCTGTTTCACACTGTCCTGCTTTCTGCGACCGGCGCTGAGGCCGGCTGCTGTCGAGATCTGATGGTGGTCTTCACCGCGACTCCGGCTCCGACGATCATGAAGAAGGTGGCGGTCCATCCCTGGAACTCGAACTGCGCGGTCGAGACCATGGCGTTGCCCACGGTGCACCCTCCGGCGATCGCGGCGCCCACGCCCATCCCGATTCCACCGAGGATTGACTTGATCACGGCGTCCTGATCGGGGATTCGGATCCGGAACTCGCCGGCGGCCTTGGCCGCGATGAACGATCCGATGAGGATGCCGATGACGAGCATGACTCCCCAGTCGACGAGCGCGGCGTCCCCGGTCGTGAGGTACCCGGCGAGGTTCGCCGAGGGAGTGGTGATGCCCAGCCCGGAGTTGCGTCCCGTCGCCGCCGACAGCGGCCAGGCGATCGTCGCGATGACGCCGATGACGACGGCGGTGGCGAACGGGTTCCAGCGCTTCTCGGCGAGCAGGTGGGCGATCCCGGTCTTCCGCGGCGGGAGTGTGGCCATCGGGGCCGAGAGCTTGCGCTGGTGGTGAACGGCGACCGCGATGGCGACGGCGACGAGGACGACGACGAACACCCATGGGCTCAGCCCCGTGCTCGACTGCAGGGTGCCGCTGTCGACGGTGATCGAGCGCAGCCCCGTGGTCAGTTCGGCCCCGGGTCCGGTCTTCATGATCGCGGCGACGAGGGCGTAGAAGATCAGGGCGAACCAGCTGCCGACGAGACCCTCTCCGGCCCGGTAGTAAGTGCCGGTGGCACAGCCGCCGGCCAGCACCATCGAGAAGCCGAAGATCAGTCCGCCGAGGATGGAGGCCAGCCAGGGGAACGGCGACTCCTCGAGGGTGATGACGGTGAACGTGCTGAGGAGGAACAGGCCGACCGAATGGACGGCGATGAGCACGATCAGGGCCGAGAACCAGCGGGTGTTCCCGGTCAGGGTGAGGTCGCGGAAGGCGCCGGTGACGCAGAACCGTCCGCGTTGGAGGACGAATCCGAGCACCAGGCCAA
>JAPSIC010000007.1:39406-52511 GCA_031179165.1 Brevibacterium sp.
CGCACGTCGGAGGCGACCGACGCCCGGAGAGCGGCCGCACATCGGAGGCGACCACCACGCAAGCCTCTCATTGAATGAGAACCGTCTCGCGCAGTGCCAGTGGTGCGGAGCACACTGGAGTCACCCAGTCAGGCAAGGAGGCCCAGGTGCCAGAACTTCAGACCGATGTCGCCATCGTCGGAGCCGGTCCGGCCGGACTCATGCTCGCTCATCTGCTCCACAACGCGGGCATCGACTCGGTCGTCGTCGACAATCGCAGTCACGACGACATCGCCCACACCCACCGCGCCGGAATCCTCGAAGCCGGCTCCGTGCGCATGCTCGGAGCAGACGGCGTCGACTCCCGGGTCCTCACCGCAGGCCACCGCCATGACGGCATCGACATCCGCGTCGACGGCATCAGCCACCCCCTCGACTTCCCCAGCCTCGTCGGCGAATCCGTCTGGCTCTACCCGCAGAACGAGATCTTCGTCGACCTCGCCGCCGCCCGCGCCCGCACTTCGCGGCCGACCTTCTTCTCGGTGACCGACACCAGCCTCGGCGACATCGGCACGGAACGGCCCTGGGTCCGCGCCACCACCGCCGACGGCGATGATCTGCGCATCAGCGCCCGCTATGTCGTCGGTGCCGACGGATCCCGCGGCCCGTGCCGGGCGATGATCCCGGCAGAGCGGAAGGAGAAGTTCTTCCACGAGTACCCCTTCGCCTGGTTCGGCATCCTCTGCGAGGCTCCGCCCAGCCACGAGGTGCTCATCTACTCCCGTTCCGAGCGCGGCTTCGCCCTCATCTCCCAGCGCAGCGACACCGTCCAGCGCATGTACTTCCAGACCCCTCCCGACACCGAGGCGGCCGACTGGTCCGAGGACCGGATCTGGACCGAGCTGCAGGCGCGCGTGGCCGGGCCCGACGGCTTCGAGCTCAAGACCGGGCCGATCATCGACAAGACCGTCCTGCCGTTCCGGTCCGCCGTCCACGAGCCCATGCAGCACGGATCGCTGTTCCTCGCCGGCGACAGCGCCCACACTGTCCCGCCGACCGGCGCCAAGGGCCTCAACCTCGCCTTCGCCGACGTCTCCGTGCTCGCCCCGGCCCTGATCTCCGCTATGACCCACGACAACGCCGAGGCGCTGTCCGGCTACTCGCAGGCGGCGACCCGGCGCGTGTGGAAGGCGCAGAACTTCTCCTACCAGATGACCCGGATGCTCCACACCGACCCGGATCAGGACGCGTTCGAGACCCGCCGCAGCCTCGGCGAGCTCCGCTCGATGCTCGAGTCCGTCCACGGTCGCAGATACCTCGCCGAGTGCTACACCGGGTGGCCCGATGACTGAGACACCGACCCCGGCTCAGCCGCAGATTCCCCGATCATCAGATTCCCACCAACAGAAAGGTGCGACCATGGGTGCACAGAAGCTCTCCGGTCCCGACGACGCCGCGGAGTCCCAGGCGACCCTGAGCGCGGAGATCGAGGAGATCGAAGCCTCCCACGCCGCCGCGGTGGCCGCCGGCAGGCCGGCGGAGACGCAGCCGCGGCTCGACTACCCGCCGTACCGCTCGTCGCTGCTGCGCCATCCGACCAAGGACCCCCGGCATGCGGACCCGGAGACCATCGAGCTCTTCTCCCCCGCCTTCGGACACCGTGACATCGGCATCCTCGAATCCGATCTCACCGTCCAGGCCGGCGGTGAGCCGATCGGCGAGCGCATCAAGGTCACCGGGCGGGTGCTCGACGGTGAGGGGCGGCCCGTCGCCGGTCAGCTCGTCGAGATCTGGCAGGCGAACTCCGCCGGGCGCTACATCCACAAGCGCGACCAGCATCCCGCCCCGATCGACCCCAACTTCACCGGCGTCGGCCGCACCCTGACCGGTCCGGACGGCTCCTATTCGTTCATCACGATCAAGCCGGGCCCCTATCCGTGGAAGAACCACCACAACGCCTGGCGCCCGGCCCACATCCACTTCTCCCTCTTCGGCACCGAGTTCACCCAGCGCATGGTCACGCAGATGTACTTCCCCGGCGACCCCCTGTTCGCGCTCGACCCGATCTACCAGTCGATCACCGACCAGAAGGCCCGTGACCGGCTCGTCGCCACCTACAACCACGACGTCACCGAGCACGAGTTCCTCATGGGCTACAACTGGGACATCGTGCTCACCGGCAGCAACCGGACCTGGATGGAAGAAGAGGACCATGACTGAACAGGATCTGCGCCCCGACAGCCGCGACCTCACCGCCACCCCCGGGCAGACCGTCGGCCCGTTCTACGGCTACGCCCTGCCCTACCCCGGGGACAACGAGCTCGTCCCGCCCGCCGCACCGCACTCGGTCCAGTTCCACGGTGTCGTCTATGACGGCGCCGGAGTCCCGGTCCCCGATTCCCTGATCGAGATCTGGCAGGCCGACGAGACGGGCACGGTCTCACGCCAGACGGGCTCCCTGCGACGCGACGGCTTCACCTTCACCGGCTTCGGCCGCTGCGAGGTCGACCCGGAGGGCCGGTTCAGCTTCTCGACGCTCAACCCCGGGCCCACCGAACCGGGACGACCGGCCTTCATCAGCGTCGTCGTCTTCGCCCGCGGCCTGCTCAACCGACTCTTCACCCGCGCCTACCTGCCCGAGGACGCCGAGGCGCTGGCCGCTGATCCGTTCCTGTCCTCCCTCGATCCCGCCGACCGGGACCGGCTCATCGCCACCCGCGAGGCTGACGGATCCCTGCGATTCGACATACGGTTGCAGGGCGAGGACGAAACCCCGTTCCTCCGGTTCCCCGGGCACGTGGACTGAGACCCGGCGCACCACGACTGGCACCACCGGCTCCGCAGAGAAGTGAGGACACGACGATGAGCGACACGACTCCCCCCACGCGATCCCTGTTCGCCCCCGGCGATCTGCGCGGGGCGGAGGCGGTCAACGATGTCGCGCTCGTGTCCGCGCTCGGGGAGGTCGAGACCGCCTGGGTCGAGGCGCAGGCGCGGGCCGGGCTCATCGGTGAGGACGTCCGAACCGAGGCGATCAGCGGGATCGAGGCCACCATCCGGTCCGGCCTCAGCGACGACACCGGCATCGCCGAGCTCGCCGCCGAGGCCGAGAGCGGCGGAAACCCCGTCATCCCGTTCCTGACCAGCGTGCGCAGGGGACTCGGCGCGGAGGCGTCTCGCATCCTGCATCGGGGGCTGACCAGCCAGGACGTCCTGGACTCGGCGCTGGGCCTGCTCGTCTCCCGCGTCGTCCGGGAGAACGCCGCGGTGCTCGGCGTCATCCGTGACGGCTTGGCCGAGCTCTCCGACCGGCACGCCTCGACGCCGTGCCTGGCTCGGACCCTGACCCAGCCGGCGCTGCCGACGACCTTCGGCCTCAGGGCGGCGAACTGGGCCGCGAAGGTCAACGAGGTCCTCACCCTCACACCGGTCGTCGACGCAGTGCAGGTCGGCGGGGCGGCCGGGACGCGCGCGGCGATCAGGGAGTTCGCCGCCGAGCAGACCGAGACGCTGCTCCGGGAGTTCCATGTCCAGCTCAGCGGCCCGGATGCCGCGCTCTCCGCTCCCCCGGCCCCCTGGCACAGCAACCGTGTCCGGGTCCTCAACTGGGGCTCCCACCTCGCCCAATGCGTGAGCGTGGGGTCGACGATCGCCCGCGATGTCCTCGTCGGCGCCCGCCCGGAGATCGGTGAGATCAGGCTGGCCACGACCGGTGGGTCTTCGGCGATGCCGCACAAGCTCAACCCGACCGCGGCCGTCCTGCTCCACCGCAATGGGATGCGCGCCCCCGCGGCCCTGTCGACCCTGGCCGTCGCCGCCGCCGAGGCGGTCGAGGAGCGCTCCGACGGGGCGTGGCATGCGGAGTGGCCCGCCCTGTCCGAACTCCTGATTCTGTCCCGGTCGTCCCTGTCCCTCCTCGAGGGCATGATCGACGGACTCACCCCCAACCCCGAGGCGATGCGCCGCAACCTCGACGCCGCCTGCCCCGGGATCCTCAGCGAACGGCTCTCCATCGTCCTCGGCGACCGCCTGAGCAAAGCCCAGATCCAAGCGGCCCTCGCACCGGGCGCCGACCCCGCGGCCGAGCTCGGGAGCGTCCTCGGCCGGGAGGAGATCGAGGGCCTGCTCGACCCCGAGAACTACCTCGGCGATGCGGAGGAGATCCGACGGGAGATCCTTCGGACCGTCTCCGCGACCGACCCTGCCACCACCGACCCTCTGTTCCCCGACCCGAAAGCGTTCTGACGTGGAACTCACCGCAACCGTCCTTGCCGCCCCCAGTCAGCCCGGCGCCGCCCCAGCGCCCCCGGCGGCTCCCACCGCCGTGACGTCTGCGCTCTCCGGCCCCACAGACGCCCCCGGTGCTTCCGGCGCACCGGAGGTGCTCGTCGTCCTCCCGTCCCTCGGCACCTCGGTCTCAGCGCTGTGGCAGCGAGCCGCGACGGCCTTCGGACGCCTGAGCCCCGGCGCCACCGTCATCGGCATCGATCTGCCCGGCCACGGACGATCCGGGCCGGTCGGCACCGGCTCCGCGGGAGCGCCGTCGGTCCCCTCCCTGACGATGAGCGAACTCGCCGAGGCGGTCCTTGCCACCATCGACCGCGTCCTGCCCGACGTCGCCGATCCCACCGCCCCGATCGCCCTGGCCGGGGATTCGATCGGCGGCGCGATCGCCCTGCAGCTGGCGCTCGACCGGCCGGAGCGGTTCAGTCACGTCGCGGTCTTCTGCACCGGGGCACAGATCGGCGAGCCCGCGGCGTGGGTCGACCGGGCCGAGCTCGTGGCGACGTCCGGGACGCCGACGCAGGTCGTCGGCTCGGCGCAGCGGTGGTTCGGGCCCGGATTCATGGACCGGGAGCCCGAGGACTCGGCGGCACTGCTGCATTCCCTCCAGGACGCCGACCGGTTCTCCTATGCCGGGCTCTGCCACGCCCTGTCCTCATTCGACGTCCGCTCCCGCCTGCCCGAGATCGCCCTGCCCGTGCTGGCCGTGGCGGGGTCCGAGGACCAGCCGACCCCGCCGACCAAGCTCGTCGAGATCGCCAATGGAGTTCCCGGCGGCCTGCTCGAGGTCATCGAGGGAGCCGCCCACCTGGTGCCGATCGAAGCGCCCGAGGTCACCGCCGGACTGCTCCATGACTTCATCCACGGCGGCGCCGGCCGCGACCAGGCCGCCGTGGCGGAGGAAGCGGGTCTGCCCACGGCAGCGGGGCCGCGTGAGGCCTCGCGCGACGAGGTGCACGCGGCAGGGATGAGCGTGCGACGCGAGGTCCTCTCCGACGCCCACGTCGACCGGGCCAACGCGAACATCACCGACTTCACCGCCGACTTCCAGGACCTCATCACCCGCTATGCCTGGGGTGAGATCTGGACCCGGCCGGGCCTGGACCGGAGGATGCGCTCGGCGATCACCCTCACGGCGATGATCGCCGGCGGGCACGAGGCGGAGCTGGCCATGCACGTCAAGGCGGCCATCCGCAACGGCCTCAGCCGGGAGGAGATCAAGGAGGTCCTGCTCCAGTCCGCGATCTACTGCTCGGTGCCCAGCGCCAACACGGCGTTCGCGGTCGCCGCGAAGACCCTGGCCGAGATGGACGAGGACGCCTAGGACTCGGCCGGGTCTGCCTTGGCCGCCTCTGCCTTGGCCGCCTCGGCGTACTGGGTCGAGAGCATCCGATACGACCGGGTGAGGAAGGCTCCGAGGCCGAGCAGGATCGAGATGAGCCCGGCGCCGACGAAGACGAGGGCGATTCCGCGCACCTGTCCTTCGCCGAGCAGCCAGCCCCAGGTTTCGCGGCCGGCCGCGGTCTCCATGTAGGGAATCGTCCAGAACTCGGCGATCGGGGCGATGAGGAACGCCGTCACCGGAGCCGCCGCCGCTTCGAAGGTCATCGCGAACCCGAACACGCGGCCCTGCTGCCGGAACGGCACGACCCGCTGGATCACCGTCTGCTCGGCGGCTTCGACCGCTGGCATGATCGCGAAGAACACCCACAGGCCGAGCCCGTAGAGCCACCACCAGTCGCGCAGCGCGAAGACCGCGCCGACGACGCCGATGAGAGCGGCGAAGAGCAGCATCGTCCTGATGGGATTGCTCCCGAGCCCGAACTTCGCGATGACCGCGCCGCCGACCATGAAACCCGAGGAGACGACGGCGAGCGCGACGCCCCACAGCTCGACGCTGCCGAATACCTCGATGCCGTACGGGTCGGTCAGCGCGATGTAGACACCCGCGACGAGGTTGTTCAGGGTGGTGAACACGACGAGGGCAAGCAGACCCGGGGCGGCGAGGACGGCACGGAAGCCCCCGCGGACATCGACCCACTTCGGCTGCCCCTCGGCGGCGACGATCACCGGTTCGGGGATGGTGAGGAGGAGCAGATGGACCATGGCGGCGGCGATGAGCACCACCGAGATGAGCAGCGTCCACCCCATTCCGAGCAGCCCGATCGCCAAGCCGCTGAACACGCTCGTGACGAGGAACGCGAGCCCCTGCACGGTGCCGACCAGCCCATTGGCGTTCGCTCTTCGCGGCCCGGGGACGAGGAGGGACACCGTCGTGGACAGGGCGATGTTGCGCAGCTGTTCGACGACGGCTCCGGTGAGCAGGATGACGGCGAAGATCCAGAACCAGGGGCCGCGGAGGTCGAGGAGCACCGCTTCCGGGTGGAGCAGGTAGACGATCCCGGAGAGAGCGAACATCGCCAGCGTGCCGACCGTCGCCAGGAGCATCACCCGATGCTTGCGGAAGCGGTCGACGAGGGTGCCGAAGAACATGGAGAAGACCGCGACGAGCAGCATGTAGGCACCGCCGATGACCCCGGTCGCGAGCACTGATCGGGTTTCGAGGTAGACCCAGAAGGTCAGACCGAACCAGAGGAAGCTCGTCGTCGTGTTGGCGACCGCGGTGTTGACGAGGACGTGGAGGAACGTCCGGTGCCCGTTCGGCGGCGGCTCGGGATCGTCACCGGCCGGGACGGCCTGCGGCGGTGGAGCGGAGACGTCGTGCGGCTGGGGGTGGGGATTCGCGTCGTCCATGGCTTCCTCGGGATGTCAGAGGCGGCCGCTGATGCGCGTCCACCGACACCAGTATCGACCCGAGGAGCCGCGGCCACAACAGTCTCCTACTCGTCTCGCTCCGACTCGTCTCGCTCCTGCCACTGCCGCACCCAGGCGCGGCCGTAGTCGTTGCCGTTGGGCACACGCATCACGGTGTGGACATGGAAGCGCTGCGGGACGTCGTAGTCGAGGAACACTCCGCAGTGGTGATCGAGTTCGACGATGAGCACGGGCGACTGGAACCGGCAGTAGTAGACCTCGCCCGGCTCTGTGCCGCCGATCCAGGAGAACCAGGAATCGCCGAGGTGCTCGCGCACTTCCCGCTCCTTCGCCGCCCGCGGCCCCTCCGGCAGGGTGATGAGGTAGGTGGCGACGAAGTCGAGGACCGCGGCCTGGGCGTCCGGTGCGAGCTCCGAGACGCGCACCCCCTCGTAGGGGATGACGCGGTTGTCCTGGAAGGCGCCGGCCAAGTGGCGTTCATCGCCGGGATGGACCCGCCCGTCGGGCATCGCCGCATCGACCATGTCCGCGAAGACCACGGCCTGCGCCCGCTGCTCATCGGTCAGAGCCTCCATCACCCGGTAGCCCGCGTCGACGCGGTCGTCGAAGGCGCGCAGTCCGGCGTCGGGTCCGGCGTCGATCTCATTGGGCTCGGCCCCGTGGAACACGGGGGCCAGGGACATCCGCCCGGCGACGACGAGGCAGTTGAGCGCGCAGTGGTGCCCGTAGAGCTGCCAGCCCCAGGGCTCCTCGGCATGGGGAGTGCCGTAGACGGCGAAGTTGTAGGAGAACTCCCCGAGGATGGTCTCGAGCCCGACGACCTCGCCGAGGAACCCGTTGATCTTCATCATCGCGCGGGTGAGCTCATAGCCCTCCTCGCTGAGGCTGGCCCGGACGAGGTCGAGGGCGGCCCGCCGCACCTGCTCCGAGGTGAACTCGAGGCGCAGACCGGTGTCGAACTGCATGAACTCGGGGTTCGCCCAGGTCTGCCATTCCGGGGCGTCGACGGCGTAGCGCAGCTTCTCCGCCTCCTCCGGGCCGCACCGGGCGAAGAGCTCCTCGGCGGCCGCGACCATCTGCGCGACCGGAGCCTCCTCCCCCGGCAGCGCCGGCTCCAACGGGTACAGGCCCTCGATGAGTGTGCCGTCGCTGGTCACGCCGGTGAAGTCACCGGGATAGAGCGGGGTCCACCCTTCGATGAGTCCACCGGTGAAGGTGCCGGGAGTCTTGGCGACCTCCCGGTACTCGTAGGCGTCGAGGCCCTTGAGCTCCTCGATGCGAGGATGCCCGGGCGGGTAGAGGAACTGCCGGAACGGCGTCTGGTCGGTCATTGTCATCTCCTTGGTCGGTGGGGGCCTCGCGGCAGGGCGTTCGGCTGCGCGGGCGGAGTCCGGCCTCGCGGCGGTCAGCCTCGCGACGAGGCATGGGCGGCGACCGCGGCGCGAGTGGCTTCGACGTCGCCTGCGGCGATGGCGGCGACGAGCTCCTCGTGCACCGCCACGCGAATTCCCCAGTAGTTCTCATCGACCTCGTCGTCCTGCTCGGCGTGCCCGCCCGAGAGGAAGCCGAGTGTGCTCTCGTAGACGGAGCGGGCCATCGCGTTGGGACAGATGGCGGCGATCTTGGCATGCAGGTGCCAGTTCGCCTGCATGAACCCGTCCCAGGTCTCGGCCGTGCGCATCTCGACGAGGATCTCCTCGAGCTCGGCGACATCGGCGGCCCGACGATGCGCGGCCGCCTTGACGGCGATGAGCTCTTCCAGGGATTCGCGCAGCTCGATCGCGTCGGCCGCGGTGACCGGATCGCCCTCGAAGCTCATCAGCGTATGGCGCAGCCGCACCAGGGGCGTCGTCGCGGCGACGAAGAGTCCGCCTCCACGGCCGGGCTTGACGACGAGCACCCCGCGGTCGCGCAGCAGCTTGACCGCCTCGCTCACGGTGGTGCGTGCCAGCCCCGTGTTCTCGCGGATCGTCTCCAGGGTGCCGAAGAAGTCGCCGGCCGACATCTCCTGCTCCCGGATCGCCTCGCGGATGGACTCGGCCAGCTGCTCGGCGCGCGAGAGCGGCCGCGTCTGCAGGGCGAGACGGGGAAGGTCCGTCTCGGTGGATTTCTGGACATCCTCGGTGATGTGTGCCATATTCTCAGTATAACCAGCAAAACATACATATGTTTAATCTCTTTCTGAGGACTCGCATGAAGCTCATCGGCCTGCAGGCCCCCGATCTCACCGTTCACGTCGCCGACCAGGTCTCCGAGACCGAGGCGCGCATCCTCGCCGAGCTCCGCGAGTTCTGGTCGGACGCGGCCGGGCACATCGCCTCCGCGACCGACTCCGGCACCGCTTCGACGGTCGACTCCGGCGCCGCCTCGGCGGCCGACTCCGGCATCGCCTCCGCGACCGACTCCGGCACCGCCTCGGCGACCGATCTCGTGTCCCTCGCCGACTACACGGTGGTCCCTCCGGTCCTCCCCGAGGCGCGCGTCATCTGCATCGGGCTCAACTACCGCGCCCACCACGCGGAAGGCAGCTTCAAGGACCAGGCCTTCCCGGAGCATCCCACCCTCTTCGCCCGCTGGACCCGCAGCCTCACTGTCGGCGGTGCCGAGATCCCCGTTCCCTCCGGCGAGCGCGGGCTCGACTGGGAGGGTGAGATCGTCGCCTATGTCGGCGACACCCTCGTCGACGTCGACGAGCAGCAGGCCCTCGACGCGGTGGTCGGCTACTCGACCTTCAACGACATCACCTCGCGGATCGCCCAGAAGCTGACCTCCCAATGGATCCTCGGCAAGAACGGGGACAACTCCGGGCCGCTGGGACCCATCGTCCCGTCCGCCGAGCTGGGCCACCTCGATCAGGGACTGCGCGTGCAGACCCGGGTCGACGGGGAGACCGTCCAGGATGGCAGCACCGCCGACATCGTCTACAGCGTCGGCTCGACGCTCTCGCTCATCTCCCGCACCTTCACCCTGCGCCCCGGCGACCTCCTGGCCACCGGCACGCCCGAGGGCGTCGGCTACACCCGCACCCCCGAATGGCTGCTCCAGCCCGGCGACACGGTCGAGGTGGAGGTCGAGGGCCTCGGCACCCTGACCAACACCGTCGTGGCCAACTCCAGCCGCCACTCCTGATCCCGATCCACCATCAGCTCCACCGTCCCACTCCAGCTATCCGCACCATCAACTCCACCGTCCCACTCCAGCCATCCGCACCACCGACTTCAAAGGCGAAGACATGACTCCGAAGACAACACCGACCTGGGTGATCCTGTTCCTCTGCTTCCTCGCGCTCCTGGCCGACGGCTACGACCTCTACGTCTACGGCGCGACCCTGCCCGGTTTCCTCAGCAACCCCGAGTGGGGTGTGACCAAGAGCCTCGCCGGCACCGTCGGGTCGATCGCGCTCGTGGGCATGCTCATCGGCTCCCTGGCCGCGGGCACGCTGACCGACCGGTGGGGCCGTCGCCGTCTGCTCCTGGCCTCGCTGGCGACCTTCAGCATCGGCATGATCCTGTGCGCTCTTGCGCCCGACTTCACCTGGTTCGCCGTCTTCCGCTTCCTCACCTGCCTCGGCGTCGGCGGAGTGCTGCCGACCGCGGTGGCGCTCGCCAATGAGTTCGCCCCGAAGGGCAAGGTCTCCCTGTCTGTGGGCGCGGTGCTGCTCGGCCCTCCCGTCGGCTCCCTCGTCGGTGCGCTCGTCGCCTCCGGGATCGTCGTCGACCACGGCGTGCGCCCCGTCTACGCCCTCGGCGGGCTCTCCCTGATCCTCCTGGCCGCCGTCTGGTTCCTGCTGCCCGAATCCGAGGTCTTCCTCGCCGACCGCGCCGACCGCGGCGCATCGGACGCCGCCGCCTCGAGCCGGCGCCTGCGGTCGGCCTCGGTCCGCAGCGCCTCGATCGACCAGGGCACGCGCAGCACCTCGGCCATCCCGGGCACCCGCGCCGACCAGGGCATCTCCGGGCTCTTCGCCACCGGCCGCCTGCTGCCGACCCTGCTGCTGTGGCTGGTCTGCCTGCTGTCCATGCTGACGATGTTCGGCCTGACCACCTGGCTGCCGGTGATCATGCAGGGCGCCGGATTCTCGACCCAGTCGTCGATCACCTTCCTCTCCGTGTACTCGCTGGGCTGCATCATCGGCACGATCGTCATCATGATCATCGCCCAGCGGACGGCGCCGAAGTACATGGTCATCCTCGGCTTCACGATCGCCGCCCTCGCGCTCGTCCTCGTCTCCGCCACCCAGAGCCCGGCCCTGCTCTTCGTCGGCATCTTCTTCGCCGGCGTCGGCGGCATGGGCACCCAGAACATGATCAACGACCACATCGCCCAGTTCTATCCGCCACGCATCCGCGCCACCGGCCTCGGCTGGGCCCTGGCCATCGGCCGCTTCGGAGCCATCGCCGGCCCGGTCTATGGTGGACTGGCCGCGACGATCGGCGGATCCCCGAACGCCGCCGCCGTCTGGTTCGCCGTCCCCGCCGCCCTCGGCGCCATCGTCGCGATCATCATGCCCCTGCGTGATCGCCTCACCTCCGGCGCGGCCGCCGCAGCGGCCCCGACCACCCCCGACCGCGGTCCCGAGACCGAGAAGGAAGTGCGTGCATGACCGTGATGCACTCGATCGCCGCCGTCCCAGGCTCCGCCACCGTCGCCATCGCCGGCGGCGGGCCGAGCGGTATGTACCTGGCTCTGCGCCTGGCCCAGCACGGAATCGATTCGGTCATCGTCGAGCCCCGCACCGAGGTCGACCTTCTCCGGCCCCGGGCGAAGACGACGAACGCGCGGACGATGACGCTGCTGCGCGGGCTCGGACTCGCCGACGCCGTCCGCTCCGCGGCCGCACTCGACGTCTCCTACTCCCAGGACGTCATCTTCTGCACCGGACTGACCGGTCATGAGCTGCGCCGCTTCCACGGCGCCTTCCAGCTCGTCGACGGCGACTACGAACTCCAGCCCGAGTGCGGGCAGCAGATCCCCCAGCCGGAGGTCGAACTCGTCCTCCGCGAGGCCGTCGCCGCCTCCGAGCACATCACCTTCGTCACCGGTGTCCGCGCCACCGGCGTCGACCGCGGTACCTCCCGCCTCCTCCTCGAAGCCGTGCCCGAGCAGAGCGTCGCCGGCGCTGCCTCCGCCGGGTCACGGCTCGGAGCCGACGCGAGGTCAGGGTCCGGAACCGCGCCCGCGGCCGGGGCGATCTCCGCCCGGTGGATCGTCGGGGCCGACGGCGGCGCCTCCCGGGTCCGCCGGTCACTGGGCATCGCCCTGCAGGGAGCGAGCGCCCCACGCCCGAACTTCAACGTCGTCTTCACCTCGGCGAGACTGCGGGAGAGGGTCACCCTCGATCCCGCCGTGCAGTGGTGGGTCGTCGGCGAGGAGGTCTCGGGGATGATCGGAGAGCTCGACCGCACCGGAACCTGGTGGGCCATCCTCCAGGGCTGCGATCCGATCGAGGACCCCGCCGAGGTGGCCGCCGCCCTCCGCGCACTCGCCGGAGTGGGCGAGGACGTCGACATCGAGGTGCTCGCCACCGATTCGTGGACGGCGCGGATGCTGCTCGCCGACTCCTACGGCGCGGCCGAGAGCGAGCGCACGGTGTTCCTCGTCGGCGATGCCGCCCACCTCAACCCGCCGTGGGGCGGGCACGGGTTCAACACCTGCGTCTCGGACGCGGAGAACCTCGCCTGGAAGCTCATCGCCGTCACCGAGGGCTGGGCCGAGCCGGAGCTCCTCGACAGCTATGAGGAGGAGCGCCGGCCCGTCGCGGCCCGGATGATCGCCGACGCCGCGGCGAACGGGAAGGCGCTGGCCTACGACTTCATCGCCGCGAACATGACCGAGGAGACTCAGGACGGCGCGGCCGCCCGGGCCAGGGTCCGGGAGGCGCTGGAGGTGAAGACGAGCGAGTTCCATTCCGAGGGCCTCGTCGTCGGCTACGAGTACGCCGGGACCTCGCGGGTCCGGCCCGGACCCGTCCCCTTCGTCGATCCGATCGAATACCGACCCCAGGCCCTGCCCGGCTGTCTGCTTCCCCACTTCACCCGCGCCGACGGCACGAGCGTCTACGAGGGCA